>CAIMWN010000266.1 GCA_903845155.1 Oligoflexia bacterium
GATGCCACTCAACATTGGCCCGATGTAGCTCCTATTGAGCCCCCTCTTGAAAAATATTTTATTGTGGCTCCCGGCGCAACCGCAGATTCTAGGCGCTGGTCAGTTGAGCAATTTAGCGACTTGATTACGCTCATTCAGAAAAAACATGGTTTTAAGGCAGTCATTATCGGAGGAAACGCGGAGAAAGATATCGCAAACCGAATGCTTCGTAGGGAGCTCAATGTAGAAGATTTTACTGGAAAAGGCTGGGTTTCGGCCCATTGGAAATTATTCAAACACTCACAATTTACACTTTGTAATGAATCCGGACTTGCTCACGTAGCGGCTCTCTGCGGAAGTTCTGTTCATATTGTGTGCGGAGCGGCTGATCCGAAGCGCACTCGGCCCATCGGCCCCGCTCCTGTTCAGGTGAGCATCAACCCAATTGAATGTTGGCCATGCGAACGGAATGTGTGTAGATTCGAAGGTGATCGGAAGAATCAGTGCTTAAAAGGTATTTTGCCCCAACGGGTTTTAGAGGAGATTGAAATTGGATTCTTTGCGAAATAAATTATCCGTTTTATTTATTCATCTCTCTGATCAATTTGGTGAAGACGAACAGCTTGCCTTTGAGGATCTGTTTGAGGTAAATCTTCAAGACATTTCTTGGAAAGTGATTTGTCTGCAAGGCACGCCTCTCTATGAACGATTTCTGCAGTTCGGTAGATCAAAAGTGATTGCCCTAGAGCATGCTCCCCATGAACTTTTTGATACTAGAATAAAACATATATTGAGAAATGAGATCCAACAAGGGGTCAATATTATTCACTCGTTTAACGCTGATTATTTGGGTTCTATCCTTCCCTGGATGATCAGGCATCCCCATGTTTCAGTGGTAGTATCAGAGAGCCCTCAAGTAGTTAAAACTTGGAGACACTTCGTTCAGTCTTTGTTTTATGGTCGAATTGATGCCTTATTGGTTTCCTCGGTGGCGCTCAGAAGACGAATACAGGCGATGAGACCCGTACTTGAAAATAAAATTAATGTAGTACATCCGGGATTGGATTTTAATATTTTTAATCCAGACCATTTTGATTTTACCGTGCTCAGAAAAAAGTGGGGTATTGAACCCGACTATTACTTGGTGGGTATGATTGCTTCCCAAGAGTATGTAAAAACACAGAGCACCTTTATCAAGGCTGCTGCTTCTTTTCTCCGAAATGATGAACTCGCCAAGAGAACAAAATTTGTGATTGTTGGTTTTGAGCACAAAGGCAACGAAGGACTGATTGACCTAATTCGGCAGTTTCATTTACAAGATCAAATTATCTTAGCTCCCTATGAAGAATCAATTCCCAAGGTGCTGGGCACGCTCGACGTATATGTGTTGCCTTCGAGTAAAGCGATGTTTGGGTTGCAAGCGATCGAGTCACTCGCCATGGGCACACCTATTATTTGTGCCAGTGGCCCCGATTCTAGTGAGTGGATTGGGAATTCCCAAGGTGGACTCTTGATGCGTTCGGGTGATTCATTTGATTTACAAAGAAAACTAAGAATGATGTTAGAAGACCCTGAAGAATTAAAAATTATGGGAAAACGGTCTGTTCAGTTCATGAAGGAGAACTACGATCGGAAAACCCGCACCGATATTCTGATCAGTATTTATGAGCGCTCATTTAGCACTCGAATTACCCACAAGTAAATAAATCAACGGAGCTTCACTGCTACGCCAGATGCTTGCGCTGGAATGTGGATGTCGCTCTCCGTTGAGTTTTCACCATTTACATTGTAGCCATGAGTGAGTACCGGAGTCTTCGCTTCCTTGATGATGAGGGCGTTGGCACCGCATTCGCAGGCATCTTTTTTCATATCAGAAATAATTCGATCTAAGTTCTCGTTACTTCCGGTGATTAAACAAAGCTCAACGTACCGGAGATTGCTGTCTTGGGTGGTAAATAGCTTAAGGGGGCAAGGGGCTTTTTTGGGTGCTTCTGGTGTTTCTGACAGCGGAATTACTTTAGTGACCCGGGCATTCTCATCCGTAGTCATCATAGATGCACATGCCGAGAATACGATGCCGACTAAAGACAGTGCAAGGAGTCTCATTGCGATGGGAGTAACTTGCGCTGTCTTTTCTTTTGCCATCTATTCTGATTTCCAGTTCGCCATTTTATCCTGAATATAAGCAACTACGTTTTCCACAGGAATTCGCTCTTGAGTCATCTGATCGCGCTCGCGAATCGTGACGGTGCCTGGATGGGCGCCATTAGCGAGAGCATCGTAATCAATTGTTACGCAGTAAGGAGTGCCAATTTCATCCTGTCTGCGGTAGCGTTTCCCAATCGTGCCGGATTCATCGTAAGTGCTGCGGAAGTGTTTCTTCACTGTTCCAAAAACTTTGTCCGTAAGTTCGAGTAATTCAGGTTTCTTCATCAAAGGAAATACGGCTACTTTGTAGGGAGCAAGTTTTGGATGAAGTTTAAGTACAGTGCGCTCACCCTCCAGGCGATATGCGTCGCAAAGTACGGAGAGAAGGGACCGATCGCAGCCTACCGACGTTTCAACCACAAAAGGGATAAACTTTTCTTTAGTTGCCTCTTCGAAATACTCACACTTCTTACCTGAAAATTCTTGATGGCGTTTCAAATCGAAGTCTGAACGATTGTGAACGCCTTCGATTTCTTGCCATCCGATTGGAAATTCGTACTCTACATCGAATGCGGCTTTTGCATAATGGGCAAGCTCAGTCGGACCATGTTGATGAAAACGAAGTTTTGAACGGCGAAGTCCATTAGAGATGTGCCAGTCGATACGGGTTTGCTTCCAGTTCTCGAACCATTCCATGTCGGTACCGGGTTTAACGAAAAATTGCATTTCCATTTGCTCAAATTCACGAGTTCTGAAAATAAAATTGCCAGGGGTGATTTCATTTCTGAAAGCTTTTCCAATTTGAGCAATCCCGAACGGAATTTTTTGTCGTGCACTTTGTTGCACATTTTCAAAATTCACAAAAATTCCTTGTGCAGTTTCTGGACGAAGGTAAACAATATTTGCTGAATCTTCGAGTGGACCCATGTGGGTTTTAAACATGAGATTAAAAAGTCTGGGCTCAGTTAATGCGCACTCGCTGTGTTTGCCGGGTTGGAGCGATAGCTTCTTTCCGCAAGACGCATGTTCCAGTTTGTCAGCGCGGAATCTGCCCTTACAGGTTTTACAATCGACGAGCGGATCCACGAATCCTTCTACGTGCCCAGATGCTTCCCATGTGCGCGGATGCATCAGAATTGAGGCATCGAGACCTTCCACATCATCACGGTCGGTCATTGCTTTCCACCAAGAATTTTTAATATTGAGTTTGAGTTCTACACCTAATGGGCCGTAGTCCCAGCATGATCCGATTCCGCCGTAAATCTCGGAAGAAGGGAAAACAAATCCTCTGCGCTTGCAAAGAGAAACCAGGTCAGCAAAGCTCGTGAGTTCTTTTGATTCGGTAGGGGCTGCAGTAACAATAGGTTGATCGCTCATATGAGTGAAAGGATAGCATAATCCAGTTAAAATTGAAGAAGCGATTGTGATTGCGAGGGGGTTAATATCTCATTTTAAACGATTAAAAATTGGCGCAGAGCTGAATTTTATTAAACGTTTGAGGTTCCGCTGACACGTCTTCTTTGGCGGTCGGGAAGCGCACTTTGCGGGTGAGTGAGTTTTGGACTTCGACTGGATTTGGAATTGTAGATTTGCAGGAAGGCCGGTAAGCCACGTTTTTGATCCCGCTCGTAGTCCTTTACCAGCAATAACCCCGCGTCAGTTTCAGACATGCCCAGGGAAAGCATAAAATGATAAAGCGATTCAGCTAAGGTATTGAGCGCAATACTGTGCGTTTCAGAATGCCGCTCAATCAAATATTGGTTGAGCCGCATGAATCGTTTAAAGGTGGACGTTCCAAAGGCCTCGTTAAAGTGGCTTGACTCCAAAATAAATTGAATGGTTTCAGGAAAGTTTCCGCTGTTGGCACATAAGTCCCAATATTTTGAAAACTTGGCCATGAGTTGAAGATCCTGAAAACTCAGATCGCGGTTTTTCAAGATTTGAAAGGGCTGAGTGTCTTCGTAAACCATCTCAAATTCTTGATCGTGCCTTACGATAGGTGTTCCCTTGAGTCGTTTGAGGATGCCCACTTGTACTTCGTCTGGTTTCAGCGCGTAAAGTGCATCAAAACCCTTCCCAAAGCTTTCAAGTGTTTCCCCCGGAAGTCCCACGATTAGATCCACATGCATGTGAACCCCCGTGTTTTGGCTTAAAAAACTGATGTTTTCAACAATAGAAGTATAGTTTTGTCTCCGGCTTACATTCTTTGCCACCGCGGGATTCCAAGTTTGCACGCCGATTTCAAATTGAAGGGACCCCTTCGGGAATTGCACAATCAGTTCCCTCAGCTCAAGAGGAAGTCGGTCAGGAACCATCTCAAAATGTAAAAACAAACCGAGATCAACCCGGGCAAGAAAAAACTTTAAAATATTTGTGCTGATCGAGGGACTTAAATTAAAAGTGCGGTCGATAAATTTAAATTGGCGGGCACCACGGTCAATGAGGATTTGCATGTCAGTTAAAAATTTTTCGGTATTAAAATTTCTAACTGACTGATCGAGTGATGAAAGGCAGTATTCGCATTTGTAAGGGCAACCTCGCGATGCTTCGACGTAGATGACTCTCGTTTGTATATCGTGGTCCGAGTAGTGTGGATAGGGAGATTCGATCATGTCAATTTTCGGGAGTTCAGCGGATAAGTATTTTTCTTGAGGAAGAATTTGTGAGGCCAAGTATTTTTTACAAAACTCATAAAACAAAAAATCGGATTCTCCCTTCAGTGTATAGTCTGAAATTTTACAAATAGTTTGAGTCTCAGATTCGAAACTCACTTCTGGCCCACCCACCACCACAATGGTGTGAGGAGAGATTTTTTTGATGAGCCCTATGATCTCAAGTGTTTCGCTTGAATTCCAAATATACACGCCAAAACCCACAATTTTTGGGTTTAATTTTAGGAGTGTTTCAGCAATGTCTTTTGGATTTTGAGAAATGGTAAATTCCTTGATCACCGCCCGTGACTTCAAATCCCGAAGATTTGCATATAAATAACGAAGCCCAAAAGACGCATGAGAATAGCGCGCGTTCAGAGTGCAAAGAACAATTTCCATTTTTATTCCTCTGAAAAAACGTCGCTTTTAAGTCGATGGATGAGTTCTTCGAAAACCTGTGGTGGAAGCAATCCCGGCTGTTCAAAAACAAGTTCACCATTTTTAAAAGCCATCACCGTAGGAATAGATCTTACTTGAAAAGCTTGGGCCAATTCAGTTGCTTGTTCCGTGTTTACTTTTCCGAAAAATACATCGGGATGAAGTTCGGCCATCGTTTCAAATAAGGGTGAAAATATTTTACAGGGTTGGCACCATTCGGCCCAAAAATCCAGAATAACGAGGGGGTGGAGATCTACGATGGATTCAAAAGTTTCCATGGTCACCTCGTGAGTCTGAGATTCGTCTTCGTTTTTCATAAGCTACCTATTTCTATTTCGTTCTTACTGACTGAAAAGCATTTGAAGCGTGGTCTGTCCAACGACCTTTAGAATATCGCGTGAAATGAATTCAGCGGTATCTTGATGCGTGTGCCACTCAGGAGGGAACATGCCGTTTTCCGTCATATAAATCAAGTCAATCATAGGAATTCCTGTATTAACGGTCACGTAGTAATGGTCGTCAATGATGGGGCCGATTTGATAGGAAGGAAAAAAATCTTCATCTTTCAGTGCCGCTGCCGCCCGATGGAGTTTGTCATACACGAAAGCGGCATTTCGCATCGAGTAGCCTTCAATCGGAAAAACAGATCCTATTCTTCCCACCATGTCATAATTAATGCCGTATTCAGCATGGTATTTTGCTGGGATAGGGTTTTTAGCCCAATATTCTGAACCAAGGCAATATCCCTTACCGTCTCTTGCATTTCCCCAGTCCTCAGCATCCCAAAAAGCGAGGTCGATTCCGAAATCGGATTTCACATTTTGCATGGCCTTGGCAATGGTGAGTAGAACCGCGACGCCACTTCCGCCATCATTCGTTCCCAGAATTGGTTTTGTTTTGTCCTTTTTGTCTTCATCAGCAAAGGGCCGGTTGTCCCAGTGTGCTGACAAGAGGTAGCGAGTTTTTGCAGTTGGATTGATTTGAGCGATGATATTCCGAACGGGAATGGTTTTGCCGTCGTAAGTTTTTGCAGTGGTCGTTTGTTCCAGTACGCTAGTGTCCCATCTTTTCAGTTCGCTGATGATCCAGTTACCTGCTTTTTGATGTGCGCTCGTGCCCGGAACCTTTGGACCAAAAGCTTCGTAACTGTGAATGACCTCAAAAGAATAATTCTCGTCAAAAGTGGGCACTTTTGAGACTTCTTGCTTAGATTCAAGTGGTTGAGCATTTTTTAAATTCGCGTTGGGGCCGCTACAGGAAAAGTCGCAACCACTGAGAAGTAAGATGAGGAGTGTGGATAAAGTAGATTTCATATGCCCGCCGGTTTGTAGTAGCCAATGACCCACGAAAATACCCACATGGGCCCAATGAAGAGATGCTCAATGGTGGTCAAGAATGCTGGAGATTTTTTTTCGTATTGATAATGGCCAAAGAGTTGAAAAGTCCATCCAATCACTTGAATTGCGGTAAGGATACTTAAGGAGAGGTGGCGAGAAAGTAAGTAATTGAAATAGAGACAAAGAACGAAGGGAATTCCCAGTTTGAAGTCAATTTTCAAAGCAAAAATGGATCCGGCTAAAAAGAGAATGAGCCCGAGGTCGATTCTAAATAGGGACTCAGGTGACGGTGCCCATAAAAAGACATGACTGAGTAGTCCCAAAAGACTGAACACGACGAGGGGGACGCCCACCAAATGTGTTTTTTTATTACCATTGGTTTGGTGATATTGTTCGTAGTCCTTGAAATAAATCATCAATGCGGACGAAGGCAGAGTGGTCATCATTGATTGATTGTAACGAAGGAATGAACCCTGGGCAAGCGAGGCTTATTTGGCTTGTAACGCGCCGCCGCTTTCAAACCTTTTCTTGCTTAAAACACCGTACATCCAGTAAGTTATTTGGATCATGAAGGCAGCTCAAATTAGATCCAGTTTTTTAGAATATTTTAAGAAAAATGCACATACTGTTGTCGAGAGTTCCTCACTGGTTCCCTCCAACGACCCCACGTTGATGTTTACCACTGCGGGTATGGTTCAGTTTAAAGACGTGTTCTTAGGTAAGGATCCTCGTCCTTACACTCGGGCTACCACCTCGCAAAAATGTGTTCGCGCAGGTGGTAAGCATAACGACCTGGAAAATGTGGGATTTACCGCCCGCCACCATACTTTTTTTGAAATGCTCGGGAATTTCTCTTTTGGAGATTATTTTAAGAAAGATGCCATTCACTTTGCCTGGGAATTCATTACTCAAGAATTGAAGATGCCCAAAGATAAGCTTTATGTCACCGTCTTCGAAACAGACGATGAAGCAGCAGATATTTGGCACAAACAAGAAGGTGTTGCGCTGGACCGCATTTATCGTCTCGGTAAAAAGGATAATTTTTGGTCAATGGGCGACACTGGTCCCTGCGGCCCCTGCACTGAAATTTATTTTGATCGCGGTGAAGCATACGGAAGCGGAGATTTTTTAACCAACGTCAATGCAGGCACTGATCGATACATGGAGTTCTGGAACTTGGTGTTCATGCAGTATGATCGAGATTCAAGTGGAAAACTAAACCCACTGCCAAAACCATCGGTCGACACGGGTGCCGGTCTTGAGCGTATTTCATCCATTCTTCAAAATGTTCCGACCAACTACGATATTGATCTTTTTACCACCATTATTGATAAAACTGCGCAATTAGCGAATAAAGTTTATGCGCCAAAGTTAGATCCGAAATTAAATGATGAATCGGTGTTTTCGTTTCGTGTGGTTGCCGATCACTCACGCGCTACTACCTTTTTAATTGGGGATGGCGTCATGCCTTCCAATGAAGGTCGCGGATACGTACTCAGACGAATCATGAGAAGAGCGATTCGTCACGGGCGCAAGCTCGGATTCGATGGACCCTTTCTTCATAAGACTTGTGGCTTTGTGATCGAGCAAATGAAAGATGCTTATCCTGATCTCGTCGAGAAAAAGGCATTCATCGAACGAGCGGTCTTAGCTGAAGAAGAACAGTTTTTCAAAACACTCGATCGCGGTTTGGGACTGCTGGATGAAGAGCTCGCCAAGCTCAGCAAAAGCCCTGGCAAAAAAGTATTAAACGGTACCATTGCGTTTACACTCTACGATACTTTTGGATTCCCACTCGACCTCACGCGCACGATCTGTGATGAACGTGGAATTGAGCTCGATGAAAAAGGCTTTGAAGTGTCGATGGAAAAACAACGTGAAGAATCGCGTAAGCACTGGAAGGGAACGGGCGACCAAGTTCTCGATGGTCAATGGTTTCAGCTCGTGGATCAATTTAAGAAAGCAGGAAAACTGCCTGAATTCGTGGGTTATGAGCATAGCGAAGCCAAGGGTGAGGCCCTCGCTGTCATTCCTTCACAAAGTGAACAAGGCGAAGTTACGCTTGCGATTTTCTCAAAAACGCCATTTTACGGTGAATCCGGCGGACAAACGGGTGACCAGGGTTGGGTGCGGTCCGTGAATGGTGATTTTGAGGCAGAAGTGCTCGACGCTCAAAGGCCAGTTCCTGAACTCATTGTGGCTCATCTCAAAGTTAAAAAGGGAGTACTCAAAGTTGGCGATCAAGTGGTTCAGCGCGTGAGTGATGAAATCCGTTCTCTGACGGCGAGAAATCACACCGCAACCCATTTGCTACATTGGGCGCTCCGTGAAGTGCTGGGTAAACACGTGAAGCAGGCCGGCTCACTCGTAACGCCTGCTCTTTTACGCTTTGATTTTTCGCATTTTCAAGCCATGACTCAAGATGAGCTCACTCAAATTGAAAACATGATTAATGAGAAAATTTGGAAAAATGACCAAGTCAAGAAACAAGTCATGAGTAAAGATGAAGCTATCCAGGCCGGAGCAATTGCATTCTTCGGTGAAAAGTATGGTAACGAGGTTAGGGTTATTCAAGTGGGTGAATATTCGACTGAGCTCTGCGGTGGCACTCACGTCGATCAAAGTTCTGACCTTCACTTATTCAAGATTTCATCTGAAAGTGGAATCGCGGCCGGCGTGAGAAGAATCATTGCCTATACATCAAAGGGTGCATTTGAATATTTGCGCAAACAAGATGAAAAATTAAAAGGCATTCGTGATCAGCTCAAGGCCTCCACAGTCGATGAGATCTCAAATAAAATTGACCGTTTGTTTTCGGACGAACGTGAGCTGAAGAAACAAGTCGAAAAACTGCAATCAGCGGAGCAAGGTATTGAGATTGAAACGCTTCTTTCAAAAGTGGAAACACTGCAAACCGCAAATGGCGCTGTAAAAGTAATTTCTGGATTGGCCGCAGATTCAGTAGATGGAATGAAGAAACTGCGCGAGATGGCGGACAAGCTCAAACAAAGGGAGCCTTCGTCGATCGTCATTTTGGGAATTAAAGAACCTGAGACTCAAAAGCCATTTTTAATTGTAGCAGTTGGCCCGCAAGTAAAGGGGATTTCGGCGGGTGATGTGATTAAAGCAAGCGCGGATAAATTCGGTGGCAAGGGTGGTGGTAAACCTGACTTCGCCCAGGCGGGTGGAACGAATGCTGCAGGACTTCAAGATGCAGTGGTAACCGCAAAAACTTTTGTGGTTGAACGTTTGAAATAAGGAAAGGAAAATCATGAAGCCAATTAGACTTCGTATTCTCGTAATAGCCGGCCTTGCAATTTCTATTGCGGCTTTCAGTGGATGTACCAATAAAAACGGAAATAATGCCAATGTGCTCCGCGTGGGCTTGAAAGATGATGTTAAAACTCTCGATCCTGCTAATGCTTATGATTCGGTAGCGGCGGAAGTTCTCCCTAATATTTACGATACTTTTCTTCAGTATAAGTATTTAGAAGATCAAATGACTCTAGAGCCTTTACTTGCAGATGGAATGCCCGAGTATTCAAAAGATGGTCTCACTGTAACGGTAAAACTGAAAAAAGGTGTCCTGTTCCAAGATGATCCATGTTTCAAAGCGAACGGCGGCAAGGGCCGTGAATTAAAAGCTCAGGATTTTATCTTCGCTTTCAAGCGTCTAGCGATTCCAAGCATTCAGTCACAAGGCGCATGGGTGTTTGAAGGAAAGTTAGTGGGCTTTAATGAGTTCGAAAAATCTTTGGCGCAAGCCAAGGGCGATGAGTATCAAAAACTATTTGATGCGGGAATTTCAGGTGTAGTGGCTAAAGATGACTATACAATTGAGCTTAAGCTGACTCAGCCGTACCCGATTTTGAATTATATTTTGGCGATGTCGTTTACCTCGCCCATTCCAAAAGAATCGGTGGACATGTACGCAGACAAAGATGGGAACCTTCGTGACCACCCCGTTGGAACTGGCCCCTATACTTTGAAGAGTTGGGAAACCAATCAAAAAATTATTCTCGTAAAAAACCCTAACTTTAAGGGAACCTATCCTTCAGTGTCTGGTTCTGAAGCGTTGAAAGGTGCTGGCTTTCTTACCGATGCAGGAAAAGCGCTTCCCTTTATTGAAACGCTGCAATTTGAAGTGATCAAAGAAGATCAACCCCGGATTCTTAAATTTGAAAAAGGCGATCTCGATACTTTTGAACTCAGTAAAGATAGCTTTCGTGCATCCATGGCCGATGCAACCCATTTGAATGATGATCTGGTTAAAAAAGACGTGGTAGCCGAACACGAGAACTCATTGGTGACTACCTGGGTTGGGTTTAATATGAAGGACAAAATTCTTCAAAATAAATATCTTCGCCAGGCCCTTTCGTCCGCCATTGATCGTGAAAAATGGATTGATACATTCGAAAAATACATGGGCGAAAAACAAACAGAAATGTGCCCTACGGGACTTGCAGATCGTGTGGAGAGCAAAGCCATTAAATATGATCTGAATTTAGCGCGAGCAAAAGAGTTAATGGTCAAGGCCGGCTATCCAGAAGGAAAGGGACTCCCGACCCTCAATATGGATTTCCGAGGAGTGGAAACTCGTTATCGTCAAATGGGTGAATTTTTTGTTCAGCAATTTGGTGCAATCGGCGTGAAAGTAAATGTAATCCTCAATACCTTCCCCTCTTATTTAGAAAAAGCGAAGCAGGGTAATTTACAAGTCTCCTATGGTAGTTGGGTGTTTGATTACCCCGATATCGAAAATGGATACCAATTGCTTTATGGTCCTAACAAATCGCCAGGCCCCAACGATTCAAACTGGGAAAACTCCCAATATGATGCTCTTTATAAAAAACTAGCGATCATTCCTGCAGGTTCAAAAGACCGGCAGCAGTTGGCGAAGCAGATGGAAGATATTATTCAAGAAGAGGCTCCTTGGGCCTATGGTTACTTCAAGAAGACTTACCGTCTAAGGCAGGGGAAAGTTAAAAACTTCCGTGTAGTAGAGTCAATTGCCAATAAGTACAAGTATATGCGTTTGGAGCAAGTTACAAAAAAATAGTCAATCTTCTGACTAAAGTTTAGACGTTCAATAGCCGAAAGGAATACTAATGAGTATTCGTTTTTGGCTGCTATTTAGTTTATGCAGTTATGTTATGCCTGCGAGTGCATCGACTCGGAACCCAAATGGTTCTGAGCGTTCACTTTTGTATTGGCGTTACTTATGCGAAAATCTGCCACAGACGGAAAATGTGCAAGGTAATACGCGTGAGTTTTCATGCCCCTCCCTCAATTGGAAGGTGCGCACTCAATATAATTCACAATTAAAGGAAGAATCGGTTCGGGAGGTCACTGAAAATGACAGCCATTAAACTTGTTGTTCTTCTCTCCCTCGTGACTTCGTGTAGTCCGGTTCTTTCAAAGAGAACGGATGAGCAAGCGTGGAACGATTATCAACGAGACTTAAAGCTCCGCCGCGAGCCTGCATCCAGCTCCGCCGACAGTAAAAAAACGCCTACCATTAAGTCTTCAGATTCTCTCTTACAGTTAAAGTCGCTTCTCGCTGTTGCACCAGTGAGAAAAATTCTCTTGTCATGTTTAGGCTCTGAGCAAATGCCGGCATGTTACCAGGCTAAGTTGACTTTGCAATTTGACGAAGCCTATAGAAAAACAGCCCTACCCAATGATGCTACTTACAAAACCGAACAAAAAAACTTTTTTCAGGAACGATCCTTTGAAAATGTATCCAATGAAGTACGCGAATTTCATCAACTGTTGTTGTCTGGAATGGATTTAAGAGCAGCGGATCACATCCGTGAACTTTACGCAGATTGCGAGTATTCATCTAAAGATCAAACTGTAAATCTGGAATTTAAACCATTCTTGGCCAGTAATAGTTATATTCCAAAAAATGATTATGCTTGTATCAATTCAAACTGGGATCAAAACGAAAGTAAGTTGCTGAGTGAAACCACCAGTCGTCTAGGGCTCATTATTGAAACAGTGGAAGCACAAAATTGGATCATGCAAATGAATATTTTTCCTGTGTATGTTCAAGAGCTGAACGCCTTGCTTGCGAAAAAATCCAATGATGAACAGAATTCGTGGAACAACAACAGTAGCGAGATTAGAGAAAAAATAAAACCTTCGAATGAGTTATTGAAGCGTGGCCCCGGTGAATGTGTTGCCCAGACGCTGAAAAAATGGACACCTATACTGCGCATGGGGTACGCACACTTTCCTGTGGAAATTCCCTTAACTGAGCTTGCAAATACTTGGTGCAGCCCTACTCATTTGAGTAAAAAATGAAATACCTTTTTACACCCTTGCTGCTGATCGCGCTCAACTCCTGTACCAAGAATGCCGTGACAGCGGTCAGTGTTTCTGATGAAACCCATCTTAAACAAACAAAAATTCAGTTGGTGGGGGATCTAAAGCAAAAGGGCGTTTTTGATTCAATGCAGGCATCATCCATTAACAGTCTTTACGAAGTGGTGACAAGCAAACAGGGTGAAAAATATTTTATTAAAGGTGGATTAGTAGTCAGTAGCAGCCGTAATCCCAAGGAGAGTGAAAGCACGCTTCTTTATTGGCGATACCGGTTTCAAGGTAAGGGGTACCGAGAAATAGATGTTCAGAGCGACAAGCCCGACCCTCACGTGCATTTACTGAAGCAAGTATTCTGTGATGCTTTGGGCATGGGGGTAATTTTCAATCCGGAAACAGAAAGAGTAACGAGGGTGTTTTATTATGAAACACCATAAATTGAAATCGATAAAACATCGGTTTATGATTGTTCCGCAAGTCCTTTTTGTGGTTTTTTCGGTGTTAATATTACTGTTTACGTTGATTAGGCATGATATTCAAATCGAGAAAACGAAAGCTCTTTGGTCAAAGGTGGAGCAATGGTCTCCAAATGTTTTGAGTTCTCAATTCCGTGGACCCGCCCAAAACCTTCCTCGTTGTTTCATGGATCGTATCAAACCAGACTATCTCAAGTCCGAAATTGCCCGGATGGAATCTCAATACCCGGCAGCCGCGAAAACAGCATTTCAGCATGGTGTTCTTTCCCTGACGGGATTGTCTGAACCCGCTTTATCCATACTTAAAGATAAAACGATGTTAGATGATAAAGTTCAGCAAAGTTGGATCACCTCAGACCCAAGGCAAAAAGACTGCCACGATTTTCCCTGTATAATCAATGCACTCTACCCTCGGGCAAGTGATGAGGGAGACCTGAGCTATTGGTTTTATCTCAAAACCGGCTACTTCATGTCGGCGCAAAATTTTCACTATTGGTATGACGATGGTAAGTCAAGCATCCTCACTCCTCCTGGGTATACTCTTGAGCAATACCTGTTTAGTGAAAGCGAATGGAAGGCCTGGTGGTTGGTTGCGAATAGCCTTCCTAAAGCAATGTTGCATATGACAGCACTCAATAGTATTCATCGTCTGCCGAGAGGGTACCTTCCTGAAAGTTGGAAACTGAGCGAAATTGAGAGTACTTGTGGTATCTCGGTGGGAAATTGGGGCAGAGGAGTGGTCCTTCTCCAGGATAAGTGTTTGAGTCTCGATTCGAAAAACATATTTGACACCCAAGCCGCATTTTATCCCTCGACCACCCACGAGATGGCTCATCGATTATCGGCGTGGAATTTTGCGAAAGACAAAAAGCCCGCGCGTGAAATGGAGGAAGATCCGACATTCCTAGCCGCCTCTGGGTGGACAAAGGAAGAACTCATTGAGGCAGCAGTGCCTGGTAAGAGTGAGAAGATAGTCACTATTCAGTGGAAATACGCTCAACCCGAAAGAGAGTTCATGTCCGATTATGCACGAACGAACCCGGCCGAAGATTTTGCAGAGAGTGTGGGTTACTACCGGAATAGTCCCGAGCAGATGGCAGAAAAAGCGCCGCTTAAATATGCCTTTTTAAAAGATAAAGTCTTTTCGCATCTTGGATATTCGAGCGACGATTTAAAAATGCAATATGTGAAGGACGTAAAGAAAAATTTAATGGATCAGGTAGATGTTTGGGTAAAGCCTTGCACCAATCCACTTCCGTCCGCCTTGACTCCTGCACCTCACCAGACTCAGATCGCACTCGCCGCCCCACAAATTAAGATGGATATTCCCGTTAACGAAGAAGTGAAATCATGTTTGAGAAGTCAAATGATTACACAGATCGGAATAGCTCTGGATCAAATTCGATACCAAGAGCCCGAAGGTTGTCAGACGATAGATTCGCATGAAAAAGAAATCCTACAATCGATCGTCAATCAAGAAGTTCCTGAGGTGGTTCAATACCTAAAGGGCGATGATCAGATTACGGGCTTGATCGCGGGTGTTCAAGAATTCCGAAAAGCATTGGGCAGTGATTTTGATGGAAGAGGAGCGATTTTAATGTGCTGGCAGGCTACCGACCCAGCACAATGTTACTCCGATAAATCGGAATTGGAATATGAGCGAGTGTTTCAAAAAAATAAAACCTTACTTTCCACTACAACGCTTTCATCCGCCATCGTACTAGAAGCTGAGAAAGTTCATTTTTTGGAGGCTAACGATTACGACACGACACTCGAAAAAGTAGTCAACTTCTACAATTCTATTTATGCGCCCTACGAGGATCAACTGACAAAAGACACGCGCGAGCTTTGGTTGAGCTGCATGCATGAAACTAAGAGAAGTGATTCTTTTATCCCTCTCCTTGCGCCCTACAATGCAGGAAACGAGTATGTAGCCCCTGAAGTCATTCAATGTTTGAACGATAAAATACCTGGCGAACTCACCTCACTGCGAGCACTTGCGGGGTCAAGCTTTGGTATTGCCGTGAAAACCAATGATGCAAAAAATTGGATTAACACTCGAATTCTTTTTCCAAAAATGAAAGCACTTCTGGATGCTAGCCTCATTGATGCAGAACAAACAGAAGTTCAAGTGCTTGAGCAGACGAAGAAGGAAATTATGGACCGGGTGGTAGAAAACTTAGTTCAAGATCGTTCTTGGCGCACGAATGCCAATCAAACTGTTAACGCTTGCCAGCCCACGGCTTTAGCGAAATTGAATCTTGAATTTAGCCAATATATTTATCGATTTACGAGCATGGGTCCGGTACTGGCAGATTTAGTCGATGTGGTTTGCAAGCGCGTGAATGCCCGGATTTATACTCATTTGTAAAATGCAGACTGGTAATTCTCTTTTCTGGAAATAATGGCAAGTATTTCCGTGAGAATTTTGTGTTAGGCAGAGGGTTGATTGATCTCCTGTACCCCAACCACAATAATTTCTCCTGCACTATCTTCTTCGTAGATCCGTCGATATGATCGATTGATTCTGATTGATCGCTGTCCGCTCATTTTGATGTACTGTATTTATAAGTACATTGTAATTGAGAAAATCCCCTGTATTGTTGCGCGGCTATTTCCTGTTGAATGCATTTGGCTTCAACCTCCGCGGTCCACTGTCAAAAATTCGTCGTTTTTGTCCAATTTTTTATAAATTAAAGCTGTGTCCTGAAATACCCGAAGAGTGAATAGGAGCAAGGAAGCACCTTAATATAGGCCCACGGATGTGCCGGAACTTCGTCTATATGGAGGGACGGACCATGACTAAAATGAATTTTAAACCAGTGCATTACCTTGCCATTGTGTTTTCGCTATTCACCTTTATTTCTTCAGTCTTTTATTCAAAAGCGGTGGCGGAGGAATCAAACGTTTATCAGGTTTATCGATCGATTGATTTGGGTGAAACCGACGTAGCACCCCCCAAAGATATTTTTATTAGTATGGGAACTTCAGAAGGCATCAAAAAGGGATCGATCCTGGATGTTTATCGACGAGTTTCTAGCTTCGATAATCTCACGCAAAAACATATGGGCGATCATATGATTCCTGTTGGCCGAATTAAAGTCATTCATGTAGATGAGAAAACAGCGATTGCAAGAGCGGATCGTTTTGTGTCAATCGATCAAGAGCCAGCGTTGCTGCCGCAAGCAGTGATGATTGGTGATGTAGTTCGCAAATCGGAGTAACCCCGAAAGGTAATCTCCCCACTTTTTAAATTATTTTCTTGGGGTCGCCCATCCCTGGGCTTTCTTACGATCTCATCCTGATTCATATCCCCAATAAAATGCTTTAAACCGTGGGGAGCTTACCTGCCATTGCGAATACCGTTGAGTGGCGAAGGTAAGTAATCGAAATTTTAATTTTCATTTGTTCGCCCTCGTCATTCATTTAATTTTACGACTGCAACTGCGGTTGAACTTCAGTCGCAGGGTCAGACTCTGCTGCAAACGTCGCTGGGGCGATGACTACTTTTTGTTGCATCATCGTCACCTTATCTGCGTGGACTTCATGCATGTAATTTACGTGTCCGTCTTTATCTTCGTACTTTCTGGTTTTATATCTGCCCTCGACAAAAGTGGTGCTGCCTTTTTTTAAAATTTTAACACAACGTTCTGCAGTTTTCCCCCAAACCACTACTCGGTGCCAGGTAGTTTCACTCTCGTCTCTCGATTTTATATAATTTTCAGTAGCTAAATTAAATGTCGTAAATGAGATCTCATTTTGGGTTTTTTTCAATTCAGGATCCATTCCTAAACGGCCTAACAGTAGTACACGGTTTACATCTCGCATGCTTATTCCTTTCAAGGGGGTTACTACGAACAATCACTTGCTCGTAGACATTATCCCTGCGATTCTTGTGCCAATGGCGAATTTACTGAAAACGAATCTTCATCCTGGTTTTGGTTTGGGCGGCGAATTCGCTCGCACGCTCAACGAAACGGTCACGCCTATGTTTAAAATGGGGACCGATGAATATTGGATGGAGCAGGCCCTTCAAATTGCAATGAATGCGGTAGGATGGAGTGCCCCCAATCCCTCGGTGGGGTGTGTGATTGTAAAAAACAATCAAGCGCTAGCGAGTGGTTTTACTCAGGCGTTTCGACATGAACACGCAGAACGGATGGCCTTCAACGAAATCTCATCTTTAGAACTATTAAAGGGGGCAACCGTGTTCGTGACTCTTGAGCCTTGTACACATTTCGGATCACAACCACCTTGTGTAGATCTTTTAGTGAACTCTCCTATTGAGCGTGTGGTGATTGCTTGTGTTGATCCAGACTCACGAGTGAATGGAAGCGGCGTTGAGAAATTAAAATTAGCTGGAAAAAAAGTTACGCTGGGCGTTTTACAAAAAGAAGCGAGTGCTTGGCATTTTCCTTTTTTACGAAATCGAGTCACAGGAAAGCCGGTCTGGATTGGAAAGTGGGCGCAAACCCCGGACGGGTATCTCGCGAATAGTGAAGGCGAGTCCAAATGGATCACTAACGTAAAATCGAGAGCCTACACGCATTGGCTCAGGCAAAAGTATGATGCTATTTTGGTGGGCGCCGAAACCTGGATCAAAGACGAACCGCAACTCACGGTTCGCGACTGCGCTTTGCCGCATCGTCGCAACCCCAAGCGACTAGTGTTCGATCCAAGTGGCAAGGTTCACCAGGGCGATTTTAAAAACACCTTGGTTTTTACTTGCATCGATCGCCTCGCAAAAGACTCCGATCCGAGAATTTGGATTCCGATTCAGGCAACTCGTGAGTCTCCTACATTGCTAAATGAGTTCAAACGGGCCGTGGAGTCCGCGCCATCCATCCAACCCCTTCAAAGCGTTTTTTGCGAGGGAGGGGCTCAGTTGCTTAATCTTTTGATACAAAGCGACATGCTGGATGCTATTCATATTTTCACTGGTCAAAAAAAATGGGCGCAAAATCTGGACCGATACCGTGTCCAAATTGCCCTCCAAGAAAAATGGTATTTAGAAGCCCAACATTATTTTGACGATGATTACTTGCAGGAATGGGTAAAGTACTTGTAGAATGGGTTTAATCATCATCGAAGGAGATTCACTATGAAAAATTTATTAGCAGTACTCATGATCAGTGCTTTATCACTTACCAGCGCGTGTTCTAAAAAAGGACAACAAAAACCTGAAGAGAGCACTCTTCCCACCGCAGCCAATGCGGATGAGAATATGAATGGTGATTCTGATTCAGGCAAAGCAATGGGACTTCAAACCATTCATTTCGCATATGATAACTTCACCCTAGATAGCGAAGCAAAGGCAATCCTGAGTGGAAATGCAAAAATACTTAAAGACAAAGCTTCACTTAAGATTCAAGTGGAAGGTCATTGCGATGCTCGCGGCGGAATTCAATACAATTTGGGTCTTGGCGAAAAACGAGCGAATTCAGTGAAGAAATTTCTTGCTGACCAAGGTATCAAAGGTGATCGCGTTATGGTGATTAGCTTCGGAAAAGAAAAACTTCTAGATAATGGCGACAGTGAAGCGGCTAATGCTAAAAACCGTAGAGCGAACTTTGTCGTTACATCGCGTTAAGACTTATTCTCTTGTAGCGCTTTATTTTGTAAACGCCTTTGCAGGTTGTACCATCACTGCTGTCAGACCTGCCCAAGAAATGTCCAATATGGAAGTTGCCTTACGCGCCGCTAAAGAAGTGAACGCGGATGTGCTGGCGCCTGAATTGTACCGAATGGGCTTAGAAAGCGGGATGGCCGCAAGGCGAGAATATCGTTTCAAGAACTTCTTTCAAGCAAAACAAAGTGCGGATCAGGCTCGTAATTTTGCGGAGCGCGCTGAATTTGAAGCGATTCGAAATGGCGGAAAACGTGAAGCAATTCCTCAAGATCCTCTAGCGGAACCTTCCTATCCAGAGCAGCCCACCGGTACTCCCAATCCAGATGCAAAAACGAATACAACCGCGCCTAGCAATGGAACTAAAAAATAGTTTTTAGGCCTATTTTCACAAATTTATTGTAGGGATAGCCTCGATTTGAGAGGATCTGCACCATGCACAACCTTTTCAATATTCTCTACATTTCAGGCCTATTGCTCCTTTTAAATGCATGTGTCACTACTCGCTCTGAGTTGAATGAACGTGGTGCAAGTAATGGTTTTAATACGGCACCGAGTACTTCAGTTAAAAGTGAAGCGATTCATGCCGATAATCAAGCGACGGTAGAATCACCTAAGGTAGTTCAATCGGCAGCTCCCGCAGTGGCGGCAAACCAGCAGGGAAGTTACCAAGTAGATGAACTTCGGGCACAGGTCGCGGAGCTGACCGGCAAGGTTGAAGAGCTTCAGCATGATCAGGGAGTAAAGGACGCGGCACATTCCGAAGAAACTAAATTGCTACAAGCGAAAATTGAGATTCTTGAGAAAAAATTAAAAGCAAATGAGGGTCCAGCACTTCCTGAGGGAAAAGATTCATTCGAAGCTGGAAAGGACGCTTATTTTTCTGGTCATTACGCAGAGGCAGTTGAGTTTTTAGATGCCTATCTCAAAACAGAGAATCCAAAATCTCTTGAAGAAGCCACTTATATTCGTGGTGAATCTCACTTTCAACTGAAAAACTATAAAAAAGCGATCGTCGATTTTTCTACTTTTCCTGAAAAGTTTCAAAAATCTTCCTATCACCCCAAAGCACTTCTACGTATTTCAGAATCGTTTGAACAAATGGGAAGAAAGGAAGACGCGAAAGCGTTTTACTCTGACCTCGTTGAGAAATTTCCAAAAACAGCAGAAGGAAAACTCGCCAAGAAGCGTCTGAATAAAAAATGAGTATTATTTTAGGAATCGAAACATCTTGCGATGAGTGTAGTGCTTCGGTTCTGCTTCATGAGGGCAATTCATTTAGGCCATTGAGCGTAAGCACCTATTCTCAAATTGAACTGCATCAGCCCTTTGGTGGGGTAGTACCAGAAGTAGCATCGCGAAACCATCTTGAGCAAATACAGCCTGTAATTGAAGATGCCCTCAAAAAAGCGGGCGTAGAGGTTGTTAATTGTGATGCGATCGCAGTGACGAATCGCCCTGGCCTCATTGGGGCATTGTTGGTGGGAGTGACTGCTGCCAAAGCACTTGCTTATGCGAGTCGAAAGCCGCTGATTCCGGTGCATCACTTAGAGGGGCATCTCATGAGTGCTTTTCTCTCTAGCGCTACTGGTGAATCGAAAAAAATTGAATTCCCAGCGATATTTTTGATGGTTTCAGGTGGTCACACCCATTTGCATTATATAGAAGAATCACCACTTCAGTGGCCGAGCGAGATGCTGAAAACCTCACTGATTGGCAGATCAATCGACGATGCTGCAGGCGAGGCTTTTGATAAGACCGGTAAAATTTTAGGCTTTCCTTATCCTGGTGGTAAATGGATCGACGAATATGCGCAAAAAGGGAACCGAGCAGCTTTTGAGCTTCCCCGCGGGCTCAAGCAAAAAGATTCATACGATTTTTCATTTAGCGGACTCAAGACCGCTGTGCTCTTACTCACAAAGCGCTTGCAGGCTGAAGGTTCAATTGAAAGTAAACTTCCTGATTTATGTGCAAGCGTGCAAGAAGCCATTATCGATCCTCTCATTAGGAAATCACTTTTGCTCGCCCGTGAAAAAAAGGCTAAATCGTTGGTGGTGGTGGGTGGGGTAGCCGCAAATTCACGACTCCGCATGCGATTAAAAGCGGAGTCGCCGATTCCCGTGATTTATCCAGACCTCCAATATTGCACTGACAACGCAGCCATGATTGCAGCGGCTGGCGCTGTGAGATTTTCACAGGGACAGGGGCTCCGGGTCGAGCAATTTCTTAAACTCAACGCCTTTGCAAATGCAGGAAGCTAATGAAAAAATTCGATAAACAAAAAGCGTTCGGTCAACATTTTCTGCACGATCAAAAAGTAATTCAAGAAATTGTCACGCACACGTTAACAGCAGTTCAAAATCATCCTGGTAGTTCATTGCTTGAGATCGGTCCCGGAAAAGGGGCAATCACCCGTCCCTTACTAGAGAAGCTCCCGCTTGATGTTTCATTTTATGTGGCAGAAAGAGATCGTGAGCTCATTGAATATTGGAAACCTGAATCCCGAATCACGAAACTCCTCGAAGGAGATTTTCTCGATCAAACCGAAGCAGAACTTCGTTCGCTTGGGCCTCTCGTGGTCGTGTCTAACCTTCCCTATTCTGCCGGCACAGCGATCGTGGTGCAATTGTCGGAAATGAGCGATCAAATTTCTGAAATGGTGCTGATGTTTCAAGCGGAAGTTGCAAAAAGGCTTTATTCAAAGAGTTCAACTCCTGATCGCGGTAGTTTATCTCTCTATATCCAAAATGAGTGGGAAGTGGAACGTTTGCTCGTAGTGAAGCCCGATGCTTTTAAGCCACCACCTAAAGTAATGTCGGAAGTCGTTCGCTTAAGAAGGCGGCCAGAGCCCATGATTTTGCTTGATACTGAAGACAAACGAACTGCATGGAATGATTTGTTGCGAAATGCTTTTAAGCATAGAAGAAAAATGATTAAAGGGAATTTTGCTGGGACTCGTTGGCAAGGTGCATTTGAAAAAAGTGGAGTGAGTCCTACCTTGCGGGCTGAGAGTTTAGAGTGGAATGACTGGATCCAAATATGGAAACAAAACTTTTGAAATCCATTCTTGGTTTTATTCTAATCATCACGCTGAATTTTATAAGCGCTCAAGCGTCCATCATGGAAGGGCAATTATCATCTCCATCCGATATCGATGAATTGCTGAAAGATAAAGCGCCCATCACGGCGGAGTTTGGATTTGAGTACCTTCATCCCGATTTTGCACCGATCAATAATGTGGTTGTTGAAAACCCTCAGACTTCCACGGTATCCACTCCCCAGTACGGTAATGTGGTCAATACTTACCCCGATGTATTTGCGCAAACAATCAAAGCCCAGCTGTTGCTGGATTCAAAGCGTAAATGGACGGTAACGGTAAAGACTTTTCTTCCATTGAATTCTCTCGCCCAACTCGATTCTGGCAATACGTATCAACCAGAGTTCGTTCTTTATCGTGCGGAGATGCAACGCCCGCGTCTTTCGTTGCTTTCAGGTATTAATTTAACGGATGATTGGCGAGTGGGATTGGGTGCTGCTATCGGTTTTTCAATTGAAACTCAAGCGACTGTTTTCCTGCAATCAGGAACGGGTCGTTACTCTGATCAACGAATTGCGGCCAAGCTAAAACCGGTAATCGCACCCGTGGGGAGTGTGGCTTTTAAAGATTATACCTTCACGGTGAAAGCAGAAAATAAGTCGACGTTTGATTTGAGTACAAACGCGGGTGCACGCGTGTTTGGATCGGTGGGCGCAGGTGTGAACTTTGCATATGCAACTGAGAGCACTGCCTATTTTGAACCTTGGTCATTTGAATTGAATGGTAAAAATAGACTCTCAGATTCCTGGAATGTACTTTGGGGCCTGTCGTATGAATTGTGGAGCCGCTATCAGGCCCGGGCAGCAGTGATTCAAAGCACAGTTCCTACCAGTTGCCCGGATAATGCGGGTACTTGTACTCCGGTATTCAATGCGGGACTCACTCCGGCATTTCAAGGCAGGGATCTGTGGGTTCCAGAACTCGGATTTGAGCGTCTTTTTGGGGATATTCGCATCCAATTGAGCTATCGCTATAAAGATAGTATTTTTAAAGATGTACCGACTCTCAATGGCAACTATCTCGATCCTCCACGACACGATTTCAAATACACTGCCATCATTCCGACGATTTCAGGTCTGCTTTGGAATTTCTCAATTCAGGTTTCTCGCCTCGTTCCTCAAACTGTGATAAAATCTAATTCAGGTGAGATCGGCGCAACCCCAGATGGGAGTGGCTACGTGGCTTCAGGTTGGCTTTATGGTGGGGGCTTGAGTTTGACTATTCCGCTGAAACAGTAACTTAAGCTGAAGGCGCCTAAAAAAGGGGCAAGGATAAGAACATGGCGACACAAAAACTAAAGTCGATGATTAAAGATCACTTCCTCTCCGGCATGTTGATCCTCGCTCCCATCTTGATTGTGGCGATTGTTTTTCAATTTATTTTTGGTGGAGTTTTCAGGTGGATTGATGATGTTCCACTGCGCATGATTTTTGGTGATGAACGAACCGGTTTTGCGGAACTGGTAAAACTACTGCTGATGTTTGGGCTCGTGTTGGGCGGGATTTTGATTGTTTCGATTATCGGCTTATTTTCTAGACTCTATCTCGGAATCAAGCTGATTCAATGGATGAGAGAGTTGATTGAGAAAATTCCATTTTTTGGTTCGATCTATAGTTCAGTTGATCAACTGATGAAGGCCGTTTCTTCGAGTGGTGGAAAACAATTTAATCGAGTGGTGTTTATTGAATATCCAAGGAAAGAAGTATGGGCTGTGGCTTTTGTTACGGGCAAAGCAAGTCTGAAGGGAATTCCTGCAGGTTACTTAAGTGTTTACATTCCCACTGTACCCAATCCAACGTCAGGTTTTCACTTGATGGTAAAAGAGGCAGATGTGGTAGAGAGTGGTTTGAAGGTGGACGAGGCTTTTAAATTAATTTTAAGTTTGGGAGTCGCCTTACCTCATGAGTGAAAAGGATACCGAGAAGAAGCTCATTGCTTCTAATCCCACCGCAAAAGCGAATTACTTTTTAGACGAGTTGATTGAAGCGGGTATTGCCCTTCAGGGTACTGAAATTAAAAGTATTCGAAATTCTGCCCCTAATTTAAAAGACGCCTTTGTCGAAATTACGAACAGAAAACGTGGTGGACAGCGTTCGAGCTCACTTGAGGCCTGGTTACTCAACATGCATGTGGGGCCATATTCGCATGGTAATATCTGGAACCACGAGGCTCGCCGAAGAAGAAAACTCTTGCTCCATGCCCATCAAATTCGCCAAATGTTCGGTGCTCTCACTCAAGAAGGCAAAACCATCATTCCGACACGCCTCTATTTTGTAAACGGTAAGGTGAAGGTGGAGATTGCGATTGGTAAGGGCAAGAAAAAGGGCGATAAGCGCGCTGATCAAAAGAAACGTACGCAGGATCGCGAAATTGATCAGGCAATGAAGAAGTATCAAAAGCGTTAATTGCTGCGACCTTTTGGAAAGAATTCTCATGAGTTTGTAGACTGCACGCTTTATGTTGCGATGCGACACTGATCTGTCGCGGTGTTCGTTGTGCCACCTGGCATCGATTTGGCATGACTTCGGTGCCAAACTGCTTGCAGACAAAATAACTTTCGTTTTAGGGTGACTTTATGTCCAACCCTGAATCATCAGAAGCACTCAAGTTTCTCAGACAACGCTATTTAGAAAAACTAAAAGCGAATCCAAAATATTCTCTTACTGCCTATGCTCGCGACTTAGGACTTTCACCTTCATTTGTATCAAGGCTCATGACAGGAAAAAGACCCATCACCATGCAGCTTGCAACACAAATTGCCACGATTTGTGGAATGTCAGCGAGTGAAACAGCAAGATGGGTATCAGAAATTATTTTGAACGCACCCAAAAATGCGAAGATTTCAACCAAGGTCCGAAACAGCATTCTTAAAAACAAAAACATTGCTCTCGTAAAAAATTATGATGTCGAAAGGTTCAGCACCATTAGTCACTGGTATCATCTTGCTATTTTAAATCTGACCATGACCAAAGGGTTTCGTGCGAATGTTTCGTGGATTAGCAAGCGACTTTCTATTACAACCGTAGAGGCGCAGGATGCACTTTCAAGATTACTCGCCCTGGGTTTACTCAAAAAAGAAGGTAAAACGCTGATTTGTACTGATCAAAGTTTCTTTGTCGCTACTAAAAAATCAAACTTGGGTGTTCGTGAGTTTCACAAGCAAATGAGCATCAAAGCTCAAGAAATATTAAATGACCAAGCGGCGGGAGCCTTTGAAAAACGCTACATAGCTGGAGTCACGATGGCCCTCAATCAAAAGCAAATCTCGCACCTTCAACAAAGACTGAAGGAAATTCAACTCGAGATCATTCAGTTCGCAAAAAACCGGGATGATTCAGCAGAAGAAGTTTATCAACTAAATTTACAATTGTTTCCCCTTACTAAAACCAAAAACAAAACGGAGTAACCATGAAAACCAGACTAGTCGTATTTTTAATGTCCCTTCAACTTCTTTCACCCCAGCTTACCTTTGCTCAACAAGGCGTGGGAGGCGGCGGGGATGCCGAAACTGAAGGAAAAATAGATCGAATCAGAAGCGATATCCTTCAGTGGATTATTCGCGGAGACGCGAAGGATCTTGTCTTGAAGCGTGACCTCACCTTTAATGACTATGCTTCTGGCAACAGCTTAAAAGGATTCACTGGTATGACTACCTTGCTTCAGCCTCAGTTTGTGGTAGTGACCGCTATCACTGAAAAAGAACAAGTAATGACTGATGATGAGCTCAATACATGGGTTTCGGGCCAACCTAAAACGTGTAAAGGGTTTCAATCGAAAAAGGATCATCGCCTTCATATTCTTTGCAATGTAGATCGTTTTAGAGAAATGTCAGAGGCTGATAAAATTCGTCAAATCCATCATGAATATGCTTCACTTGGTAAACTTGAGGACAACTTAGGAGCTGCTTCGGACTACTCAATTTCAAATCAACTTACTGACTATCTGCACTCTGAAACGATCATTCGTTTGGGTGTGAAATTAAATGGAAATACAGGCACTATCGTTAGTTCCATTCCCATTTCAAACTATTCAAATGGTGCTGCTTTCAATACCGCTGATTTAGGTGAGGCTAACCTTTGGGTAAATAATTTTGCTCAAAAAATAGAGCAAGCAATTCATAAGAGTGGACTTAGCTTAGATGATGTTTCCATTACCACTAACGCAAGCCTTGTTCCTCATAGGAGCTATCATGGTGCAGCCACTGGCTATGGGCACTGGGTATATTGGAATACCTCTGCAGCATCTGTGGTGGTTTCAATTAAAAACCCAGATCTCACTCTCCAAAAAACTATTTTTACGGTGAAGAATATGAATTGCGAACAAGCTTCAATCGCGGTCAGAAAATTAGTCCCGATGTTACTTGCTGTGGATGCATGCGACGGAGACTTCAGTCTACTTACTTTAACGGTGATTAATGTAATCAGATAAGAGACTTGATTTAGAAAAAAGCCCGATCATTCAATTGATTGGGCTTTTTTCGTTTGGGTGAATCATAGAGGTATATTTCGCCGATTTTTAATGGACTTCAGGTCGGGGCGACATTCGTAACGCACTAAGTTACGCCCCTTTCCTGTAATTTGCTTGCGTGGGGTTACTGAAAACATTAAAAAGAAGTTCAATCCACTATTATACCGACCGCTCTTGCATTCTCTCTGATAGACAAGTGGCGTCCCGCGCGATAGACATATCTATACAAAATTTTTTAAGGAGACCTCATGGCACGCGTTACGATTGAAGACTGTTTAGGCAATGTTGAAAATATGTATGAACTCATTCACTTGGCGACTCGCCGTTCACGTCAAATCTTCAAAGGTTCTGATGTGTTTGTGAAATGTAAGAATCGTACGATCGTGACTGCTCTTCGCGAAATTGCTGCCGGTAAAGTAAGACCACTTTATAAAGGTGCCGACGAAGCTCCACTCCCAGGCGAACTCTAAGATTCAGCAATTGAATTGCAAGGCTGCGGTTTTATCTTTTTTTGTTTTAAGTGCTCCTTTTCTTTTAGTCTCTAGCGCAAATGCTTATCTGCAGTATGCGCCCAATGATCACGTCGCTGAAGAAGTGAGCGAACATCCTTTTCGCATTTTGCCTCACTCGGATCATTACGCATTCGCGATTGACTCTGATTTTTTCAAACCTATTTTTACCGGCGGCGATAATTCCAATTATTATCGCTACGATTATTACCATGGCAACGGTTATTGGATGAGTATCAGGGCAGAGTTTAAGCCCGTGAGCAAAGCCACCATTAATTTAAAATTGAATCTTACTCATGGTTCTTCCAGCAATGGACCCACTTATCTTGCGGAAGTGATTCCCATGGCGGGCTTCACGTATGAAGAGAGTTTGCTCGGCTTTGATATCACCACTCGTTTAAGCGATATCGGACGTCAAACGGTGGGGATTGGTTTGTTTATTGAAGATAAAGAGACGGATGGCGGGTACATCATGTTTAAAAGAGATGAATTCGTCGGAAAAGTCATGGTGGATGGAACTGGAAGTTACCGACTTGATGGTGGCGTGATTGCAACCGATGTTTCGTTTTGGAAAGGTCTAGTGGGCGGAGTATTGTTTGTCCAAGAAACCGAAACTCCCTTTCATCCTCCCGCACTGATGGCAACCCTCTATTCCAAACATGAATGGCCGTCGGGGATTGGGTATGGCGCCGAAATGGGCATCGATATTAATTCTTGGGCAGGGATGGCTTTTGTAAAATATGAAGATACTTGGAACCATTTCCATTTTTGGCTTAAGCCTCAGGCGAGATACTACGGTCCACGGATTTTAGGTGATCTACCCGGTAAGGTATCTCAAAATTACATCTCGTATGATCAAAACGATAAACCGTTCACCAACATCATGGATATTTTCCCTTTTGGTGACAATGTCGTAACCCTGAGTTCCCAATTAAATGCTGAATACGTTTTTAATTCTTTTTATCGAATCTATGCAGAAACGGAAGCAGTTAATTATCAATACAAGGGCAAAGGGAAAATTCAGGAGTTGTTCTATCGTTCTGGCATAAAGTTTTTCCCGTTTAAGAGCCGAGAAGATAACTTTGGATTCCTGGTTGGAAATAAATACTTAATCGCTTCAACTGCCGTTTCGCCCGATTCAAGCTCGCGAACGTATTCGCTTCCCAATATGGTCGATTTTGAGAATAAGCCCTTATTCATGAACCAGTTGTATTTTATGATTAATTTCCAGTCGAAATTTTAAATAGCACGTCAGGAGTACTTTATGTGGAACTCGCTTTTTCATCCTTCGATTTCATTTATAGAACTCATCATTCGTGTCTTAGGTTAGTCCTTCTCAGTTATCTGATTGCGGTACTGAGCTATCGTTTCGTGCCACGGGGAGATGCAGAAATTTAACTTGAAGTGGAGTTGGCCATTTTAGATTCAGACGGTTCGTTAAGTGTGATTACGTTGGGAAGTGCGGCGCCGAGCGGCTCATCTCATTAAGAGGGCGTGCGCATGCGCTTGCTTCTTCTGGTTGCAGCGAGCACTGCCTTAATGAGTGTGACTCGCAGTTTTCCTTCTTCGAGAGCCATCAGTCCATCAATCGTGCAGCCTGCAGGAGTGGTCACTTCATCTTTAAGAGATGCAGGATGCTCGCCTCGTTCTAAAACCATCTTGGCAGCACCCATCATTGTTTGCGCAACCAGTAGCGTAGCCTGCTTTCTTGATATGCCCACTTTTACTCCAGCTTCGCTCAGTGCTTCAATGATTAAATAAATATAGGCAGGTCCACAAGCGCTTAAGCCGGTTACGCCATCAAAGAGGGTTTCCTCAAGTAAGGTGACGAGGCCCATCTCTCCGAAAATGTTTTCTACCTCTTTAATGTGTGCTTCGCTGCTCCTGGGGCCTTTGCAAATTGCTGTGACGCCACTTTTGATTAAGCAAGGAGTGTTGGGCATGGCTCGTACGATGGCCGGCTTGTGGCCACTCCATTCTGAAAGCTGTTCCGTGCTGATGGCCGCGCAAATAGAAACGAGAAGTTGATCTGTTCGAAAAGAGTCCTTGCACGCTTTTAAAATACTCTCCACCTGATGTGGTTTTACGGAGAGCAAAATGAGATCGGCATTTTTAATGGCACTGATATTGTCGGTCGTGCAGGGAATCTGAAGTTCATTTCGCACTTCAGTAGCCGAAGCTTCGGTGCGAGTGGTCCCCGAAAGAGAATATTGAGATTTTAAAGCTGACTGAGTGAGTCCTTGAACGATGGCATCGCCCATTTTACCCATCCCGATGATGGCGATTTTTTTAACTTTCATCAGTTAAGAATAGACGAATTTTCATCGTGTTAAAACCGCATTTGTGTAAAAGCATTACTCTGCGTCGTCAGGTGGCCAAAAAGGTGCAATAAAGAGGCATTTTTATGGCAAAGTCTTACGGTGAATCTTAAAGTGTCTAAATGATGACGCCTAAAAGTTGAAGGAATCGAGGAGTGTGCTTGGTTTCCCCATTAAATTTTCTTAATCTTGAAACGATTTTGAAACACCCAGTGGTTGAGTGCTCCTTGCTCGGCTTGTAAATACTCAGTATTTTGTAAGGAATATTTTGCTCTGGTTGAATGTTGCTCACTCAATGATTTTGATTGTTAACATTCTTACACAATCATTATTGACAAAAATAACCGCCAAGCGTAGTTTCTGGCAAAACAAAGGAGTCTCTCAAATGAAAAAATATGGAAAATTAATGTCAGTAGTTACTACTGCAATGTTTGCGGTGGCATTAGTCGCTGCGGACGCACACGCACAACGTGGAAGATCGAACGCTGTAAGTTCGCACTCAACGCCAACTTATCATGCACCGGCACAAACTTATCACGCGCCAGCGCAGCGTGCGGCACCAGTACAGCGTGCAGCACCAGTACAGCACACACAAGCACCAGTTCGCCAACAACCAGCAAGCAATCAGGTAAAAGGTCCTTCAACTGTTGCTCATCAGCAAAGTACTGCGACTGCAAATCAACACAGTCAACAAGCTACTAAGCCTGCACAACAAAGACCTGCTCAGCAACAACCGGTTAAGCCAGCTCAGCAAAATAGAACTGCTCAGCAAGGCAGCAAGCCTTCTCAGCAACCTATCCATCACCAAACTGTAACTAACAAACCAAACGGTTCAGTTACTACTCAAGTGAGACATGGTAATACCATCAAGGCTACTACCGTTACTCCTACAGGAAGAACGAATACAGCTACCTTTAAAGTTGTGAAAGATGCGAATGGTAAAGAACGCCAAATTCAAACTGGAGTAGTTCGCCAAAGCAAAAGTGGAAGAGTTACCTCAGAGCAGAAGTTTACTACCGATGCACGCGGCAATAGAACTGGTTATTCAGTTTCTCGCGGTGGAAAAACAGTATACTCAGTTGAAAATAAACGTTCAGGCGGCATCCGTGTGAGTTCAACTCGCACGTACGTACGTAACAACGTTACGATCGTTCGTAATTATAGTTACCGCTCTTACAGCTACGGAAGATACAACTATAGTTACTACCACCCACGTTGGGATAATGGTTACGGCTACTACGGCCGTTCTTGGTATAACTACTGGTACAATCCTTGGACTAGCCCCTTCACTTATGCTTGGGGTTGGAACGCTTGGGGATATACTCCAGGTTGGGATATTTACTACCGTGGCTACTACCGCCCATACGACAGCTACAACAGCTTGTCTCTGTGGATGGTGGATTACACCCTTTCTTCTCTCTTAGCAGATTCTTATGCTGCCAGTGCTGCAGAAGTTGCTGATGCAAACGCAAGAACAGCAGAAGCCAATGCTCAAGCTGCTGAAGCAAATGCTCAAGCCGCTGAATCAGCTCGTATCAGTGAAGAAGATAAAGCTCAAATCAATCTTCAAGTTCAAGAAATCTTGAAAGCGCGTGCGAACGAAGACGAAAGTCAACGTGCGGTTCCAATGGAGCAAGTACTCTCTAAACCAGAGCACATCTACATTGTTTCTGAAGACACGACTGCAACTGATGCAAATAAAGTAACTTGTACTCTTTCATCAGGCGACTTACTTACTGCAATTGTTGGAACCGATGGTGTAGCAACAGTTACTGTGAAGACAGCACAAAGCGATGACTGTGCGGCAGGAACAGTAGTTCAGCTTTCAGCTCAACAATTGATTGATTTCGAAAATGATTTCAATACTCGTGTTGATGAAGGAAATGAAAAAGCGAACAAAGATCCAGCGATTCAAAAATTGATTAACCCTAATCAATAATAGTCTTTTGGATTACTAAAATTTACATGACGGGGCGATGGACGATGTTCATCGCCCCTTTATTTTTTTAAATCAATAATGATTCGAGCGGGTGAAGTAAGTTCAAATACTTCCACCTTCACCGGCACTTCAGTTTTAATGGTCCAAAGCCAACGGTCTTCAACCACAGATGGCACGAATTCAACTTCAGAAACGCTTCGAGTTTTACGAGCAGCCTGAATCACGCTTTGAGAAGAAAAATCAATTTTAGGTAAACCATAGAGAGTGACATTAATTTCTTTGGTCACTCGATTCACGCTCACTAAATAAAAGGGAGGTCTTGCGAGTTCACTTTTTTCACCTTGGTCGTTACCGGTCAAATCAATTACAATACGATCGTAGCCCGCTGGATTTGGTGCCATGCGGATATTGGTAATATGAAAATCGGAACTCAGGCGGTCGCCACCGGTAAATGCCCCTTCAGTAATATAGACATCTTTTTTCACTTTCAGTGCTTGTCTGAATCCCTCGGCGTCGAAAGAGGGATTGGCCAGAGTGGTGATTGGAAAGGATAAAGCTAAACCAAGTAACGCGAAAAGTGCTTTTTTCATCTTATGAATAGTTTACTCGATTTTGTTCTTCTGAAAAGTAGGAAATAAACTTTGGCCCCAATTGCAGTAAGAAAGGGAAGAAACCAAGCTAAGATGGATCCAAGTGGGATTTCTGACTTGGGTGGATGCTGGCCATGTTTAAAATTGGCTGCATTCGCATTGCCGCAAAAACCAGCAGCATCTCGCGTGTTACCGGAACTTTTGACAGGTGAGCCCTCTGGCGACTGATAAACTCCTAGATCATCGGGCGGAGCGCATCTCGCATTACTGGGCAATTCGCTCGGGGCCGCTTTGGGTGAAGCATTGAAGGTAATGACAAAATAGGGGACTGAGCTCGGAGTGATCGCGGGGGCCGGAAAGCCAGACGCGTGAGTGGCTTCGGCAGTCACTTTGACTTGAATGGGGCCATAGGCCTCGCCGGTGATTTTGCTATCAAAGATCTCGAAACTGGATTCTGCCCGATACATTGGGTTGGTGGTTTGAATCGGAATGATTTGTCCGCGTTCATCATAAACTTCAAGATTCACTTTAATCGGTGAGAGGAGAAGATAGGCGATCCCCGTAATTTGAAAGGGCCCGTGCGCATTGTATTGATAAACTTTAGTGGCCCCGACTTGAGTGCGGTCGACCAACATATCGGGTGTCGTTCGGATAGAAGAGAGAGGTACTGATTCCAATATTTCCTCACACTGAACTTTCATTTCACCCACTTCGGTATTTAAACCTGACTGTACCAGATACTGATTGAGGTTGTGGCCGTCACTCGTGTTGAAATAAGTTGGAAAGCGATTTCCACTGCAGATTTGTGCAAAAGATTTGGCCTGAACTCCCGTAGGAACGGAATGTGTCGATCCTTGGAAGTGTTCAATCATGAGTGCGACACCCCCCGCTTCAAGGGCCCCAAAATAGAATCGACCATTTTGGTCACTGTGAACAGACGCGATTGGAATTCCTCGTTGCTTTGATATTGCGGTGACCATGGCCCCCGCAACTGGATCGCCATTCGGTGCTAAAATGGTTCCGGTCAACGTACCTATCCCACTGAGATCCGAGGGATAGAGATGTCTCGCGCCGGCCCAGTCATCGCAGCCTATTTTTGATTGCTCTGCGTATTCAACATAGAGCATGGAAGAATTGATATTTCCGCTATGGGACAAGCCGATTGCATGTCCAAGTTCGTGGGTGATGATGTTATTGAGGTAAACTTTCGGCCTTGAAAACTGGTGGTTGTGGCTTGAACTGGTATCATAAGGTGAGTTCGTCAGTTCATAATCGCGATCATTCAGCATGATATCTGCCTCAATGATGTCGCCATTGTTGCTGTTAAACCATAGTTTCGTGTACCCAATAATATTTTGATCAATGCTTTCTTGGGAGTTTGAAGCAAAGAAAATTGAACTTAAGCCATTATTTTTTAGGTTAGTTTCGTACTCTCCCGTAGTGCCTTGCCAATAATCAAAATCAACCATCCCGTGCGTGGCCCATTTCCATTGCTGAAGCCCGTCGACGACTGCAGATCTAAATAGATCTGAGGGGAATCCGTCTCGTCCGGTAGGATTGCCCGCTAGAAAAAACTTTTGCCCATATTTCCACCGGATTTGCTTGCCTGTATCAGTGGTGGAAAGAGTATAGGCGAATGAGGTTTGAAGTTCAAAAATGGTCGAGAAGCTGAGCATTAAAAATAGAGGAACTGGCAAGAATTTCATTCGTGACACTACGTATCACATCCGTGCCTAATTGCTCACTTTTTTCTGTATAAAATGAGTGCAACCCCAAGGACCGCCATAAGAAGTCCTATAGTCAAGTATAGGTAAGTGTTTGAACTTTTATCACTATTTTTAATATCTTGAGAAGGCTGCTCGGAATTTGAAGCTTGCAAACTTGGGTGGTTCGCACTACTCGCGGGGAGATTTTTTTTAGTGAAGTTGTTTTGGGCTGGAGGCGGCGGTGCAACTGGTTGCGATACTGGTGTCGCCCCTTGTTCGTGAATTAGTTTTCGTAAATCGGGTAGGGTCCACGGTTTCCGGTTCTCGCTGATATCCACTCCGCTTTGGTCTTGATGTGGATCGGAAGAGTGATTCTCTCTTGCGCCGGAATAATTAAAAATTCCTCCCGTGAGGACCACTTGTCCGTTCTGGTCTTGAAGTCCATACTTTCCAAGTTCAAGTCCGGTCACCTCAAAGGAGTGGTCTTCCTTTTCAGGTCCCAAGAAGAGTACGGTTTCTTCTCCCTCGGTAAACTCGGGGGAGCTTGGAATTTCAAGCGTCATTCCATCTTTGGAGCCGCCAATTTTTCTGATTAGAATTCGGTTGAAGTTGAGGGTACCCTTGAGCACTTCCTTTACATCGAGATTGGCAAAAGTATAAATGGTTTTCCCCCCTTCGTTGGTTAGGCCGTTTTCGACGTGAATATTCGAGATCATGCCATGAACGATGAATGCTGTAGACTTCGTAAATTCACTGAAAGGACGAATGTAAAAACTAGTAGCTTCACAGAAGTTGAGTGAGAAGAGGGTTGCGGTCAGGGATACGAAAAGGAAGTGCAACTTCATATAAACTAGCGTATCAATAAAGCTATAAGATGGCACTCGTTCCTCGCTCAGTACTTGAAAAAACTAAATCAAGCGTCATTTATTTGTTACTGTTTATTTGCTTGATTCTCGCGGTGATGGGTATTTACCGTGGTGGGATTCATTTATCTGAACTCAAAGCTGAAACCGTTTTCCTTCCTGATCTTCCCGGAGCAATATTTCTCTCCTTAATGCGAATGACCGCCGCTTATCTTGCCTCGCTAGTATTTGCATATGTGTCAGGAATTCTTGCGGCAAGAACTGCTATCGGTGAGCGCGTAATTCTTCCGATTCTTGATATTTTACAGTCGGTTCCTGTGGTGGCCTTTTTTCCGGCCGCGATTAGTTTTTTCATTGGAATTGCCTCAGGTCATCGCATCGGTGTTGAAATGGCAGCGGTGTTTTTAATTTTTACTTCTCAAGCATGGAATATTGGCTTTGCAGTTTATGAAGCGGTAAAAGCGATACCTGAGGAAAATGAAGAAGCCGTATCGAGTTTAGGCCTTTCTCAGAGTCAGCGTTTGTTCGGCTTATATATACCAGCATCCATTCCCCGCGTCGTTTACAATTCCATGCTTTCTTGGTCGAACGGTTGGTTTTTTCTCGTCGCTTGTGAAATTATTGCGGTGGGTCCAGTAAGGTATAATTTGCCTGGAATTGGTAGCTTTTTAGCGAAGGCTGCCGAAGACGAAAATATACCGCTCGTGTTGTGGGGGCTACTCGCGCTCGCGGTCGTCATCCTCCTTCTTGATTTCCTGATGTGGCGCCCACTTCTGATTTGGTCCAACCGCTTTAGGCAAGATGCGACTGCTAATCAAGACGCCGAGGATGTGGGTGTGTTTTTGAATCTCCCGAAAACAATTGCAACGCGTCTCTCTTTTTTAACTGAACCGATTCTCAAAATTATTTTTGCCCTCACTTTCCCCATTCGGTGGATGTTCCGTGAAATCTTATTTCCACTGTTTTGGGATTTGCCCACCGCACTCCTCTCGGGTCTTTGGTTTGAAGTGAGTCGCCCCGTGGAGCCGCTCTTTCAAAGAACTCAAAAAATTAGAACCGCGATCGGTTTTTTTGCTTTAGGTTTTTTGGTGGTTCTCGGATTTTTTTATATTTGGAATTCATTTAAGGGGCCGCTTCCTCCGGTCATTGCTGATATTCCCATGGGCATATTTTATTCGACGATGAGAATTTTTGTGGCGCTTCTGATTTCATTTTCTTGGATTCTGCCGCTCATATATTTTACTTGGAATAGGCCTAAAATTCGCCATATTCTGACTACTATTGCCCAGTTAGGAGCATCTCTTCCTGCGACGGCACTCTTTCCGTTGATTGTGCTTGTGGGTGTACGTCGCTTTGGTGGGGGGATGGATTTTGCGACCCTAGTCCTGCTCACGTTTGGAATTCAGTGGTACATTTTGTTTAATGCAATAGGTGGGGTGGCGATTATTCCTTCCGATTTAATTGATGCCACTCGAGCATATGGCTTAACCCCATTTCAAACTTTTAGAAAACTTGTGCTTCCGTCCATTAGGCCCGCGCTCATCACGGGCGCGATCACCGCATGGGGTGGTGGGTGGAACGCGCTCGTAGTGGCCGAATATATTAGTGTTAAAAATCAAGTTATGAAGGTGAAGGGTTTGGGTGCACTTTTAAGTTATTCGGTGTATGAATTAGGGGATGGAAAGGCAATTTCACTTTGTATTATTGTGATGGTTGCCTGGATTTTAATTTTTAATTTATTATTATGGCAACCGCTTTACCACCGGAGTTTGGAAAAGTATAAACTGTGACAAATCCTCACTTAAATCAAACTGAAGAAACGATCATTGAAATGAAAAATGTTTCAAAGAACTTCATGCTCCCTCAGGGGCAGGTGACAGTTCTTGAGAATATTTCTTTCAAGGCGGTAGAGGGTGAGTTTGTCGCCATTGTTGGGCCATCAGGCGCAGGTAAAAGTACCCTCTTAAGGCTAATGAACGGTCTCCTTGCTCCAAGTGTAGGGAACGTTCTTTATCAAGGTAAAGAGCAGCATGGAATCAATTTTGAATCGGCGATGGTGTTTCAAAACTTTGGTCTTTTACCTTGGTTGACTGTCGCTCAAAATATTGAACTCGGTCTTGAGGCGCGAACCAAGGATGCAGCGCTAAAAAAAGAGAAGGTGAATCGATATATCACCAAAGTAGGATTAGATGGATATGAAGAAGCATATCCGAGAGAACTTTCAGGGGGGATGAAGCAAAGGGTGGGACTAGCGCGAGCACTCGCGATTGAACCGTCTTTGCTGCTCATGGACGAGCCATTTTCATCATTAGATGTGTTAACATCTATTAACCTTCGGAACGAATTACTCGACATTTGGAGTGATCGAGATAACGTCGTAAATACAATGATCATGGTCACACACATCATTGAAGAAGCGATTGAGCTCGCCGATCGGATTATTATTTTATCCAATCGACCGGGTAAAGTTGTGGGGGACATTAAAATTGACTTGCCACGTCCCAGGCAAAAACGTGATAAAAGGTTTATCGAATATGTGGATCGAATATTCTCGCTGCTTGCGTGATTTATTAGAATTTTCAGTTCGAGATGGTATAACGGAGTACATATGAAATCATCGGAGGGGGATACGGTTCCCCCACAATCGCTTCCTGAAATTGGCATTAGCCAGATATTGGGTTTGGTAGAATTACTTATCGGTAAAGAGGGTGCTCGTGAAGACATCTATCGCTTAGCAGGCGAACTCTCGATGGAGCTTGGTGAAACACTCACCGTCATCAAAGCAGCAGAAATGCTCGGCCTCGTTCACACTCCAGGTGGAGATGTGGTCGTAGAGGCTTTTGGAACTAAAGTAATTGATGCCAGCATTCCTGAGCGAAAAGAACTCCTTCGCGAGAAAATTGAATTACTTCCCGTTTTCAAAAAAGTACGCGAATTTTTAGCGACTGAAGAAAATCACGAAGTGACCCGTGAACAAGTCTCAGAAAAGCTCGCAGAACTCATTCCCAATGAAGATGCAGAATCATCGTTTAGTACGCTCGTAAACTGGGGCCGCTATGCAGAATTGTTTGGGTACAATGATGATTCCCAGACGTTTTATTTAGATACAGACGAAGATCGCGGCGAATAGATTTTAAAGATCGCAAACCTTGATTATGGACAATCATTTCTCGGTTAGGCTTCCTGATTTGCTTCACTCGCATCGTGCTCGTGACAGGATATTAAATCCTGGCGCACGCTTCGGGCTCATGCCCTCATCGTATTCGCTTAAGCCTTCGCGAACTGGGGAGTTCGCTTCAATGGGCCGCTCAAAAAGTCGCAATTCCTTTATTATAAATAGAGGAGCCGCAAACAATTTAGATCAGGATCGTCGCCCCCAATCTTAAGCCGCTTAAAACTTATTCGTTTCGATTTCAATCTAGTTGTCCCAACGGCCATTAAACAAAATGTCGTTTGGTTTAATGTCTTGGTATATCTCTTACCAACTCGGGTCGTCTTTATACTTTTGAAGAGGGTCGATTTTTGGTTTGGGAGAAATAAGTTCAATGATTTTTTTAGGTGCCCAAAGAACATCGAAGTTGGCAACGGCACCCACTTCTCCGCCGCCTATAGTGGGAACGATGGTGGTGCTCAGGCCCTGAAGTGGACCTAAACTTGGGTTAAATTTGCTTTGGTGGAAATTACGGTAAAAGTTGAGACCGTTCTCAATAGTAAATTTCGGATCCTTCTCCAATGAAGCAAAGCCGGGTTCCTTGATTTCAAACTGAAAGCTGCAGAGTACATCAAACTTTTCATGAAATGTGAGTTTTGCTGCTGGGATGGGATCTTGAAATGCGTGTCGAAGTGTTCTTGCGACTAAAACTTTTAGAACATTTGAGCTCGTTTTATATTCTGTTTCATTTTCTAAAAGTTTCCACTACCTGAAAACCAAATCCTTGCACTGACCATTCCGACTACTTTTTGATCAATCAGCTCAGAGGGGTAAACTAAATGCCCGTCGATGGTTTTAAATATGTAATCATAGAGTTTCAGATTTTTGGTTTCGCGGGCGAAGTTAACTGAGGGCATGGCGAGAGATGTGCCACCGATGGGCTGAGTGTTCAAGTTATACTTTAATCCAAGTGAATCCAGCGTGACAGCTGGTCTGCCTTCGCCTTTGGTCGCGCGCTTGATGAATGTCCTCTGTTTTTGAGTGAGAGCTTTATCGGTAGTTGATTCAATTTTAACAAATTCAATTTCAATAGGTTGAAAGTATGTTTTTGGAATAAGGGGAGTGAGGAGGAGTAACGCCAACCCGAACACTAAGAGGTGTGCGGAAAGTGACAGTTTGAGTGGTGCTGGCAATCGAAGTATCGAAGTCACAGTGACAAGCTAGCATGGTCCCGTATTTTTGCAATCGTGATGAATTCAGACCGATTTTAACACATGATCGTGCCGCCTCGCCTAGCGATTCTTGAAATCGCAATTTGCGATATCAAGTTCAGGCTGGGGAGGCAGGAGGACTGCTCCTCTAGTCTTCACTGCAATTCGCGAGTTAATGTCAAATCATTCCGTACCTAGGAAAAGAATTATTGGGTTAGGAAACCCTGATAATTGAGCCTTGCGATTTAAACTGCCGTAGATTCACGATCATTCTTTTCCATCGTATCAACCACAATCGACAAGGTCATATCGCTGAGCACATTCACCACCGAGCGGCCGCGGGCGACGATCCAATCTACAGTGAGTAATAGCGGCAGCTGATCAGTGGGGATTCCTACGGCAGTGGCAACAATCGAGAGCGAAATAAAGCCAGCCTCCGGGATGCCGCCGATTCCCATGGCCGCCAGTAAGGAAATTGCGCAAGCCATGAATTGTTGGCCAAAGCTCAAATGAATTCCATTGGCTTGGGCTAGGAACAGGACTCCCATTGCTTCGTAAAGTATCACGCCATCGTTGTTGAGATTGGTGGCTATTCCAGCCCCGAGCGCTGAAGCGGAGGGGGAAATTTTTAAAGTATCGAGTGATTTAAGTGTAAGCGGGAGGGTGGCCAATGATGAGTTTACGCTAAAGGCGTAAGTGAGGGCGTCTTTGCTCGCATTCCAGAAATCGCGCAAAGGGATTCTGGAATACTTAATAATCCAAAACCCATAAACGAGGACAGCGTGCAAGGTTAAGCCACCCAGTGCCACGACGAGGTACATAAAGAGAGCTCTCATGGGCGCAAACCCATACTGGTGAATTGAGCTTCCAATCGCGGCGAAAACAGCAAGTGGAACGAGAGCAATGATCATTGATAAAAATCGTTCTAGCGTTTTTTTAATCAAAGTAAACGAAGAGCGTTCGTCAGCCCTGGAGTGGCCATAGGCTTCCGCGCGCACCTTTTTTATAATTAAGCCTAATACGAGCGCAAATACAGCAAGAAAAAGAATGTCATTTTTCAAAAACGGGTCCAAGAGGCTTCGGGGGGCAAACTGCTGAATGAAGCCAGAAAGCGAGAAGGTGCCACCGCCTTCATTGATGGTGTCGTGCATGTTGTTTGAAAAAACTTGAAAGTGTAAGCCAGGTTGAAAAATATTCGAAAATAAAAGTCCGATGATGAGTGCAATGTAAGAATTAATGACCGCAACGGTGATCACTCTTTTTCCCATTCTCCAATTTAATTCCGTATTCAGAACAGACAGGATCACCATAAAAAATAAATAAGGTGCCGCTGCAATTTTAATCAGCTGGATGATGGATTTCCCTAAGGTAACCAAGGCGTCTGGCCAAATGGTAAGGCGTGACCCCAACACCATTCCTAAAACCATGGCAATCAGAATGATGCTCGACATTTTTTTTCTAGAGAGGAGTGTAGTCATGCTGAAATTGTACTCAGAAATCTGAAGATTTGCGAAACAATAAAGGGTATTTGCAAGCCTATTTAGAAAACTAAACTGAACGCTTTAGTGTAAAGTGAGTGACTTCGCCCGGAATTCCGAGACGATTCGGTGGACCCCAAAAGCCAGTTCCGCGATTCACATAGAGTTGAGTGATGTCGTTGATGTGGTAGTGGCCTTCAAAGTGCTTCAAATAAATTCGGGCAATGAATGTAAATGGATAAAATTGCCCTGCATGTGTGTGGCCAGAAACTTGGAAATGAACTCCGGCCGCTGTGGCACCGTCAATGCTGTAGGGGTTGTGCGCGAGAAGAATCTTGCAATCAACAGGAAGGTTAGTTTTTACTGCTTTGAAGGGATTGGTGGCGTGTTCAGCTGAATACCTGCCGCCATGCCAATCATAAACGCCTGCGATCATTAAATGTGAATCGCTGCCATCAGTGGAGGGACGCGTGAGGATGGTATTGGTATTTTTAAAAACGTGAATCCCCATGGATTCAATGTGAGCGACCCATTCTTCAACCCCGGAGTAATATTCATGGTTGCCTGTGCAGAAGTAGATGCCTTCCTTTGCCTTTAAGCGCGAGAGGGGGGCCACATGTTGGCTCAGTTGTTCGACGGTGCCATCTACTAAGTCGCCCGTAATAAATATGAGATCAGGATTTAAACTCATGACCTGATCGACGACCGAATTTAAGGCACCTTCATGAATCAGGGGGCCGATATGCACGTCCGAAATTTGGGCAATCGTTAGCCCATCAAAGGATGGAGGTAGTGTTTTTAATTGGATGGTGACATGAGTAATTTTCGGCCCCATTTTCGCCTGAATTAGTCCTCCAATAGTAGATAACGTGGTCACGGCGAGTATGCTTTGGGTAACCCCCTCGGTGAGAAAGCTTCTCTTTTCAGCTTTGAAAGGGAGGCGCGCAAGTCTAACTACAGCATTGATGATTTCCGCCGCAAGTAAAGTAATGAGCACAACGCCCACCCAACCCATGAAAAAATATTGCAAAAATTGGAGTAAATAGGTGAAGGGATCCGCCGGATTGTTTTGAGTAATCCGATAGTGGAGTGGTGCTGCGATCATTACTGCAGTGATCACCACCAGCAGGGCTAGAAATCTGAGTCGCCCCTGTCTTGAAAGATTGAGTCTGCTTCTGAGTATTCTATAAATAGTACCGCAAATGAGGATCGCAATTAAACTGTATGCAGATGCATAGCGGAGCAGAAGCGCATTACTCATTCACGCTCAGCATTTTCATCAATTTATGTTTGCGATGAGTGATTTCTTCTCTGGTGAGTGTTTTCAGGCGGCCAATGCTAAAATCTTGAATAGTGAAACTTGCCATTACCGTTCCTTGAATTACGGCACGTCTCAAAAGTTCATCCCAAGCGGCTGGATCTTCTTTAATCATTTTACGATTAGCGCCGTGTTCAGCGAGGAAGCCCACTACTGCACCGGCGAAACTGTCGCCCGCGCCAGTCGGATCAATGACCTCTTCTACTAAACAAGCTGGTGCAAGAAATACACTGTGAGGTGTGAATAATGCGGAACCGTATTCGCCGCGTTTGATGATGACGGTGGAAGGGCCCATTTTTTGAATTTTTTTCGCTGCTTTTTCAAGACTTTTCTCGTCGGAAAGGAGGAATGCTTCTTTTTCGTTAATGCAAAGGAGATCAACGAGTTTCAGGGTTTTCTTTAGTTCCTCTGGTTTACCTGTAATCCAAAAATTCATAGAATCCATGGCAACGAGCTCATGTGTTTTCATTTGTTCCATGACGTTTTGTTGAAGGACGGGGTCAATATTTGCCAAAAATACAATTGGACAATCGACGTGGGTGCTAGGAAGTTTTGGGTCAAAATGTTCAAACACATTCAGCGCAGTGGCAAGAGTTTTTGCTTCATTCATGTTGGAGTCATATTCGCCAACCCAGTGAAAGGTCTTTCCTTTGACGACTTGCACTCCGGTGATATCAATGTTTCTTTTACTTAAAAACTGAAGATGTTCGGTTGGAAAGTCTTCTCCCACCACGGCAACAATTTTAATCTGTGTAAACAGAGAAGCGGCGAGGGAAAAGTAGTTCACTGAGCCTCCCAAAACTTGATCTGCTTTTCCCGCTGGAGTGCGAACCGAGTCAAATGCCATAGAGCCCACTGATAAAATAGTACGATGTTGTTTTTGAGTCATGGCCACAGAGTCTAATAGCGGATTTCTTTCGGGTCAACGATATTACGCCTTGCATAAGGCTTTGAAGGCCTAATATTTTGAATTTGGGGTGTTTTTGCAAGAAAATCGCTCATTTTCTCAAAGCCGGAGATACCGGAACCGAGCAAAATCCACTCTACTGGTTTGTTGGACCGAGCGGCCTGAGTCAGGTTGGTGCGGGTCCAAAGTTCAGCGCCTGGGTGGGAAGGATAAGGGCTTTTAGGAATGTAAATTGCGGTGCCATCTTTGGTAACCCAGATTTTTGATTCCTTTGAGTAAGCAGAAGGGTGAGTTTTAAGAACCGAGGACCAGTCGCCCAGTGAATGTTGCAGTTGAAAATTGGATTGGGTGAGTTGAGCATTCCAAACTATTTCGGGCAGCCAGTGATTTTGTCTAAAAGTTTGTAAACCTCGCTCTTCTGAAAGGTTCATACTCATAAAGCCGAGCAAGATTGAAATAAAGACAAAGGCTAAACCTCGAACAAGTTTTAGTTTCTCAGGATCTGCGACTGTCTTAAAACGTGGTAACGAAATTGTTCGTAGTTTTTTAAGAAAATCTGGCTCATGGCAAAAATGCTGAAAAAAACGATGCTGCTCCATAAAATGCTCTCCAATAGGATTGAGCCCCGGTTATCGGTGACTCGTTTGAGATTACTGTGACCAATATATTTTCCAACCATGCAGTGGCCCTGTTCTTTCTAGGTTTGCGACCGAAATTAGGTTTTTATACTCCAATGAAAGATCGAAGCTCTTTTTCTTTAAAGCTAAGAGAAATGAAGTGGTTTTAGTTTCAACAAGATCAGTTTTATCACCCTTGATGATGGGGAAATCAAAGGAGGGGAAATTGTTTTTTACAGTTGACTCAGGAAGTGTGCAGCGTGCCGCCAGCATTGGGGTTTTCCAGATGTAAGATTGTTCTAGCCAGTAAATCTTCGCGCTCATTTGAATGCCTCGCTCGACTTTGGCGGCAGCATCAAAAAATTTCAAAAAGCCCGGGCAGGCTAGAATAGTGGCGCAGCCCTCGGTCGTAATGGCGCGTTCTACTTCTAGACGTTCGTAGGACTCCTCTAGTGTTTTGGCTGCCGCACGTAAACCCATCACAAACCGCCCGGTGCACTGATCCATATTAATTTGAACTCTTGCTAGGTCTTGAGTTCGGTAAATAATCCCGATAAGACCTACTCCTACAATAATTGCAACAACTGTGAGGCATCCTCCGAGAGTCGAGAAGCCTCGTTCATCAAGTCGGGAAGCGATAGTGCCCCTTTGTCTTGATCGAGTGACTCTAGATCTTCCAAATGTATATTCTCGGTAATGGAGGAGCAATGTTGCTCGTAGTCTACTGTGGAGCGAGTTTGAATAAGCTGCTGTCTTGCGGTAAAAAAAGCTTCGTAAGCGCATTTTGAACGACTCCATTCTAAGTGAAACCATAGTGTTGCTCCAAAAACGAGAGGAAGTAGGATGAGGAGTAATGAGAGATTGAACTCCAGAAGTACCTGGCCCCGTTGTTCCATGTTCGCCTCAGCTTCCTTCTGAGCCACCTGGCGCTGCCTTAGAGCCGTTGGTGCCGCTACTGCCATGAACGCTTTCGATGGTTACTGTTTCGAGACTCCGATGTACTTGCTCTAATTTCTGGTAAATGGTTGTGCCAATGCTCTTTGATGCGGCAATGGATCCTACTGCAATCAGTAAAACAAGAACGAGATACTCGCTCATTCCTTGGCCACTTTCGCTTACCTGATACTGTTTAATGAGTTGAAAGATCCCTTTTGGTCTATACATACGCTCTCCTTGTTTGATGGTTAAAAAATTGACGCTACATCAGTCTTATTTCAATTTTCGAGCCAATTGACTTTGCGCCGAACCCACCGCAGAATGAAGGTAATATGCAAAAAACTGAAAAGTTTTTTATCTTTAGTTGGAAAGAAATCACTGTCATTGCGCTACTTTTCGTAATCACGATTGGGTTCTTTTTTACACTCGGTCTCCATTATGGAAAAAATCTGCACTTGATGACACCGCCATCTGAAGTGGCCGGAAAGTTGGAAGAGAGTCCTGAAGCACTACCTTCAAAAGATACTCTCGAGCAAGCTTCACAACATGCAATGGTGGCGACTCAAGAAGTGATCAAAAAAACTACGGACGAAGAAGTGGGTAAGTCTGGCGTAAAGGTGGATATTGCCAAACCTGTTGATCTGCCTAAAGAAAAAATCGAAGAGACTCCTGCGGCGGTAGCGGAAGATACAGCGGAAAAGCCAGTTCAGAAGAAAACTGAAAGCCATTTTGCAATTCAATTAGGGTCTTACCCCAGTAAACCAGAAGCCCAAGCTAAAATTAAAGTGTTGATTAAAAGAGGGTTGCGGCCTGAGATTAGAACCGCTGTGGTGAATGGTCAGACTCGCTTTCGCGTCGTTCTTGTTGGTTTTAAAGAAAAGCAAGTCGCTGATCAAAAGGGCAAAGAACTTCGCACTAAGAGAAAAATTGAAAACTTCATTGTCATTAAATCAGAGTAAAATTGTCTAACGACCTATTAGGCTTTCCGCTTTTGTTCATTCAATTTGTCTAGTTCTTGGATTAGCCAAAAAGCGCGATATTCAAAAATAATTTTCTTCAGATCGTATTGAACTTCTATGCAATTGGCATCGGTGAGCAGGATGTCGTTTAAAAAACCTTGCTCTTGAAGTTCTTGCAAAAAAAGCTGTTGAATGCCTGCAGCTTTGAGTGAAGGGGCGATGTTCACCTTCATGAAGTGGTCGGCAGCTTTTACAGATTTTGAAAGGTTTTGCATGACCAAAGAGAGAATAATAAATCCGCGGGGGGTTAGTATTCTTTTCTTGGAGGGTTCAGCCAGATTTTGTTCGTTGATAAAAAGGATGATTTGATCGATAAATTTAATATCGGTCAGAAAAAGACCATCCTTTAATATTTCAATTTTCTTAAACAGTTCAATTAAACTGATCACCTTGGCGTTATTCACCTGAAGAATTTGCCCCGCAAATCGTTCTAGCAGTTCTTGGGGAAATTCAATTCCTTCGGTAGTATTGTTTTTTCCATAGCGAGCGGCAACGGCAAGGAGAGCGGTACAAAAACGGAGCAACTCGCTATTGGTGATAAAAAAGAACTCGCGCGAACGATTTCCATATTTATCCACTTCATAATCGGTAGTCGCGCTTTCCAGAAGTCTTATTTTATTGTTTGCGGAACGAATTCTACCGGTGATGGTCTTGATCAGTAAGTGAATCCAATCGGGCATTTTCGAAAGCGCATCGTTAAATACATCGGCTGAAATCTCAACCACATCGCAATCGGTAAGGGCCTCAGCAGAAGCGGAGCGTGGATTGTGATCAAAAAACGAAAGTTCTCCGATAATCTGTCCGGCACGGATAGTATCGATTTCAATATCGCTGTCGCTTTTTTGTTTGTAAATACGAATTGAGCCTTTTTTGACAAGATAAAGATTCTTAGTCAAATCGCCCTCATGGAAAAGCGGTTCACCTTGTTTCAACTTGATTTCTTTTTGCCCCATTTTATTTGCTCCTCATTTCAATGGTTCCGTCCCAGCCTTCTGGGGGGGGGTTTTTAATGAATACTTCAATTCGTTCAATGAAAATTGCACACACCGGATCTTCAGTACCGAACTGTTGTTGGTAGAGTTCGTTTGATTTCTTAAAAAGGGCGGTGGCGTCATCCCATTTTCGACGTTTGAGATCGTCTTTGGCGAGATAGAAAAGCTCCAGGGCCTTTTCATTAATTGCTTCCGGTAGTATTTCAATTAAGTCGGCAGCGTTCGATTTGCCTTTGACTTTTACTACGTCTAAAACTCGGTAGTGAATCTGGCTTTTAAATTCGGCAGGAAGCGCATCTAGTGTATAACGGGTACTGAGAATGCCTGTGCCGTATAGTCGGGTGAGACTTTCTAAGCGTGATGCAAGATTGACGTGATCACCGATAACGGTGTATTCAAAAATTCTCTTTGATCCCATGTTTCCGACACTGACGACGCCCGAATTGATTCCAACACCCATACTGACCTCTGCTCCATATTTTTCTTTGAAATAGGGTGCAATCTCAAGAATCCTTTTTTGCATTTTAATGCCTGCAAGGCAGGCCCTGACTGCGTGATCGCTTTGTTCGAGTGGTGCCCCCCAAAATGCCATGACGGCATCCCCGATATACTTGTCGAGTGTGCCGCCATATTCAAAAATAATTTCAGTCATTTCTGTGAGGTATTCATTTAAAAACTGAGAAAGCAATTTTGGCTCTAATTTTTCTGAAAGAGTGGTAAAGCCTCTTAGGTCTGAAAATAAGATTGAAAGTTCTTTTCTCTCACCGCCCACGGTAAGTTTTGAAGGATCTTTTAAAACCATTTCCACAACTGATGGTGCAAGGTAGTGAGAAAATGCAGATTTGATGTGCTTCTTGTTTCGTTCTTCGATGATATAGCGGAGAGAAAGGATCACCGCAAAGATGACGCTGATCTCAAGAACAAGAAACCCGGTTGGAAGATTGATATTATTGTGAAACAGGTATGTTATATCAACAAAACCAAGAAGCGCATTGAATCCCGCGAATACGAGTAGACTGGGGATTGCTTCAAATCTAGAAAATAGAATTGCAAAGAGTAAACCCAATAAAATCAGTAGACTGATAGGGAGCCAATCTTTCTGAATGCTGCTTGCTGATCTTAACTCATCACCAGATAAAAGGTTGTCCAAGGCTGTCGCGTGTCCTTCCACTCCGGCAGTATTAGAATCGAAGGGGAATGCTCGCATATCGTAGAGCCCGATAGCAGTGACTCCGAAAAGAGCGATGCTGCCACTGAGCTTGTCTTGTATTTCAGCTTTTAGTTTTTCATCATCTCCGTTTGCTGCAATTAAAATGTCATTCGCTGAAACATAAGTAAAGGATTGAGCAGGTCCACGAAAATTCAAATCAATGTAAGCGAGACGGGTGACTGGAATAGGGTTGGTTTCCTCTTTGCTAAAGTAGACCCGTTCGATACGCGCATCATTGGTGAATTTCACTTTGACCGTGTCATTGTTCACGAGCGCTGCAAGTTCGAGTGCCAGGGCCGGAAATAATTTATTCTGATTTACCGCAAAAAGTGGGTAACGCCTAATGTAACCGTCGGAGTCGGGATCTACTCCAAAGTGTCCGGCGTGGTCTGCAGCGTCGCGGAAAAGTGGGATATTAAATACTCCCGTCAACATGACGCTCATGGATGTTTTGTGAATCGTGTCTAACGAAAGTGGGATGTCCTCACCCAATGCGAATTTCGAAATGCTTTCCTGTACTTCTTTATTGAGTTCTTCGTTCCCAACTGGACAATCCTCTGGCTTATCAGCATAACGGGGCTGGCAGGTTTTATTGGGTGTATACCCGAGCACAATCCTGTCTTTGTAATGCTCAAATACTTGAGCAAGCTGCGGATCACTTTCAAACTGCTTTAATTGCTCAGCTAACTTCGGGTTTTTCCCTTTTATTGCTTCATATGCTTCTTTCGGAATCCGATTTTCTTCTTCAGAGAAAACGGTATCGATTCCCATGTACTTTACGCCAAGCTTAAATGCAGAATGAAAGAGAAGTGCATAAATGTCGCGATGCCAAGGCCATCGGCCAATATTGGCGACCGAATAGTCATCAGCTGCAATAATTACAATTTTTTGTTTTGGTTTTTCAGGTCCACGAATTTTAAATTTAAAATTGGTCATGGCTCCATTTACCGATCTCGTAAATGAGTAAATGTTCTCTCGGAGAAAGGGTGAGTCCAAGCGCCCTTGTTCGCCTAGGTCAAAAGTGAGCTGAAATACCGTAAAAACGCCAACAATGGGGATAGCGACGAGCCAGAGTGGAAATTTCATGAAAGTGCCGGTTTCTTAATCTTTTTTTTAATCGTAAAAAATAGAGCGAGTGTAACGACTAACCCTAATAATCCAAACTGAAATTCTTTGAGCGTATCGACCACTTGATCAATATGGGTACTGGCGAGATAAGCGGCCCCCATGAGTGCGGGTAAGTAGATCAGTGTTGAGCCTGCATTCATGAGAAGAAAGATTTTTGGTTTTACTTGCAGCGAACCCGCAGTAAAATAAAGCACAGTTCGGATCAGTGGCAGGAATCTCACGAGGAAAATAAACTTGGTTCCTTTTTTATTGAGGTACGTTTCCGCCATCTCGACCTTCTCTGCTTTGATTACCCAACTGACTGGTCTCACGCGAATGAGTTTTTTCCCCCAGCGCCTGGCAACGAAGAAATTAATGCTGTCGCCACACATGAGCGCTACGAATCCAAGGACGATCATGATCCAAAGCTGAAAGTATCCCATGCTGGAGAGTACTGCAGAGGTAATAAACATAAAGTCGGAGTTCAAGGGTAAGCCAATACAGCAAAAGGTGATGATCATAAAAAAAATGAGATAACCCATCGGGCTTGCGAAATGGGTGAGGAATTCTCGTGCTTGATCCATGATTAAATTTTAGAATGTTTTAGTGATTTTGCGCAGAAAAAAGCACTAGCGATGGAGCAATTCTGAGTGCCAATTTTTTGAACGTCAAATCTATGGGCTTCAGGCCCCTAGGATGGTGCGCCTCAAAAGATCGAGGGCTGAGATCGCCGCCCGTTCTTTACTTCGTTCACGATTATTCTCATAAATAAAACATCGAGCAAAAGTCTCTTTTGGTGTTGCGATCGCAATCCACACCGTGCCGATTTTGGCATGTGAATCGCCTCCACTTGGACCCAAATATCCCGTTGTGGATATTCCAAAAGAGGTGTTCCATTTCTTACGAATTCCCTCCGCCATCGCCTTTGCGACGGCTTCGGAAACCACGCCATTCTTTAGAATCAACTCCGGTAAGACGTTCAATTCCGTTTCTTTGAGTGTCGTTTGATATGCAACCAAAGTGCCGCGAAGTACATCTGATGCCCCTGGGACCTGCGTGAGTAGATGGCTGATTAAGCCGCCGGTACAGCTTTCAGCAAGCGAGAGAGATTTGTGTTGATCGTTCAGAGTTTTGACGATGAGTGATTCTAACGTAAGAGGTTCGAGCCCAAAAAAATCTTCGCCGCAACATTGAATGAGCTCCTGTAAGAGTGAGTGAAATTGGATCTCATCCTCCGGCGTTTTTGAAAACATTTGTAAGCGGAGTCTTACTTGCATTGCATTTGGCAGAAATGCGAGATTCACGTTCGGAAGTGTTTTTATTTTTTGAACAAAGGAGTCACATTTTAGTGCAAGGGCGCTTTCGCCCATGCCAGTAGTGAGAAGTGTTTCTTTCAAAATTTTCTCGCCACTTCCCGTTGTTAACTTTGAAAGTATCGGAAGCACGAATCGTTCTAGCATGCTCTTCATTTCATGCGGCACGCCGGGGACGACAAAAATCTCCACCATTTTTTTAGCATCATGAAGATGAGGCACTTTAAAATACTGACCGGCCGCTGTTCCGCAGTCGTTATTAATACGCGTGGCAGTTTGAAGTAAATACCCTTGCTTCTTATTGTTTTCACTCATCACCCGATTTCTCGCCTTGAAGAAACGTTCTATCTGTGCGATCCACGCTTCATCGTAAACAAGGGGAATGGCGAAATGTTGAGAAAGCGCTTCCATTGTAACGTCGTCGTGAGTGGGGCCGAGTCCTCCACCAATAATGATCACGTCGGATCGACTCACTAGATAATCAAGCGCTTCATGGATGGCTGCAACCGCATCGCCGACACTGAGGTGTTGTGTAACGCTGAGGCCAGTTTCCGTCAATTTTTCGCTGATCCACTGAACGTTAGAGTTTAATACCTGTCCGATGAGTAATTCGTCCCCGATAGTGAGCAAACTAGCTCGCATGCTTTCTCCTTGTGAATATTTTAGTCAAAATATTGCTACTACTTCATTGCGTATGCTTCAGATAAACTGAACTTAGCCTGTGTTTAGGTTAAAAGTTTAATGTAAAATGAATGTTTTGAAAGGATAAAGATACAGTGAAATTTTCGAGATTATTTTTAGTGATGATTGCTGCCGCCCTGTCTATGCATTTCGCACATGCTCAACAAGATCCCTTGTCGAAAGTGATGGTCGCAGCGGATGACGGAACGACAAACATTTCGACGGTCAGTTTGGTGATGTGTAGCGCTTCGCTTCCGGTTGGGACGGTTTGTTGGACTGGTAAATCGATTAGCCGAACTGCGCGAAATGGAGTGCCAAAGCCGTTAAGCAGTTACGAGCTTAGAACTTACATGAGTTCACTCGGAACGAAAAAAGTTACGCTTCACGCCAACTGCGAGGCAAGTGTAAAGCCAATGGGGGAAGTGGTTCATCAATTTAACGGTTGCACAGCAAGCGGTGCAAATGAAGTTGAAGCCTATCGACAGCTTGAAGCAAGACTGAATTCAAATGCAAGTGCAATGCACGCTAGAAACGGCTCAGTTAAAGATCCTTGTGACCGTTGCACTTTAAATCAGGTTTATTATCAAGACCATGGTCAATGGATTGCATTTTCAAAAGAAAAGTTAACAGAAACACAGGAAAAAGTTACAGCTGTAAACGCAAGTGAAATGGATGCCAGCACTAAAGCCGCAAAAGATACTACCGCACCGGCGCCAAAAGAGCAGGGAGGGGGTGCTTACGCCCCTAAGGCTAATGATGGTGCTCCCGACTTTCATCCTCATCATTAAAACGGAAAGTTAGATTTCATATAATTCGAGAGGCTGCCCGTTTGGATCATTAAAAAAAGTGAATCGTCTTCCGGTCAATTCATCGAGACGGATTGCTTCTGCCTCTATGCCGTTTGAGCGAAGGTGTTCAACTGCAGTTTCTATGTTTGTTACTTCAAACGAAAGGTGCCGAAGGCCCTTGGCTTCGGGGTAAGAGGCTCTTTCTTTGTATTCGGGAAATGAAAAGAGTTCTATTTGAGTACCCCCGTTGACTTCGAGATCCAGTTTGTACGAGTTTCTATGGTCACGAAAGGTCTCACGGATGATTTTAAATCCTAAAATACTGGAGTAAAAATTTTTACAGGAGTCGTAAAGGTCGTTGCTCGTCAGGATGGCTACGTGGTGAATGCGGGTAATATTCATTGGAATTGTGCTAGCGATCTAGGTTTATTCTTCATCATTCGCCCGAAGCTTCTCCAGAACTGAAAAATCCTCAAGAGTTGAAGTGTCGCCACTCGTTTTTCCGGTGGTCACCATTTCACGCAACAGGCGTCGCATGATTTTTCCTGAACGAGTTTTAGGGAGCGCATCGGTGAAGCGGATTTCATCGGGCTTGGCGATGGGGCCAATTTCTTTCGCTACCCATTTTTTGAGGATCTCTTTCATTTCTTCAAAATCTTGAATGTTTTCTTTTGCGTGAGCTTTGAGGGTAACAAATGCAACAAGTGCGCTTCCCTTGATTTCGTCAGGACGGGCAACCACCGCGGCTTCTGCAACGAGAGGGTTGGAAACGAGTGCGCTTTCTACTTCAGCAGTTCCGAGTCGATGACCACTAATGTTCACGACATCGTCGACTCTTCCCATGATCCAAATATAGCCATCTTTATCTTTTCTAGCGCCATCGCCGGTAAAATAATATTTTTGTTTTTTGAACTCACCAAAATAGGTGTGCGCGTAGCGCTCGTGGTCTCCGAAAATAGTACGGAGCATGGAAGGCCACGGATGTTTCACGACGAGCAACCCACCCTCATTTGCTTTGCAGGGTTTTCCGTCTTTGTTTACGACATCTGCTAAAATTCCCGGTAGTGGCAAAGTTGCAGTTCCGGGTTTTAAAAATAATGCCCCTGGAATCGGCGCAATCATGATGGAACCTGTTTCGGTTTGCCACCAGGTATCCACAATTGGGCAGCGCTTTTTACCGATAACATTGTAATACCACATCCACGCTTCTGGGTTGATGGGCTCACCTACGGAGCCCAGCAGGCGTAAAGAGGAAAGATCGTGTTTATTTGGAAACTCGTCACCCGAGCGCATAAAAGAACGAATGGCAGTTGGGGCGGTATAGAAAATACTGATTCTATGTTTGGCGACCATAGACCAAAAGCGATCGGGGCCAGGATGAGTGGGAGCGCCTTCGTATAAGAAAACCGTGGAACCATTCATGAGTGGACCGTAGGTAACGTAAGAATGCCCGGTTACCCAGCCGATGTCGGCGGTGCAAAAATAGATATCGTTTTCCTTTAAATCAAAAACTTCTTTCATCGTATATTTCGTTTGAACGAGGTATCCACCGGTAGTGTGAAGAATTCCTTTTGGTTTTCCGGTCGATCCGCTCGTGTATAAAATGAAGAGAGGATGTTCGCTTTCAAGTGCTTCCGCTTTGCACTCATTTGATTGTTCATTCACGAGATCATGCCACCAGATATCCCGATTTGCTTGCATCGGAGTTTCCTGACCCGTTCTTTTTAGGACGACGACTGTCTTCAAAGTTTGAACGTGGTTGAGTACTTTGTTTACGGCACCCTTCAGTGATGAGGGTGAACCTCGGCGGAATGCGCCGTCTTGAGTAAGGAGTACTTTGGCACGAGAATCATTTAAGCGATCGCGAAGGGCTTCTCCTGAAAATCCACCAAATACGACATTATGAGTTGCGCCAATTCGCGCGCATGCAAGCATAGCGATCACGGCTTCCGGTACCATTCCTAAATAAATACCGACGACATCGCCTTTTTTAACGCCTAAGCTTTTCAATCCGTTAGCGAGTTTGTTTACTTCCAGGGCGAGCTGAAGATAAGTGAGTGTGCGGACATCGCCTGGTTCACCTTCCCAAATGAGGGCCGCCTTATTTCTGCGATTGGTGTTGAGATGAACATCAAGTGTATTTTCGGCTGCATTGATTTTTCCATCTGAAAACCATTTTACTACGGGGAATTTCCATTCGAGTGTTTTTTTGAAGGGTATTTGCCAATGCAGATCTTTTGCCACTTGTGCCCAAAATAGAGTGGGGTTTTTATCGGCCTTATTTTTGATTTTTTTATAAGCCGCCACGCTCTTGATGTTTGCATTTTTGACAAACTCTTTGGATGGATGAAATTTACGATTTTCTTTTGATAGGGATGAAATGGAGTCGCTCATAGTACATTAGGCTACTGCTGTGCATGAGGTGGGGCAAGAGGTAAATTGCAGTTAAACTTGCATAAAACAATCAACAAAACAGCTTTCTTCGTGATAATCTGATTCACGATATGAAAAAATTTAGACTTCTTACGCCAGGCCCCACAGCAATTCCTGAAAAAGTGCTCGCAAAGTTTGCAGAGCCCATTGTGCATCATCGCACATCCCTTTTTGAGGCTCAGTTTAAGGAACTTCAATCCCAACTTCAGTGGTTATTTCAAACTAAAGAAATAGTACTTACATTAACATCAACCGGAACGGGTGCCATGGAAGCCGCGGTTGCCAATTTGTTTTCTGGTATGAATGCCAGTACTCCCCATGCAGATGAAGTCATTACCGTGAACGCCGGAAAGTTTGGTGAACGCTGGACTAAAATTGCGAAGGCATACAATTTGAATACGCATGAAATTGTTGTAGAACGCGGTAAGGCCGTTACCATAGCTGCGATTGAAAAAGAATTGCGTGCGCATCCTCAAGTGAAAGCGGTTTTATTTCAAGCTTCAGAAACTTCAACGGGTGCGTTGATGCCGATCAAAGCCATCGCTGATCTCTGTAAAAAGCACCAGGTGCTCAGTGTTTGTGATGGCATCACTGCTGTTGGTATTTTTGATGTGCCAATGGACGCGTGGGAGTTAGATGTTCTGATCACCGGAAGTCAAAAAGCACTCATGTTGCCTCCGGGGCTTGCGTTTATTGCGCTCAGTGCACGAGCATGGAAGGCGAATGAGTCGAGTAATCTGCCTAAATTTTATTTTGATTTAAAAAAGGAAAGGAAAGCACAAGAGAAAATGCAAACCGCATGGACTCCAGCCATTTCCTTGGTTCAGGGTGCCGTAGTTTCACTTAAAATGCTCCAGGATGAGGGGCATCAGAAATTGTTTGCGACCCATGAAATGTTGGCATTAGCGACCCGAAATGCTGCAACTGCGCTCGGGCTTGAGTTGTTTTCAGACGCGCCCTCTCCAGTACTCACTACGGTAAAGGTTCCTGCCAAATTTACGGTCGATGAAGGAAAGAAGATTGCTAAAATCATGCAGGAAAAATACGGCGTGATCATCACTGGTGGACAAGACGAACTGATGGGGAAAATATTAAGACTTTCTCATTTTGGTTATTGCGATATTTTTGATGTGGCGAATGGAATTTCCGCTTTGGAATTAGCATTGCTTGAATTAGCTTACCCCTTAGAATTAGGCAAAGGTGTTGCAGCGGTCATGAAGACATTCAAGGACTCTGGTCTAGCTCTCTGATTGGTTTTACCGTCAGTATAGTAATGATCGGGGGATCGTGTGTTGAAATCCTTTTTTTTGATGCTTGCACTTGTTTCCATTTCTTACGCAGACTCGGGAGTTAAGGCATTTGCTCCTGCTGCTGCTTTCAAAATTAATTTTTACGTTCAAAAGCTTTTTGAGACCGAAACGGTTGCGCCTGTATTTATTTTATTGAAACAAGAAGCGGATTTGAGTCGAGCTGCTCAATACCCATCCAAAACGGAAAAAGCCACTTACCTTTACGAAACTCTGGTCGCTCATGCGAATGCTACGCAAGGTAATATCGTGAGTATCCTGAAACAAAAAAATCTAAATTTCGTTCGCTATTTTATTTCCAATGCGATTTTAGTTCAAAAGGCAGATCGCGCAACGATCGAGCAAATCGCCCTTCTTCCTGAAGTGAAAAAAATTGTAGGGAATCCAAGCGTGCCCTTCTCTGTGCCGCTCAATTTGGGTGTGGAATCCAAGGTGAGTCTATTTAGTGAAATGGCCGCTCCTTCAGGCGCGGGTCCAAATATCGCTTCCACCGGTGCCGATAGGGCATGGTTGGAGTTCAATGTCCGCGGGCAGAGCATCGTGGTCGCCGGGCAAGATACGGGTGTGGAGTGGAATCATCCCGCCCTGAAAAACCAATACCGCGGGTGGAATGGCACTGCCGTAAACCACGATTATAATTGGCATGATGCTGTCCATTTTCAGATTAACCCTGAATTGAAATCACCCTGCGGATACGAAAACCTAACACCTTGTGATGATGACCGACATGGCACTCACACTATGGGTACCATGGTAGGCTCGGACGGTGGCCCCAATCAAATTGGAATGGCCCCCAAGGCTCGCTGGATCTCTTGCAAGAATATGGATAAAGGTTTCGGAAATCCAGCTACTTACCTCGAGTGCTTTCAGTTTTTTCTCGCACCCACCCCTATCAATGGAGATCCTTTTACGATGGGGAGACCGGACCTTGCACCCGATGTGATTAACAATTCATGGGGCTGCAATAAGGATGAGGGTTGTGATGGCGATGAAATGTTACCTGCTCTGAAAGTGATGAAAGCTGCCGGCATTATGGTAGTGGTTTCTGCGGGAAATGATGGGCCTGGTTGTGCAACCATTAAAGAACCGCCTGCAATGAATGTAGACTGGGTGCTCAGTGTAGGGGCTCATGATCAGCGCACCGGGAAAATTGCGAGTTTCTCAAGTCGAGGCCCGTCTGCCGGAAATGGAAAACCGGGACCAGATGTTACAGCACCAGGAGTGAAAATTCGCTCATCTGTGCCAGGCGGTAAGTATGAAGATGATGGGGCCAGTCCATGGAGTGGAACTTCAATGGCGGGGCCACATGTGGCCGGTCTGATTGCACTCATGTGGTCGGCTAACCCAAAACTCATTGGAAAAATCGATCAAACAATCGATCTCATTCACAAAACTGCGCTAGGAACAGTGTCTTTACAGAGTTGTGGGGGATTGAAGGGGGATTCCCGACCAAATAATGTCTTTGGTTACGGTCGTATTCGCAGCTATGAAGCAGTTCAGGCTGCAATGAAGATGAATAGATAATCTTTATAGAAATCAGTTGATAGAGAACTGAACTTCTGATAGGAATTAAATCTCTATTTTTTTCAAAAATGAGTGAACGAGCCCTTAGCTCAGTTGGTAGAGCATTTCACTTTTAATGAAAGGGTCGATGGTTCGAATCCATCAGGGCTCACCATTTTTGAAAAAAGTATGATTCTTTTTAATCCCCAAAATATTCTGATCATTGGAGTGTTGGTCTTACTAGAAGGCCTGCTTTCCATTGATAATGCATTAGTTCTGGCGATTCTTGCCCGTGGAGTAGAGCCCAAGCTTCAGAATAAAGTTCTAACTTATGGTTTAATTGGAGCCGTATTTTTTAGATTGTTGGCTATTGGAGCAGCGAATGCGCTGATTCAATTTTACTGGATGAAGTTTATTGGCGGGGCCTATTTGCTTTGGCTCGCTTTAAAATATTTTGTCATTGATGGCGAACAGGATCGAAACAAACCCATCACGATGCGTAGCTTTTGGATGACCGTCATCTTGGTCGAACTTACGGATATTGCCTTTGCAATGGATTCCATTTTGGCTGCCGTGGCGATGACTAATCAGTATTGGATCATAGTTACGGGTGCACTCATTGGTACTGTGATGATGCGATTTGCGGCAATTGCATGCATTCGCTTACTCGAAAAGTTCCCGAAACTCGAAGATACGGCCTATATACTCATTACCATTATAGGACTAAAGGTGATCATCGAAGGTTTTCGGATTAACGGTGTGGATTTCCAATCATCACATAGTCCATGGTTTTGGGCTCAATGGCTGAGTATGGCTGCTTCCATTGGATACGGATTCAAAAAGAAAGCTGCAACCTAAAATCTAGCTATCGAATCTCACTCGCTTTTGTAATCTTGGACTTCAATGTCTTTTTCATTCATTCCAAGGGTTTTTGCTATCTCTGCCTTTGAAATACTGGAAGTCGCTACCAGTCCGATCATCATTCGTTCGGGAGTGAGAAAATCCTTGAGGGCTTGGTTCGCTTGATCGAGTGTGAGTTTCTGTATTCGACTGGCAAATTCACGATGGTAGCCATCTGGAAGATGGTAGATTTTTTCAATCAAGTTGTTTTCTAGGCGTTTCGAAGGAGTGTTGTAATTGAAGCCTGCGCTGTTGGTGAGACTTGTTTTTGCGGCATCAAATTCTGCTTGAGTCAGGCCGCGATCTCTAAATTCCGTAACTAAGCGGAGAGCTTCTTTGATGGCTGCTGGAGTATCGCCATTTTTCGGGAAGAAACTAATCCTCCAGGTGTGGGGTTGATTGCCCAGCTTGAACCCGCTCCCAGCACCATAAGTCCAACCTCGTTTTACTCTGAGTTCAATCATGAGTCGCGATTGAAAAGAGCCACCACCAAATGCGTAGTTGGCAAGTTGAAGTGCGTCTAGCCGTGGATCATTAAATGCAACTCCTCTTTGTGCGATCATGACCTGCGTTTGGGTTCGCTCAGGTTTATCAAAGATCACCACACGTAACTTTTTAGGGTCATTCGTAAAATCAGGGATGCTATCAATATGAAAATGGTCTGCGCGTTTCACTGCGATGTCATTCATGAATGACTTAAAATCACTTTCGTTGGCATCTCCCGCTGTGAGAACCAACATTTGCGCATCATTGATAAGATTTGAATATTGTTTGCTCAAGTCGTTCACGGTGAGGGTTTGAATGTCTTTGACTCTGCCATTATTGTTTTTCGCAAAGGGGTGTCCTTTAAAGTAGGCTTGATCAAACCTAAGTCGAATCAGGTCGCGATCCTGACCGAGTTCATCAAGTAGATTAGAAACATGCTCTTTCTTCAGCTTTTCAAGCTCTTGTGGTCTGAATGAAGGGCTGGTGATGATCTCACTTAAAAGCGACAAAAATGGTTTTAGGTTTTCAGATAAAACCGTCGCCCGAAGAGCCACGAATTCTGCATGGGTTTCTACGCCTAAGTTTGCGCCCAGCTGATCGAGTGTAATATCAATTTGATTCTTGGTTTTAGATTTAGTCCCCCTCAACATGAGTTTGCCCATGATGTCAGTGACTCCGTTCTTATGATCAGGATCCTGTGCCGAACCACCTCTAAATGCAACGGTGATATACACTAAAGGAAGTGCCCGGTCTTGCTCAAAGAAAAGCTCAGCCGCCTTTGCAGTAACGGATGAAAGTAAGAGAAGCGAAAAGGCAAGAGAGAGTCTGTTTTTCGATTTCATTATTTTTTATCCTTCGTTTGAGTTTGTTTTTTTGGAACTGCGGTGATGACCGTAAGCTTAGTGGTGTCAAAATAAGTTTTAGCAGTTTCTTGTATCTGTTCGGCGGTGACGTTTTGAATTCTATTTTGAAATTGTATTCCCTGTTCAAAATTTCCGAACATCACATCGTTATCGCCAATGAAATGAGCTTTACCATTTGAAGTAGCCATTCTTTCAAAAAATTTAAAGCGAATGATATTCTTAGCGCGCTTCATTTCATCGTCAGGAATGGGCGTATTTTTGAGCCGGTCGAGTTCACGTAAAATAATGGCCTCTGCGACTCCCGCCGTCTTTCCTTTTTGTAAGTCTGCGATCACAGAAAATAAGCCGGGATCTTTCATAGCGAATGAGCCGGAGCTCACCCCAGCGGCGATGCCTGATTCCACGAGTGCACGATCAAGGCGACTATTCATTCCATCAGTTAAAACTGCTTGAATCACTTCAAAGATGGCAGTTTCAGGAGAATCGTATTTTGGAGTCTTAAAGCCCATCCATAATTTTTCTACTTCGCTATTGATGTATTCCTTTTTTCTTCGCTGTGCAGTTTGTTCAGGCTCTGGCGTAATGACTCCGTCAGGAGTGTGTTTGGCAGCGATATGGCCATAGGCGCTCTCTACTTTCCTGAGTACTTTATCTTCATCAACATCACCTACGACCACAATCGTCGCACGGTCGGGAGAATAGTATCGCTCGTAAAAATCGCGGGCATCCTGTGAGGTCATCATGTTGAGATCTTGCTCATACCCAATCACCGGCCAATGATAGGGATGCGTTTTATAAGCGAGCTCAAATAAAGATTCATAAATGAGTCCCTCGGCAGAGTTCTCTCTTCTAAAGCGACGTTCATTTTGAACTACATCTCGTTCGGTCTTAAAAGACTCATCATTTACAATGAGATTCACCATTCGATCGCTTTCGAGTCCAATAATGAGATCTAGATATTCCTTGGGAAGTTCCTGGACGTAATCCGTATGATCTGTGGATGTGGAAGCGTTCAGACCTTCTGCACCGGCTTGCTCAAGGAGCGCATCAAATTCCCCTTCTTTGTGGCTCCGGGTCCCCTTGAACATGAGATGCTCAAAAAAGTGAGCGAGGCCGGTCTTACCAAAAATTTCATTTCGCGAGCCCACATTGAACCAGGTCTGATAGGCAAAAGTAGGCGACGAAGCATCGCGTACAATGATGAGTTTTAGCCCATTATCAAGGATTGCTCTCTTCGCATAAAAATTACCAACGAGGGGAATGACGTCAAAGCGTCCTTCTCGCACCACCTTTTCGTTTACGGTACTGGTTTCTTTTTTCTCGGGATGATGGGCACACGATTGAAGCGAAAGCACTCCGAAGAAAAGTGCGATCAGGGGTGAGAAGATTTTATTTTGCATATATTGATTATGTATGAATAAAACAAAAATGTCAGTGTTGGAGTGTTGACTGTAAGCGCAGTACGACCTACTCTAAAATCTACTCATGAGGATCAGAAATCAACATCAAGCTCCAGCGAAAGCTCCACAGAAAAACGCGTTGCATTTTGTGGCGGCATTTCTCGTTTTGGCTGCTTTTGTTTTTGGTGTCGTGCAAGCAGTGCACTCTTCTCTGTTCAATTTAAACGATATTGTGGTTCAGCCTCTTTCGGAAGCGTATCCGATTACTGAAGCGCAGATACTTGCATTGGCGAGAGTGCCGATGACTCGAGTAAATCTCTTTGATTTGAATTTAGAACCCATCACTGCGCGTTTAATCAAACATCCCTGGATCAAGGGTGTGGTTTTAGGTAAGCAGTTTCCCCACTCACTTTCAATTAAGGTGATCGAAAGGGTTCCAGTCGCCCTATTGACGGAAGAAAAGGGTAAAGTTCTCTACTTAGAAGGCGATGGAGCTTCTTTTGAAGATCAAGCGATGACGTATGTGAAGGATTTGCCTATTATTGAAGGATTTATGGCAAATGATATCGTTCATCTCAAACAAGTGAATGCGTTTATAGCCGCATGGTTTGATGCCGGCAAAATTCCAGGTTTAAGGCTTTCGAGTGTCAGCTACAACGACAAACTAGGTTTACGGGCAGTGGTGTTATATCCCATGAAAAACAATCAGCAGATGAGAAGTGTTTTGGAGCTTGGCCTTAATATAGAGGAGGCGACCCAAATTCCACAGGGCCGGCTTCACCAGGTTTTGAAGTATTTGGCAGAGCGTTCAATGCAAGCGTCAAAGATTTGGCTAGGAGATGGTAAGAAAATCGTTGTCAAAATTTCGAGAGGTTCATAAGATTCTCTAAGAACGGTTGCGTCAGGTGGTTTTTTGTCGCAATTGATCAGAATTTGATGCTAAACTTTCAAGTGAAGCCAAGCCGCGGAGCTTGAGGGGGCTAGCCCATAGGAGGGGCGTTGCGTATGACAAAGAAGGAATTTATTGTCGGTCTCGACATTGGTACTACGAAAGTAGTTTGCTTAGTGGGTGAATATCACCACGACGGAAACGCAATTGACATTGTGGGATTTGGCCAAGCTCCTTCAGTCGGACTCCGCAAGGGAGTCGTCATCAACATCGATTCAACCGTGGATGCAATTAAAAAAGCGGTAAAAGAAGCCGAGAATATGGCAGGAATTAAAATTAATTCTGCTTATGTCGGAATTGCAGGCACTCATATTAAATCTTTCAACTCATCCGGAGTGGTCGCAGTAAAAGATAAAGAAATTAATGCACAAGATGTTCAGCGCGTGATTGATGCAGCAAAAGCAATCATGATCCCACAAGATCGCGAAGTTCTTCATGTGATTCCGCAAGAATTCATCATTGATGATCAAGATGGTATTCGTGAGCCTATTGGAATGAATGGCGTACGCTTAGAAGCGAAAGTACATATCGTTACCGGAGCCATTAGTTCTGCCCAAAACTTAATTAAATGTGCAAACCGTGCCGGAATTAGTGTTACACAATTGTGTTTACAGCCCATCGCGTCTGCATATGCGGTGCTCACTCAAGATGAAAAAGAACTTGGTGTTGCTTTAGTTGATATTGGTGGTGGAACTACTGATATTGCTATTTTCAGAGAAGGTTCACTCCTCTATACCAGTGTTTTACCGGTGGGTGGCGTTCATATTACGAACGACATTTCAGTAGGAATCAGAGCTTCCCTGGATGCAGCAGAGAAAATTAAACTCACCCATGGTTGCGCAATGGCTTCATTAGTAAAAGATGATGAAACGATTGAAGTGCCTGCAGTGGGTGAGGGAAAAGCACGTGTAGTACCTCGTAAAATATTGGCTGAAATTATTGAACCACGAGTGGAAGAAATGTTTTCACTCATTCAACAAGAAATTAATAAGTCAGGTTACAGCGATTTGCTTTCGGCAGGCGTGGTTCTTACCGGTGGAACAACACTGCTCCAGGGCATGATTGAACTGGGCGACTTTTTATTTGAAATCCCACTCAAGCGTGGCGTGCCTATTCGTTTAGGCGGCCTCAAGGAAGTGGTGAATTCACCGAAATTTTCAACTGCAGTGGGCTTACTGAAATATGGAGCTGAGCAAATGGATGTGATTCCTCAACATGAAGAGGGCATGATCGGTAAGCTTGGTGATTCAGTAAAAAGTTGGATGAAAGATTTGTTTTAAGAAACAAAGTTAAGAAAAACAACAAACGTAAGGAGGCGTTTTACCTATGTTCGAAATTCAAGAAAGCAAAATTTTAGGTGCGAAGATTAAAGTAATTGGTGTAGGTGGTGGCGGATGTAACGCTGTCAATACCATGATCCGTGCGGGACTCAGCGGTGTTGAGTTCATTGCGGCAAATACAGATAAGCAAGTGCTCTCTAGCGTACTTGCTCCCAACAAAATTGCGATTGGCCAAGAATTGACTCGCGGACTCGGTGCTGGTGCTAATCCAGATATCGGCCGTAAGGCAGCGCTTGAAGATTACGCGCAAATTTCAGAAATGCTGACTGGAGCCGATATGGTGTTCATCACTGCCGGCATGGGCGGCGGAACTGGAACCGGAGCGGCGCCTGTGTTCGCAAAAATTGCTAAAGAAGTAGGCGCACTCACTGTAGGTGTAGTGACGAAGCCATTTCTTTTCGAAGGCAAAAAGCGCATGAAGCAAGCTCTTCAGGGGATAAATGAACTGCGTGAGAGCGTCGATTCATTGATCATCATTCCAAACAACCGCCTTCTTAATATTTCAGGCGCGTCTTTGTCGATGATGGAAGCGTTCAAAAAAGCAGATGATATTCTTTTGAATGCAGTTCAAGGGATTTCAGACCTGATTAATCACACTGGTTACATCAACAGCGATTTCGCCGATGTTCGTACCATTATGGAAAATAAAGGTCTTGCATTGATGGGTATTGGTTACGGAAATGGCGATCACCGCGCAATTGAAGCGGCAACTTCCGCTATTTCTTCTCCACTTCTCGAAGATGTGTCGATCAATGGAGCAACCGGAATCATCGTGAACATCACAGGCGGATCAAATTTGACCCTTCATGAAGTAAATGAAGCGACTTCAATCATTCAAGAAGCGGCAGATGAAGATGCACAAATCATTTTCGGTACTGTCATTGATGAAACAATGAATGATCGTGTGAAAGTTACTGTGATTGCAACTGGCCTAGGTTGCGATGCAACAGCTGCATTGACTGAGATGAATAACCTTCGTCCAAGAGTTGATGCAAATGCTGCCGCAGCTGCACAGTTAAATGCTGCCAACACAGCCAATGCCGCAGCTCACGCTTCAAATGCAGCTCCGACTGTAAATGTTACGAACGCCAATGTTTCAAATGCGATCAATACTGTGAATCAAGCTGCAGCAGCGATTGTAGTAGCGACCACAGAGAATCATGCTATCGCTCATGAACTCAATGCAAGCGTTGCAACTGATACTGCTCATTTGAATGTAAATGCACCTGTAAATGCTCAACCAGTAAATACAGCTGCTACCAATGAGTCTCCCGAACTTGCTCGCGCTCGCGAGATTGCCAAGCGTCTAGGGATGATCAGTACCGACGGCCAAGATTTCGATGTTCCTGCGTTCATGCGCAGGGGTGCAGACAAAGACGCTAATATTTAACTTCAGATTTTTTTGTGAGGAAAAATTGGGAAACGCCCGGGAAGAATTTCTTTCCGGGCGTTTTTTTAATTTAATTGGCAATCACTGGCCACTGTCGTCTGATGAAGGTTCAGGCTGTGGATCTGGTTCTGGTTCCTGAGCAGGCGCAGGTTCTTCTGGAGCAGGTTCAGGTTGTACTTCTGGTTGCGATTCCGGTTGTGGCTCTGGAGTAACTTCAGGCACATCGTTTCCGTTGTTATTGAATGAGTTACTAGCATCCTGAGTGTTGTCGACCACTACGTTACCGTTATCGACTGGTGTTTCAGGATTAACTGGTGTTCCCGGGTCAACTGGTGTTCCTGGGTCAACTGGTTTTTCAGGATCGACCTGCGTTCCCGGATCAACGGTACCACCGTTCGGGTCAGTCCAATTTGGATCGGGTATGTTGCTGTCCGGAGGTAATACTTCGGGTTGGTCAATTTGCTTAAATAAATCAGTGACATCATCTGGAACCCCATCAACGGGTTGTACCGTATTCGTAGCGGGTTGATCATCTGCAATTGTTTGAATTTGATTATCGAGATCATCAGTTACTGCGGTAATGGTGGTGGGGTCATTTTGAGTGTTGTCGTAATAGTTGTCGAACAATGGTGCTGGAGCGATGGAGTCAAAATAGTCCAGTTGATCGAACATCATGAACCAATACGAGGCGATAGAGTTTCTGATTCCCCAAGAAAAAGGCTGGGTAACCATAGTAAATGGATCCGTCATCCAAAGATTATTGCCTTTCGGCCCTACTCTGCTTGCTTGTGCATTTAATTGTGCACGAAGAACAAGTAACTGTTTTGCGCTCAAGTAATCAATAAAGCGTCCTTTGAGCGTCGCTGGAGTTACGGCTTGATTTGGATACAGCAAAGCATAAGCGCTCATTGCATCCTTGAGCGTAGCTTGCAAGAGTGTTCTGTTGGCAGTGGCAGTTCGTGGCAAGCTTAAGATTTTTTTGTCGAGTGAAGCAGCAAGGATTTTAATCACTTTTGAAAAGGTAGTGATCTCGGTTTGAAAGGTGCCAGGCTGAGACAATAAGCTTTCGTGTTGGATGGCTGCAGCTACCAATAACGAGAAGTCATTCATGGCGGTATTTGCGCCGTAAAAAGCACGTTTCCCTGCAAAGTTAATCAATTTTTTGTTGTCCAAAATCAAAGTGAAATCGTAATTATAGTAATTTGCGTGCGCAATCTCCATGTAACCATTGAGCGTGATTTTCGCAGCGCTCACGATTTTTCTCGTTTTAAGAATTGAATTGAGATTAGCGGTGGCTTGGAGTGTGCTCTTGCTTAAAAGCGCATTTGCAAACTTGGGCGGAGTAACCACTAAATCCGAGCTGGTTGAAGCGGTAGCTTTCTCAGCTAAAATCTGAGGAGTTGGTTTGTTATTGATCACACGATCTCTCAAAAAAGACTGAAGATCTGGTCCCAAAGTAGTGAGGGTTTTTCCAAGTGCAACAGAAGGCTCAGTTGCCGAATGAAAATAACTCATAATGCCGCCACATTGTTCTCCGTTTAGTTGCTTGTCGGTTAGGCCAGCATCAAGCAAGCAAGGTTGAAGTTCGGCCTTCAGTGCATTGTTGCTCATGATTTGCTTTGCTATCCCTTGGGCTTCAGTGGTAGTGAGTGGAGTTTGTGCAAATGAAACCTGCGGAAGTAATAATGACGCAAGTAGAGTGATGGTAATGAAGAGTGAATTACTTAACATGAGTCACCTCACTGCGGAAATTGAAACCAATGTTTGTTGCTAAATTAGAATTCTTAGCTTGAACACTAGCAGTGGCTTTAGTGGAACTCAGATTCGATGGCAGTGGGCTGTATGCTTCGAGGAGCGGTCGTCCTGTTGGACCGGTAGGAGTGTTTTTAAGAACGACAAACTTAAATTTGATCTTGAGTGCGGTGGCTGGTTTGTTGATCTGCTTTTCTAGTGTTTTGGTAATGGTGCTGACGTTTTGGTTAATCTCCAATCCTGAGAATACTCTTGAGTGCGCGTTCACTAAAAATTTTCTGATGGCATTGTTGGTGGTGTCAGGTGTGTATCCCGCTTTGAGGGTTCCCATGGGTTTGCATACTACAGGAGCACGGTTCGCGTTTTCAGCACAAATTTCTAAACCAAAGGTGAGCGGCTGTACTGGCAGATTGAGGAATTCGACGGTGTGCCATTTCACTCGCAGTTGATCGTGATTACTAAGTTTGCTTGCTTGAGCGCTGATGCTCATCGCGAGGCCGGCAATTGTTATGGTGGACCAGATTCGGGAACTCATCATTATTCAGCCTTTCGAAATAATTCTATTCGAAACGGATTTTATAATGAAGGAAGAATTTTGTACACACCATTAATTACACTAGAGTAGTTTAAATGTGTATCATTGAGTGGATCAACGATTGGAGTTGGTTCGCTCGGGGCGAATCATTTCGAAAATGATCATGAGGTGATCACCAAACTGTTGGTAATGAGCCAGCTTCGTAAAGAGAGTGCTGGAATTTCCCCACGTTTTATCCTGTTCCCCATAGGTGGTTTCTTCGAAAAGATAAACATGATCGTAGAGCCCATTTTTTAGCTCATCTTGAATGTTCTTTGGGTCCTGTTTGGCAGTACCGATGGTCATTGCACCCAATCCCAAGGAAGTAAATTGAACTGGACGGTCATAAATGATGAGGATTCGCTTGGTGTGTTTTTGTTCGATGAAATCGACGAGGAAATGAATGTCTCTATTCAGCGTAAGCGTGTTCACGAAATCCGTATTGATCGCTTGCGGCGCAAAAAGCACAAGACTGATCAGTGAATAAAGCAAGAGTTGCCCCTTTGCTTTTGGAAAGTAGCGTGCAATAGCGGTGAATGCGAAAAGGCTAGTGGCAATCGCAAAAGGAATGAAAAGTCGAATTTGCGTTGGATGATCATAAACTCCGGCATGGTGACTCAACACAATCAGCATCTGAATAATGAGGGGGATAATGCAAAACCAAGTTTCGGCTAAACCAAAACGGAATTTTTTATAAAAGATGCACGCAATTCCCGCTCCAATCATAGTGAAGGTGGCAATTGAGTTATAGGGCAGATTGAATTTGAAAATTCCTTTCACCATCACTCCTAAATGTTGAAGGATGTGTTGAAGTGAGAATGCAGCTTCATCTGGCGCATTTTCGAAGGAATTAGGAGTGAGTGCTCGTTGCCAGATGTGGAGAGACAGGGTGGCAACCCAAAACCAGATTTCCCAACGGGTAAAAATGAGACGGGCTTTCTTGCTGAGGATGGCTGCCATTAAAATCATGATTCCTGCGAGGAGTGGATTCTCGTAACGAATGTGAGAAAATGCAACTAAGGTGAGTAAAAAACAAGAAAGGGTTGCATTTGCACTTTCACTCTCTATTTCTCGCAACCATGCGAGCCCAAGCCAAAGAGAGGCAAAGAAAAAAGCGCTGGATACAATGTCGAAACCGCATGAAGTGGCAAAAATAAGAAAAACAGGTTGCGCAAAGAGGATCATGAGTGAAGAAATCGTTGAAATCATTGAGCGTGTAGCCGAGTAAGCTTTCCACTGAACCAAAATCGAAAATAGAAAGGTAACAAACAAATTCACGATCACTGCCGAAGACATTTTTACGCCGTTCACGAGGTGAGCGAGATGGATTAGGTAAGGAAAGAAGAGAGGGCGGGTGGGGATTTCTAGATTGTTGGGATGAAAGGCATCGAAATAAAACTTTGCTTCGGTGATATTGAATGGCTGTTTGAGGAGGAAAAGACTGTTCCCTACAGATAAAAGGTTCGACTCATCGCTGTTCGTTTTCATTTCGATGGGCATGACATGCGCAAGGATCAATGTGCTGACTAGCGAAGTGAGTATGCAGAATAGAAATGCTCGTCTTGCCTCAGGCGTCTTCAGCTCCTGAGAAGCCCAAGACTGAAGAAATTGGTAGCTGCCGGTGATCCAGGCAAAAAACACGAATGAAATGATAGCGTACCCGAGATTCACAAATAACCATCGGGTGTCTTCTGGAATGATGAAAGGGAGAGTCCATCCCACTATGGCTAAAAGAGCGCACAAGCTCGCGATAAGTCTATGAATTGATAAGGTTCCCATCTATCAATTGAGAATCATATTGGTCGAGAAGTCAATTCATTACGCCCTGCGTCATTTACTGCCAATTGTGAACTACAACTTGCCCCACTGAATAGAAAGAGACTATAGTAGGTCGACCATGAATACAAAAAACCTTACATTAGGGGCTACTAAGTTAGCCGAGAAATTAGCACTCATGCAAGCCGAAGTGCCTTACTTTCACGCCGTCTTAGGCTCCGGATTTAAGGACTCTCTCCATGAGGGTGTGCCTCCGTCCTTTAAAGTGAAGGGTGAAATTTATTTTTCTGATCTCCCCGGACTTCATGCTTCAACCGCCCCAGGCCACGCTGGGAAATATGTGGTCGTTGAACACCTGAGCTCTAAAAAAGTAGGGATTCTTCAAGTCGGTCGTCTTCATGGTTTTGAAGGTCTTGATCCCCGCGAAGTAGTGCGCACTGTGCTCTATACTCGTGAACTCGGCACTAGCCTCTATTTTATCACCAACGCTGCAGGCGGTATGGATCCGGCTCATTCACCGGGCGACGTGATGATGATCGTTGATCAAATTAACCTCACCGGGAAAAGCCCATTGGTGGGACAGAATCCAAAAAAGCCAGACGGAACAGAATGGGGTCCGCGGTTTCTTGATCTCACCAAGCTGTTTGATATGGAATGGAAAAAGACACTGGCGAGCGCATTCAAAGATCAAAAGCTAAAAGTGCACGAAGGCGTGTACATGGGAGTTCTTGGGCCTGCATTTGAAACTCCTGCAGAAATTAGATTCTTTTCTCAAGTGGGGGCTCACACGGTTGGAATGTCTACGGTGTGGGAAACTATTGCGTTGAAACATACTGGCGCAACGGTTTGCGCTCTCTCATTGATCAGTAATATTGCAGCCGGACTTTCAACGAATAGTGCGGGTGAGTTGGAAGAACTCGATCATTTTGCAATTTTAGATGCGTGCAAGTCATCATCAACTAGTATTTTAAGAGGGATTTTACTCTCTGTTGAAAAAAGTTTGGGCGGATTGCCCAAATGAAATTTGATTTAGGTATTCGGGTTGGTCATTTATTGACCATGAAGGAAGGAAAGGGCGAAGTTCAAAAGGACTATTTCGTTGGCGTAGAAGGCAACCGCATTGCTTCAATCGTTCCCTTTAAAGATGAGCTCGTTTCTGCCTGTAAACGCTTCATCAATGCTCCCGATAAAATCATGATCCCAGGGCTCATTAACTCCCATACTCACTTAGGAATGAGCTTGTTTCGCGGCTTTGAAGATGATGTTACCTTTCATCAATGGCTATTTGAATTTGTATTTCCAGTCGAAGCTAAGTTGGTAGACGAAGAATTTGTGCGCGTCGGTTCTGAGCTTTCCGCGCTAGAGTGTATTCGCTTTGGGACTACCACTGTAAGTGACATGTATTTTTTCCCAGAAGTAACTGCAGGTGTCCTTGATCGCGCTGGAATGCGAGGGCTTGTGGGGCAGCATTTGGCCGATTTCATTGCCCCCGATGAAAAGAAATTTGGCGATCAGGCCGTGGCTACTCGCCGGGAGCGGTTTCTCCAGTTTTTCGAAAAATATAAATCGCATCCGCGTATTCAACCGGCCATTGCTCCGCACGCACCCTATACCTGTAGTGATGAACTCATCCAAATGGTGACGAAGATTTCTCAAGAATGTGGCATTAAGGTGCATATGCACGTTTGCGAGACGACGGGCGAGGTGGAGGAGTCCATTCAAAAATTCGGAAAAACACCTGTAAAACGCCTCTATGATTTAGGTGCTCTTCATGAAAACTTGATTGCAGCCCATAGTGTCCATTTGACCGACGAAGAGATTGAATTGTTTAAGAAGACCAATACTTCCGTGGTGTACAACCCGGATGCAAATCTTAAATTAAGTTCAGGCATCGCCCCGGTTACCCGATACCGTAAAATGGGAATTAAAGTTGCGCTCGGTACTGATGGTGCCGCATCTAACAATGACCTTTCACTTTTTGGTGCAATGGATATTGGAACTAAAATTCAAAAGCTTTCCAATCACGATAATACTGCCATGGTGGCACTCGATGCCTTAAATATGGTGACCTATGAGGCAGCAAAAGTTTTGGGTTTGCAAGATCGAGTCGGATCTATCGAAGTGGGAAAACTTGCTGATTTGGTATTACTGGACACCCATCACCCTCATACTCAACCGCTCCATTCGGTACTCAGCCAGCTTGTTTATGCGTATCAAGGTCTTGAAGTGAACACCGTGATTTGTGATGGGAAAATTTTACTTGAGAATGGGCACTTTAAAACGCTCGATCCCGCAGTCGTTCAAAAAGATGTAGACCACATGCGCATCAAGATCGAAAATGCATTATGAGCAAAAGATTAATTGAGCCTGATTATACATTTCAGTATGTAAAAAATGAACTGACTGTTGAGGGTGTTTCTGTTTCCGAGTTGGTAAAAAAATACGGTTCACCCTTGTATGTTTACTCAGGGAAAGCAATCAGGGAATCTTATGGGCGGATTCAGTCGGCTCTGAATGAGCTACCCGTTCAAATTTGTTACGCAGTAAAAGCAAATTCTAATATTCACATTTTGTCGCTCTTGAGTAAGCTCGGAGCCGGTTGCGATTTGGTATCCTACGGAGAATGGTATCGGGCAGAGCTTGCAAAAGTCCCACGTGAGAAGCGCGTGTTATCAGGAGTTGCTAAAACACTGACTGAGTTCGAAGCGCTCTTTAAGTATCCGGCCGCTGGCGTTGGATCAATCCATGTTGAGTCAGTGATGGAGTTTGAGCTGATTGCGCTGTTGGCGAATGCAAAGCATCGCAAAGTAAATGTGGCATTGAGGTACAATCCCGACGTAGATGCCAAGACTTTAGATAAAATATCGACTGGAAGAAAGACTGATAAGTTCGGATTAAACGAAGCAGAAATTCTTAAGCTCGCAAAAGAGTATCGGCATGATCCTTTTCTTCACATCGAAGGCATCAGTATTCACATTGGAAGTCAAATCACTCAGCTTGGTCCGTTCGAAGAGGCATTCAAGCAATTAAAAAAGCTTTGTACTAAGGTTGAGAAAATCCTGGGAAGAAGTCTTGGGTATGTGGATCTGGGCGGCGGAATTGGAGTTCAATATTTAAATGAAAAAACCATTTCACTTACTGACTATGCTGCGCTCGTCAAAAAGTACTTTTCAAACTACCCGAAAATTTTAATTGAACCGGGTCGTAGCTTAATTGCGAATGCGGGTATTTTAGTTTCTGAAGTGGTATTCAATAAAACGCGTGCAGGAAATCGCACGGTAATATTGGATGCCGGAATGAATGATCTGGTGAGGCCCGCTCTTTATGAGGCTTACCACCATATTTTACCCCTTCAGCAAACGAAGACTAAATCTCATGCTTGGGACGTAGTGGGCGGTATTTGCGAGACCACTGATTATTTTGCCCGAAATAGAAAAATTGCATTGAAGGGCGAACCCGGTGAGCAAATTGCATTTTTATCAGCAGGTGCATACGGCTTTTCAATGAGTAGTACGTATAACTCTCGACCTCGTGTTGCAGAGGTACTGGTAGACCAGGGAAAAATAAAATTGATTCGGAAGCGTGAGACACTGAAAGATTTAGTTAAACACGAACTTGGCCCGAACCATCCATAATCCAGCGAATGCTGGTTAGTTCGCGCAGACCCACGGGGCCCCTGACGTGTAATTTTTGTGTGCTAATTCCAAGTTCACCACCGAGTCCTAACTCAAATCCATCAGTGAATCGGGTAGAGGCGTTCCAATAAACACAGGCGGCATCTACTTCATTTTGAAATTTACGTGCAAGCGTCTCATTTTGAGTCAAGATCGCTTCGCTGTGTTTGGAGCCATGCTTTTCGATGTGATCGATCGCTTCATCAACATCGCTCACCACTTTTACATTCATTTTATAATCGAGGTACTCAGTATCGAAGCTAGTGGGCGAGATGAGCGTCACTAAACTTTTCCCGTATAAGATTTTCATGCTCTTTCCACAGGCAAACCATTGGACTGGATGAGGTCCGTTTGAAAGGATTGAATAGAGGCGGGGTAGAAATGAAGACGCGATTTTCTCGTGAACAAGTAAGGTCTCCATGGAGTTACATACGCCAGGACGCTGTACCTTCGCATTTTCAATGATCTTCAGCGCGTTTTCAATGTTTGCGTCATCATGGACATAAATATGGCAAAGCCCTCGGTCATTTTTAATAATGGGGATACGCGAATTCTCTACTACGAATTCAATCAATTGATCACCCCCACGAGGCACCACGACATCAATGAAAGATTTCGCTTTCAATAGTTCGCTTACAATAGTTCGATCAGGATCGGTGATTCCAAACAACGCGCTTTCAGGTAAATTGTTTTCTTTGAGAGATTCTTGCATCAGTTTATAGAAAACGGATACAGTCGTTATTGATTCTTTACCGCCACGAAGAATGAGCGCATTTCCTGATTTCAAAGCTAAAGAGAAAGCTTCAATCGCCACATTGGGGCGCGATTCAAAAATCATAAATATTACGCCAAGAGGCGAGCGAATGCGTTTAGTTTTCAGGCCATTGCTGAGGACTCGCTCTTGCACCACTTCGCCAAGTGGATCAGTGAGTTCAGCTACTTGTTGTAAGCTTTCCGCCATGCTTTGCAAGCGTTTTGGATTCAACATGAGTCGGTCCCTGAATGCAGAAGTCGCATCACTCCCTAGCGCAACTAAATCAGTTTCATTTGCTTTTAGAATTTCAGTCTGATTTGAGATGAGTTTGTTTTTTAATGTAATCAATACTGAGTTGCGCGATTGTATTGAGCTTGATCGTAGCGCTTTGGTCGAATGCTTAATTTTCTGTAGGACGTCAGTGTGATTCATTTCTTAATTCGTGTTCCAATGAGTTTATTTTCAGCCACGGCCAATAGAACTTGAGGAGAATCACCTTTTACTAGCCAAGTTTCAATCCCGGCTTGGCAGGCGAGTTTGGCGGCGCCAAGTTTTGAGACCATTCCGCCGGTGCCTCGTGACGTACCAGCCGCTTTTCCCGAGGCCATCTCAACGCTTTTGAGCAGTGAACTTGGAACCCCTTTTAACTCTTCAATGCGTTTTGCTTTTTTGTTTACGCGAGGGTCGGAGTCGTAAAGCCCTTCCACATCCGTGAGAATCACTAAGCGATCTGCATTCATGGCCTTCGCAATTCTTGCCGAAAGTGAGTCATTGTCCCCGAATTTAATTTCCTCGGTTGCGACAGCATCGTTTTCGTTCAAAATGGGTGTGACTTTCCAATCGAGCAATTGTTCAAGTGTATTTTGAAAATTTTGTTTTCGAGTGCGATTGGTAAGGTCGTCGTAAGTCAATAAAACCTGGGCTCCCAGTTGCCCCTGCGTTTGAAGGGCAATATTGTAGAGATCCATCACGAGAGGCTGCCCAATTGCAGAGAGAGCCTGTTTTTCCGAAAGCGTTCGTTTTTTCTTTTTAAAGTCCGTTCGATCTACGGCGGTGGCAATGGCTCCGGACGAAACCCAAATTACTTCCACACTATGTTCTTTGCGGAGTCTGCTGACTTGGTTCATCCAGGCACGCAGAAGGATCGGACCGCCCGAGCAAATCATATTGCTTCCGGCCTTCACCACCCAACGCTCTAATTTTTTGGAATTCCTACTCAACCTTTTTTGGTTCTTCACTCGCTGCCTCACTGCTCTTCTTCAGATAAGAATCAAAAAGATAAACGACCCCAACGTAATAGCTCGACATGCTACTTGAAAAGCCAGAGATGGAGCCGTAGTTGTCTATGGATAAAGAATGCCTTCTGTATTCTGCTCTGAAGCCTAGGTTTTGATATTTTCCAAAATGAAAGGGAAGATACTCGGCACCAATTTTATAGGTAGTGCTTGAAAGTTTGCTTTGCGTTCCTGAAGTGAATTCGAGGGTACCTAATTCAAGACCCACGAAGGCTTCAAACGGGGGCAAGGCTTCTGAATGAATGCCTGATATTCCGAACTCAAAAGAGATGGGTGCAAAATAATAAGCATCTTTTCCATTGCCGGAGCCGTCAGTTTTTCCAACGCCAAAATAGGATGGAGTATAGTCCACATAAAAGAGTTTAAAAGGAAACCCTACTCGTGCGCCAATGCTCGCATCCCAATTAATGGTGGTAGATGCGGTAGTGGACGCGTACGTTTCGTTAAAATTCCCTCCCCAAAGACCCATAGTTCCGCCAAAACGGATTGGAAAGCGAGCGCTGGCTTCAGCTGCGAAAAATAAGCTGATCAGTAAAATGGAGCAAAGTTGATTCCTAAAATTTGTTTTCATTGAGCACCTGTTCCGTCGACGTAAATAAATAAGTTACTGGCACTGCTTGCAAGGATGGTGGTGTATGCTGCGTTTCCGTTGCTGGTTCCGTCATAGCGACCTACTGGAGAACCGGTTATCCAAACGTCTGATGAGCTCGGTGATTGAAAGGTGCGAATTTGAATGTTGGGAACCGTTCCGCAGGTATAACTAGCGCTGAAGCTAAAGGGGATCACCACAAAACCTTGTGAATTATTGATGATCACGCCAGGGTTGGTAACGGTCACGAAACTATCCGTTGACCATTGTACTACTAGGTCAGCACCGCTAGTGGGGGTGACTCCATTCGTGAACAGGAGGTAACCTGTCACAGTGTTGTTGCATGAGAGTGCACTCAGAGTAACCGAACAGGTTTCAGTTCCATCAGAATTCTTGGTGCAGCATCCAGATAGGATCAGAGCCAAACAAACGATGGGGATTAGATTTCGAAAACGTTTTAAAAATGAATAGTTCATAATTAAAGCTTAATTCGAGCTTCATTTAAAAAGCAAACGAAGAGATTTAAGAGATGGTCAATTTCGTTCCAATTTAGGAATGTACTTTTTTAAGTGTATTTTGATCAATGTGGTGAAAAACTTCGGGCTGACCCCTCATTTTTAAGTGGGTATCTTCATTGTAGGTGAGAATGTTGTTCTGTATGGTCAAAGTGATGTCGTATTGAATGGTTTTGAACTCTTTGTCCAAAAATAGGTTAGAGCAAATGCCATAGGTATCTGAACCTGCAACGGCGCTGAGTTGAAAAGTATGGGCTCCCGGTTCTACGGTACCACCCGCGAGTACCGTCACTCCACGAGGGATGATAAAGCAACGCATCACCTGCTTTGCATCGGCATCCCAAAGCATGTACCCAGTATCCTCGTGAAATGCAGCCGCCTCACCGAGTCTCCATGCCATTCGCGAGTATCTGAGTCCATACAAGCACTGTTGGTGGTTGTTAATTGGCCCAAAGGGTTCAAATGACATTCGTTCGCGGAATTTGTTATTTTCAATTTGCAAGGGATCGTCTGCGGGCGCAACGTCATCACCCTTGTTGCCTTCCCAAAAGCCGGCAAAGGGCGCAAGCGGGCCTAAGTTCCTTAGTAATTCATCAGCCATTTTTAATTTCTTTTCCTGTAAAGATTAATGAAACAGGTCATACCCTTTAAAAAACTTTTTACCCGCAGCCACAATTTGTGGGTCAGTGGGATGATCGACTGTTTCTACTCCTACGATTTTTTTCGCGAGGTCTTGATGATGGTGAGTCTCTAAGTGGGTTTTGAATTTCGCTTTAGCAAGGCCAGGTCCCACGATGAGGATCTCAGTAGCGTTTTTGAGGTGGCCTGCTACTTCATGAAAAAAATGTTTTTCGTGTTCGTCATTTTTCTCACCTGTGGTGTGATGTTTTACATCATGTTTTTTTAATTCACTTGATTCCATTTTTCCTGGATTCAAATTAAAAAACTTTGCGTGGTCACTATCAATAAATAAAATGCATGCTGCCATAAAATAATCTCTTTCTAAAAATTCATTGGGTTAAAAGCTCAAATATAAATAATTTTACATCCTTTTTTGCGTAATTGTCAAGAATGCTGAGGAGCGCTTGAGTGACGAGATGGGTATGATCGCGTGTGATGCAAAGGAAGATGAGTAAGCAATGTGCTAGAAGTATCGGTCCAGTGTGACTTTTTGTCTCGGTTTTGCTTTGAGGGTGAAGAAGGAAGGTTTTAGAGGCTCTCGCACTGCAAATTGCCGTTTTAATGTTTGGTGCCCGGGGCTCGATTGTGTTTTTAAATTGACTCAGTGTAAATAAGAAGGTATACCCTCCTCATGATAAAGACGTTCGTGATTTTGATGGTACTTATTTTAGGTCGAGCTCCCTTTGCTGCTGCTCAATTGCTTGATTCCGATGCCATGGAAATTACCAGTAATGCCATTGAGTCTGCTTTTCTGAAGTCCCCAGAACTGGCCAGTTGCCGTCAAGAAATAGCACAAAATTACGCCGTCACCTGTTCGGGTAAAATTCATACCTCTACGACCATTCTTTATGTGCTGAATACAGTTACTTATAAACAAGAGTGTCGCTCTTCTGAGCCCGGTATGCCTTCTGGAAAAATCAAAGTAAGAGTTCGTGTTCGTATCGGCAACCGTGGTAGTTACCATTTTAAATCGGACGTCTGCAAATTTGAAGCAAACTAGTGAATTAAGATAAATTCCCTGCAAAAGAAGAAGAAATCTGTATTTCCAAAGGGACTTGGTCTTCCCAGAAAAATGCTTCCCGCATTTTTCTCCCAGAGCCGGGGCCAGTCACTAAGCCATACTTCCTGTATGGCTTACCTTTCCTTAACTGACATTGAGCCAGTTACAAAAAGGCCGTTCCTTCTTTTCAAGTCCCTCCTCGCGCACCATCTTCTTAGACTAAAGCAGATCAACACCCTTTTGTTGGTGAACAATTAAATATGTGTTTTCTATCTCTTCCTTTTTTTCTTTTTCTTTCCAGCAGTCGACGAGGCACGATGCCGAGCGCGTCGTCAAGGCAGGACGCCTGGTGCTGGAAAGAAAAAGAAAAAAAGGAAGAGGTAGAAAATGGATTTTTAGTATTTTGAGAAGATGGTGCGCGAGTCGAACAAGTAGACGAACACCATTTTAGCGATGTTGTGGTTTGTTTTGAGTTTGAGGGGTATCCAGAACCGAAGATTCTTACTTCTGACGATCTAAGGGCGCTATACGCCCGTTATAGCGATTTCCATGAGGTGGGCAGGGTTATCGGAGCTTCTGAGGTGTTCGCTCGGCAGAATGCAAAAATACCTCGAAGACGGAAATCAACACCACAATGGCAGTCTTAGTGAATATGGGGTTATTTACTTTTTGTTTGAGGAACGGCCAGTCTCACACTCACAACTTGATTCACTTTTAAGTTTTTTTGGGGTGGATCAATGTCACTTTTTAAAATTTTAACTTTATGGCCTTTCTGTGTGACAACAGTTACTTCGTCACCATTTAAGCCTACAACCTTCCCTTGAAAATATCCGGCGTCACCGACTTCTCCAAACGAAAGACCCGTGTGCAATAAAACCGTAAAAAAGATAATTAGTATTTTCATGTTATTGAGCCTTAGTTGCGTCCTTATTGCTATTGCCCCACATACCTTGACGTTCTACGTCCGCTTTGTTGACCTCAGTGCCATTTAAAAGGTCACCTTCTTCATTTCTATAAGAAGGATTGTCTAAATTTAATGAGGCTGCTCCGCAAAGACCTGGAGCGAGACATGCTCCATTTGCATCCGTTCCACACGCGGCGGAAATCTCAAAATTATCAAGGATGACAGGTGGGAGTCCATAATGTCTTTGATCAATGTAACTCACATCACAAGTGATCACTCCAGAGCACACGTTCTTGTCTTTTTTATTAGGATCTGCGCAAACCGAAGAACTTTTAATTGATACTGGAGGATGCTTCCATTGGCAGTTGCTAAAATCCATCATTGAACTAAAGCTATTGTCTTTATGAAAGCTATTATTTGTAGGTAGCTGCGCTTTCTTCATTTGATCAACAAATGAAGATATTCCCGGTACGGACTGTGCGGCGGCTTTCTGGCCATCTGCTTGCATCAGTAAAAAAAATAAAGCCGAGAGAAGAAGTAAGCGTTTTGATACCTGGCGTTTTATTTTGTCCATATAGTCCTCGTTGGCCTATTGGCACGAATGCCTTATCTCTTTAACGGGTTATTGGTCGATTTTATTTTTATATATGTTTACAGGGACTTACGCTATTTCGCTAGACGCTTGACTTCAATGCAGATTTTTATAATTAAGAGACTGGGAGAGTGTTTTTAAATGCTTTTGACCCGTATTCTACGCAATTCTATGTGAGAAACGAATTAACCATTAACAAAGGGGTTTAGACTCCCCAGGGATTCGTTCGCTTAAAAATATTCAATGCGATTCAACGTCTGATCTTACTCAATGCGAGGTTTTTACCCCTCAGGCGGACATGTACCCAAAAAAAAATAAAAGGAACAAAACGAATGCAAGACATAGGCACCCGTTTTTTAATCGCGGTTGGAATTATCTGGCTAGGCTTAAATCTCATTGCGCTAGAAATGACTGAGAACGGAAGTAACAGGAGATGGAACCCGATGTGGCAATTCATGGCAGGGTTTCTTGATCTTGAATGGATAGTCTTTACCTCCGAAACCTTTGGCTCGCATCCGGCTCGCCAACAAGCCCGAAAGGGCTTGACGGTTTCTCCGCTTCAAGTCCCTCCTCGCACACGAAACGAAAAAACTTCCGAATTTCCCTTTTCAGATCGCCTCACTCCGAAAATTTTGTTCGGAGTACTTTATGTACACCTCACAAAATTTTCTCATTCGGCTTCCTGAAAAGGGAAATTGGGAAGTTTTTTGGTGCGCCCTGATCGACGAATATCGAACCGCTATTCTCGCCATGTGCGCTTAAAGCGGCGCTGGCGGTCGCATGAGTACCCACCGAAGGATGTTTCTCGAACTTCTAAGGTCTTGACGACATGGTGATATGATATTACAATATCACTAGATGGGCTCCTCTTCACGCATCGATCTTCAAGACGGCAGTTTTATTGATTGGCAGATCAAGCCAATTAAATCGGATCGATGGAGGCCGCATGGCGTTCGGTACCGATTGGCCTGGATTCAGGATGATCAGTGTCGGGTGCTTTTTGATAACCATCACGGAAAGAAAGATCACTTACATATTGATGATCGGGAACGTGAGTATGAATTCATATCCATTGATCAGTTATGGGATGATTTTTTTACTGAAATTAGAAAGCTAGGTGGATTTGTATGAAGACGAAAAAGTTTAAGATCAAAATTCAATCGTTAGAAAGCTTCAAAGGTGATTTTACGAAAGCTTGGAAGCTAGCCGAACAAGGCAAACAGTGGGAAGCAGAGTATGATTTGGTTTTGAACTTTCAAGATGCTTCCGCTCTTTCTAGGGTATTTAGTCCAGAGCGGATCCGGATCATTCAAACCATCCGTGAGATGAATCCCTTATCCATACGGGAATTAGCAAGAATATTGAAGCGGGCGCAATCCAATGTTCAAAAAGATGTTCAAGATTTAGCCGCCTTGGGGATCCTCATTCTTAAGAAATTTAAAGCAAGTGGGCAAAAGCAGGAATCCTTGAGGCCGAGTTGCCCTTGGGATGAGTTCGACGTTGCGGTTTGAGGTGACCGCCTAATTATTTAAATCAAATTTTGCAGATTGTATGAGCGCCCGTCCTGCATTACTAAACAAGGCGTCTTTTCGATATGCCAAAAAGATTTGGTCCTGATAAATAGGCAAGCTGTCATCGTAGGGAATAAGTCCATGACCATCGGCCTGAGCGACTCTTTCAGGAAGAATGCCGATGCCCTGACCAGAAAGTGTCAGGGTGCGAATCAATTCAAGGCTTGGGCTGCTGATTAAGGACCAATCTTTGAATTTCTTAAAATGGGTTTTTCCTAAGGCATCTTCTACCTGTGAATGAGTCATATCTGCAAAAATATTCTTGGAGATAGACTTCAAGTTTCGACTCTTCCAAAATATTACCCGATCCGCTCCTATTTTTCTCAGTACAAGGTCAGGGTGTTTTGCTGGATTGACCACAAACCCGATGTCGATTTCGTAAGAAATAATTTTTTCGACAATCTTTCTTGAAAATTCATGAATCAATTCAATTTCAATCTTAGGCGCATAAGTTTGTAAATTTTCAATTAAACGGGGCAGAGTATAGGCGCCTACACTGGGATGGCAGCCAACTTTAAATTTTCCTTGAATTTCGGTGACAGATTTATTTAAGTCGCTGTGAATAGTTTTCCAATATTCGATAAGAAAATTCGATTTTTGAAAGAAAGACGACCCCTCTTTTGTTGGAGTAACACCTTGCTTAGAGCGATGAAACAATTGAACTCCAACTTTATCTTCAAGTTTTTTTAAACTAACAGTAAGTGTTGGTTGAGTCACTCCCAGTCGGATGGCAGCTTTTGAAATATGTTTAGTCCGATAAACCTCTAGGAAATATTCGATCTCAGCTGAAGAAGGTATCATGTCCAAATTCTATCATAAATTATGACTATGATAAATGTTAAATAATTTAATTATTATAATGAATGTATTTCTAATACATATTTGCAGAGGAAAAACTAAAGGGATGGATGAGATAAAAATGAATTACCTTCTTGGCTCAAGTGACGAGGAGCTAGGGCGTTTGGCTTTCCAGCATGAAACCTGGAGGCCAGAGGCTTTTGACCTATGGGATCGCACAGGAATTAAACCAGGCTCTTCAGTGCTGGATCTAGGATGTGGTCCGGGTTTCGCTTCCTTGGACTTGGCGAATCTTGTTGGTTTAAATGGCAAAGTTATTTCTCTCGATCTTTCTCGTAAATTTTTGAATCACCTGAATCAGGTAGCGACTTCGAACGGAATAAAACAGATTCAAGCCGAGGAAGGAAATGTGGAGTCATTTGTTCTTAGCGAAAAAGTTGATTTTGTTTATAGTCGTTGGCTGTTTTGTTTTCTTCGGGATCCGGGCAAAGTAGTTGCTCAAGTGGCGGTCAATATCAAGTCTGGTGGAAGAATAGCGATCTGTGATTATTTTGCTCTCGACTATCTTTTGTTTCCAGGAGCTCCGGTCTTTGATCGGCTTTTAGCTGCAGTTTCTGAAAGCTGGCGACTTTCAGGGGGGAATATTCGTGTTCAGCAAAGCTTGCCCGGAATGTTAGAGCAGCACGGTTTCAAAATCATTGAACTCATGCCAATCACTCGGATTGCTAGACCAAACAGTGCTCACTGGAATTGCCCAAAAAGTTTCTGGAAAGTTTTCATCCCGCAGTTAGTGAGTAAAGGGTTTTTTTCGCAGACCGACTCGGATGAGTTTTGGATTGAAATAAACGAAAGGGAAAAAAGTTCTTTCGCTATTTTAAAAACCCCTACTTTATTGGATATCATCGCTGAAAAATTATGAAATCAAATACAATCTATAAATACTTATCCTATTTCGTTAATGGAAAAATCTCCATTTTGAGCATCATCGAACTCATTTTACGTCTTTGGCTCGGATGCATTATGATTAGCAATGCTCCCATTGGTGTAACGATTTCGTTGGAAAGCTTAGGATTGCCAGATAATGGCTATCAACTGATCAAGATGCTCTGGGGTACTGGATACCTGATGCATATTGTAAAGGTGATTGAGCTGAGTTGTGGGATCGCATTGGTAGTCAATGCATATGTTCCTCTCTCGCTCATCATACTCATGCCCGTGATCATCAATATTGCTGGAATTGGATTTTTCATTTTTCACAGTTCCCATAATCTGAGACTGCTTTTAGGAGCGTTGATTCTTATGATTCTTCATCGAAAAGCTTATGCACCTTTACTAAAAATAAAATATGAATAATCCATTTGAAAAGATATGGGGGTTTCATATCCATCAAGAGCTGTCTGATGATGCCTTTCCGAAGGCCTTAGTCATTCAGGAGAGATGTTCTGATTATCTTCGCTCAAAAAATATTCAGATAGATGCTGAAGAAGCATTTTATCCAGGGTATGGACCTCATTTAAACTTTATGTGGGAACTGAGAGTCGAAAGTGGTTCAGATTTGGTCTTGGAAAATCTAGGACTTGCAATTTCTTATATGGCCGTGAACCGATTTGGAATGAGTGGCTACATTCATCCTCTGATGCATAACCGTGAATCAGAGGACGACCTGGCGAGCGAAGGGCGATTGAATCAAGCCAACATTCTTTGGTTTGGAAATCGAGTCGATCAAGTGCAAGATTTTTTCTTCAATCCCTCAAGAGACCGGGATCTAAAACTAGTCGATACACGGACTCCAAAAATAATGTCGACCTCCGAAAAATTACCACTCTTGGAAAAGGGTAAAACTCAACTTACCGAAACTAAATTTCGACTTCCTGAACAAGTCATCTTGAAAGGGTTTCATATCCATATGGATTATTTATTACCAGAGGAGAATCAGGCCTTAGTTGTATTTGACGAATTTATAAAATTCTTGCTTGAAATGGGAATCAGGCCAACTAGCACTCGTCTTTACGATAAACTTGAAAATGGTCCTCATGTTCAGGCCGGCTGGGAAGTTAAGTTTGAATTGTTTGGACATCAAGTATTGAAACAAATCGGAATTGCAGTTGGATGGTTGATGTGTAATCGCCACGGACTTCCGGTTTTTCTTCATCCTGTCACTTGGAGACCAGCGGACTTTAATGAGGAGTATTTGGCACATTCCCAATATGGAATGTTTATGGGAAGTCTTCCTGAATTGGATCTGAGCTTTTTCCTAAATCAAGATTAATCATAAAGTATGAAAGATTGGGTTTTCAAGAAAATCAGAGAAGTAGAAAAAGCACTGATGGAAGATTTAGAAAAAGAGTTTAGCCGTCTTATTTGTCCAAGTAGATGAATACAGTTCTAGTCCCTTCAGGGATGGTCTTCTAAAATTATGTTTTTTAACCGAAAAAAGATGGTGCGCTCGGAGGGACTTGGCTCCTACGCTTTTTCGCTTCACGCTCAAAAGCTGCGTAGTCTCCCCTCCGAAACCTTTGGCTCGCATCCGGCTCGCCAACAAGCCCGAAAGGGCTTGACGGTTTCTCCGCTTCAAGTCCCTCCTCGCACACGAAACGATCTTCCTTCCCAATTTCCAATTTTAGGAAGTCGAGCGAATAAAATTTTCGCAGGTGTACATTAAGTACTCCGAGAAAATTTTATGAGGGAGACGAACTAAAATTGGAAATTCGGAAGGAAGATGGTGCGCTTGACCCGTTATGAATGATTTCAATACTTTGCGGCCCCATTTTTCCTATTGTAGGAAAAGCACTTGCGTTATGCAAGCGCGAGTTTTTAAAATTTTGAAACGTCGAGAAATCTCGCGACATGATGGAGTGAATTAGGTTGCTCATGTGCGGCTCCCTTTTTTTGATTTCTGATCTGCTTTGGTCTTCCATGGGTCGCCTGGGAGGAGGCTTAAAAACGATTTCCTTATTTGTTCGTATTCAGTAATTGCATCAAAAACGGGTGAACCTGGTGAAAGAAGCGGTTGAACATCATTCAAAAAAGCAGGGTCTTTTAACTTTCCGGCTAGGTTCTCCTCGAACTGTGCGCGCGTGACACTTGAATCTTCATGTTTCATGTATTCTTGGAAACAATGAACGGTTTTGCTGAAATCGAGTTTTGGAAGGAATTGAAGGGCCATTGCAAGGTCGTATAAATCACGCCCTTTTTTTCTTTGATAAAGCGCACGCATTTTAGTTCCCAATAATTCTTCGGGTTCATAAGTCAAAACTTCTGCTGATCCCTTGAACCATTCGCTGTCACAATCAATTTTATGGCGCATTAGTTTTAGGATAGTAAAGTGTTCGCCCGTGTTGATTTCAATTTTGAGACGCATGCGCTGGATGGGCGGCATTTCAGAATCAAACCGGTAAATCAGCGTTGCACGCGATGGTTTAAGGTCTCGACTTGGCTTTCCTAGCCATGGGTCGATCAATGATCTGATTTTGTCGATTGCAGTACCAATGGGTTCAGCGCGAACTTGAACTAAGTCAATGTCTTCTGAATAACGAGTAGGAGGATTAAAGAAAATCTTCTGCATCGCAGTTCCGCCACGAAAAGCGAAGGCTTCGGTTAGTGCTGGATCTGAATAAAGTTGGATAATCGCCTTAGTGAGTACAAGATCTTGCTCGATTTGATAATCGGGACCCCAGGGAGCTTTTGTACGCCAATGAGCAAGTTGTAAGGGAGGAATCATACGTCAGGCTCCACTTCTTCATTGACGAGGACTCGCCAACTTTTATTACGTGATTTCACTTCCCCATTCCATCCTGATCGAAGAGGTATGAATTTGGTGTCCTTTTTAGACAGCCAGTTTTTTAGCTCATTGACTACTTTCTTCAAGCCAAAAGCTTCAATTAAATACCCAACTCGTTGAGCATAAGCAATTTCACCGTCGGCAATTGCGGCTTTAACAAGCTTACTTGGGTCAATTTTTTCGGATAATTCAATGAGCACTGTTGCAATATTATTTAAGAACCCTGTCCATCGATAATATCGAACGAGATCAAATGCAGTTGTTTCAGGAGTAGATATTTTAAAGAAACCTGTATGTGTTTTCATCTCTTGAATTGCAGTCTTTGATAGATCTTTTTTTCTGAGAAATCGAATCCTAGTTCGCGGTGCTGAAATAATTGGGAATGCTTTGGTGGTGATGACTTGCAGTTCTTGCGGTGCTTGATGAGCAGCTCCGTGAAATGAAGCCGCGCTAAGCCCTCCGACATAATAGGGTAACTTACGAAATTTCATTAAGGAGTCGATATACCACTCAGAAGGTATGCTTTTTCCGCTTCTGTATTCAGTAGGAATAATCACATAAAAACCTGTGATCGGACGAAAAATTTTCCCTTTTTTAATGAGACGGAGTGAAGCCTTTCGGAAAGCATTCGGTGTTTCACCTAGCTTTTTTTGAGCTTCTTCAGAAGTAAATGTAAGGCGGCCTGTAGATTGGAGTGTTTCAATGAAGTCCGTAAGACGTTCGGGTTTTTGTCTTTTTTGATCATTTCCTACCATTTCTAAATAATGCCACAAATAGGCTTTTTCTGTAAATCCTAATGTTTTAATAATAAGCCTATTTGTGGCTTTATTTGAAAAAATAAGGAGTTCATTTCTGCGACGAATATCGCTTAAATATTTGTATTCGTTTGCATTATTTGAAAATTCTCTATTCTCTTCTTCTGTAATCATAAAGATTGACGACCCTCTCCATTACCGCCTCTTCCGTAGGGATAAATCGGAGAACCTCAGTGGCTCCGGCCTCATCCACACCCGCAAGACGAATGTATCTCTGCATGGTTTTCATATCCTTCCACCCACATATTTTCATAACGACCGTCGCAGGCACTCCTGTTGAAATGAGTTGGGTTGCAAAACATGCGCGGAGAGCGTGGAACTTGATAGATGGAATATTGTTGGCCTGACAAAAGCCTCTTAAGAATTTAGCTTGTTCGCCTTTATCCCATTCCCATCGTTGAGGAAATATATGAACGTCTGGTTGCATGGTTTCTATTTTTAATTCATTCAGTAAAAACCAATAAAACTCGCTAGAAATGGGAACATTTCGCCAGTATCCCGCCTTTGTTGGTCCCGATTGTTTAAAGCGAGTTGTCCAACTTTTTCGGACTCGCAAAAAACCGTATCGACGTGAGTATGCAGGCTTTTGATCTTCTTCAATCCCTTGCTCTCGCGGAATTACTTCTAAATCACTTCGTCGAAGTTCATGCAATTCCCCGCTTCTGCATCCTGTGAGAACTGCGCCCACCCAAATGGGATACCAAGGATGATTTTGTTCGCGAGCAAGTTTTAATAAATTTCTAATTTCTTCAACAGTTAGAATTTCAGGCCGTTTTTCTTCACGATCTGATTGCAGGGATCAGATCTAAACCATCACCTTTGTAGATTGCTCCTTCGACCACAAAGTTACGGTCACGGATGATATCTGAGATTGATGCGTGTATGCTCTCTAGCGGGATGCCTACCCCTTGAGTTGCGTTCCCTTGGGGATCAAGATCAACGAGTAAGATTTTCAAATCTTGCAAAGCCAAAGCTTGCGCGAGATTGATTGCGGAAGTGGTTTTTCCCACGCCACCTTTTTGATTTGCGATTGCGACGATTGGACATAATTTGGTTTCCATATTTCTCTCTATTCTTCAGTTGACAGTGGTCGCACCTCTCATTAAGAATAGAGAAGTGCCGACCAAGAAAAGCGTTAAACGCGATTCTGGTTAGTTGTTAAGTTGGCTTCTTTCACCTAGTAAGTTGCAGAAGCCGATATAAAAAATTCGAGAAGCCCGAGGCGCCAACCTTGGGCTTTTTCAATTTAATGGGCTGATTTAGTTAAGTTTGCATAATCCTCCTACGGTTTTGAAGAGGGGTGCAGAGTAGGCAAAATGTAGGAAGAAAATAGGAAATTCCGGAAATTTTGCGACTGTCCGAGAAATGTCAGAGTCGAACCCAATCGTAACTACTTGAATCGATTTAGCCCTGATTTTCCTTATTTTTTTCGTTTTTTCATTTCGAGAGAAGAAGACCAATCTTTTGATTGGTGCGCTCGGAGGGACTTGAACCCCCACACCTTACGGCACCAGATCCTAAGTCTGGCGTGTCTGCC
>CAIMWN010000267.1 GCA_903845155.1 Oligoflexia bacterium
CAGCCTTCTAGCCGTTGTATCTATCCGGATGGAAGCGTATTGGAAAAAGCACCCAATCACTTTCCAGAAGCGGCTCGCTTGGTTCAAAGCTCCTGCCGAATCTACACAATAAATTTTACGCTACCGAATCAAACCCTCTTTCAAATATAGACTTAGTGATCGGAAACTGATTTCGTTACCTACAGAAGTTTAAAATGAAATAGGTAGCCTTGGGGCGGTACTTCATTTTCACAAGCAAATAGGTACTATTTATGGTAACTCATAATAATAAATATGCAAAATTTGATCATCGATACCGGCGCTGACGAACCCATTTTAAATGCGCTACTTAGTATGCAAGCTTCTGCACAGCGTGATCACAAATTGGTAATTATTACCTCTGATTCAAAGCGATTGGAGCAACTTAAGGCGCGGTTTGAGTTTTATTCAACTATCCAAATTCAACTCCTGAAAGAGTCCGATGAAGCCGTGACAAAATTGCCCCCACTCAACCCAAGCGTCAAGCCTTCCCCAGACGGATTTCTCATCGTGTCGGCAGCAAATGGTCGCTTTCGGTGGTGGTATAATCAACTCGCATTTTCTGCCGCACAATTTAATTACCCAATAGAAATTTACGATCTAGGTGGTTTGGGTTTTGGAAAAGCTCATGTATCAGAAGTCCAACTTAATGATGAGGGCTATTACACAGTAATAGGGAAGAATTGGAAGTCGAAGGCCCTTCACAAACCTGATATTATAGCTGATTGTTTGAATCGATTTCCTGTTCAAACTGTTTATTTAGATGCAGATATTGCTATTAGCAAGCCGATCTCTGAGGTATTTGATCCGGCTCATGGTGATTACGATATTGGAATTACTGTGCGGTCCGATCGTGAATTTCAAAATTACGATAAAAAAGATAATCAGAAAATCACGGGATATATCAATGCAGGAGTAGTGTTTTTTCGGAACACACCGGGGGCGAAGAAATTTATTAAGCTTTGGCAGAACTTAACTTTAGAGCTGAATAATGATCAATTAGCACTCAATCAGCTTGTCAACCCCGACGGAAGTAAGTTAGTCGCTCATGAGAAAATCCATGCGAAAGATTACACTGTTCGCCTCTTTGACGGAGCTATTTATAACTATGATTATCAGATAGGAAATGTACTGAGTGGCGCAGAGAAGCTATTTCATTTTAAAAACTCAAAAGATCGAATGCACGATTTTGACGAAAGCCGTTCGGCTCAAAAAAATAGCTCATTCTTAGATTATTTAATTTCAAAAATCCCCCCTCAAATTGAAGTCTATGACCCGCTCATGCTAGAACTGAAAGAGCTACGAGAAGAGGCTCAACGCTTAAGGGTCGGATATCATCAATTGAGGAATGAGCGACTTGGCATTAAAAAGAAGATGGGACAAGATCGAATTCGATATGAGAAGCGCATTGCTCGCGTAAATCTCTTAGTTGACCGACTTAAGAAATTCGTTAGCTAATGAAAATGGCAAGCTAAGTTACTGTTTCTAGTCTAGTCGTAGTCACGGTTTCAATCACTCCGTCTGATGTGAGCGTCAGCATTCGATCTGCCTGTGTTGCTTCATTTGAGTCGTGAGTAATCATAAAAATAGTCTTTTTACCGCGTAGTTTGTGAAGTTCAGCCATGATCAACTTCTGAGAATCTACATCGAGAGCTGAGGTTGCTTCATCCAAAATTAATATCTTTGCCGTTGAAAGAAAAGCCCGCGCCAATGCAAGTTTTTGGCGTTCACCTCCGGAGAGTTGAATTCCATCTGACCCGATCCTGCAATTGTACCCGTGCGGGAGTCCAGCTACCCATTGGTGTAAGCCCACTTTTTTCATACATTTGACCAATTCGTCTTGTGAGGGTTGTACTTTGAGTCCGTAGGTAAGTGCATTTGAGATTGAACCGTCTAAAAAAATACTTTGTTGAGATACGACCGCCATTCCAGCTCTTAAGGAATCAACATCCCATTTTTCTATGGGAATACCATTAATGAAAATGCATTCTTTATCTATTCTGTACATTCTACTCAGTAAATGTACGAGAGTTGATTTTCCAGAGCCATTAGTACCCATCATGGATACCCATTCACCGACCCCAATCTTAAATGATAAATTATTTAAAATAGTTCTGTTTTTATCAAAGGAATAAACATAGGTAAGAGACCTAAATTCAATTTCTGTTTTTAATCGGTTAAACTGTTTCTTTCCACTCCATACCAAATAGGTTTGCCCATCAATGTTCAAAATTTGCTCAATTGCATGAAATACTCCACTCGAGCGGGTGAGTTGACTAATGGAGCGACTCAGTTTTAGCACGGTTGATTCGATGGGGCGCATAATGAGGAAAAAGGTTAAAATAGTACTGATGGTATTTTCGTTTCCTGAGCGCAAAAGCCATGGGGTAATTGCGGCGAGAAGGAGCGTGAGACTTAGAAAACTTCCTTCACCAATAAATCCCAGATAGCGCTCAAGCTTAAATCGCCGCATGTTAAAGTAAGCCGAGCGGTTTGCCAGTCTCGAAAATCGTCTTGTTTCCCGCTCAGTAGTGTTCAGGAGTTTTAATAATGGATACGCAGTAAGAAGCGTGAGCATTTTCTCTTCCAAATTTTCTCCCCATGCTTTGATTCGGGTAGAAAGTTTTCGAGAATAAGCCTGAGATTTTACTGCTGCGAAAATAGTAGTTAATACTGAAACAAGGACCATCACTGCGGGAATCCAAGAAATACCAAAAAGAATAATGAGAATTACCATTAGCTTCAGTACTGATGACAGTAGGGTATGAAAAGCGGTGAGTCTTTCGGCGGATTTCTCCGAAGCCTCTAAGATAATGCCATTCGTTTTAGCAGTGCTGTTTTTGTCGTGGTAGGCTTTTCCGAAACTCATTAACTTAGAAAAAATGCGTGATTTCACTTGCGTATAAATCTCTTCATTTTCCCGCTCTAGAAGTAAGGCTGACGCATAATTAGAAAAAGCGGACAGAATTTTTGCGAGGACCATGCAGGCCACTACCGTTTGCATCATGGTTGCAGGATCAGCAAAAAGGGTGGCAAATTTTTTGGAAAATGGGCCCGATTGATTCATTCCGCCCAGACAGCGAACCAGAACGAGAAAAAGATGGGTGGCAAAAAAGTTTGCAATATTTGCGGTGACTAGAAAAATTGCCGAGAAAACGAGAATTCTGATTTTCAGTCCAAGTCTGTTCAGAACTTGGTATGTTTCCTTTACAGAATTAATTACGGTAATTTTCTTTGAACTATCCATCAACCACTGGTCCCCCTCTTATCGAGACTTCGGAGAGGCGGTCGGTGATGCAGTTCCCTTTTTTTGATGATGATTATGTTGATAGAGTCTTTTAAATTCGTTTTTCAACGCGATAATTTTCTCTTTGTAAGTGGCTTTAATTTTTGCAACCTCAAAGTGAAGGGTTTTCTTTTCTTCGATCCAACGCTTTGTGTTTTTTGCTAATTGAGCCTGATAGGCTTTGCTGAGAGCAGGCTTATCCAAAGTTGTTTTGACGGCTTCAAGATATTTTGCTTCATCGGAATACCGCTCCTTGTGCTGCTTGTCTTGAAGTTCTCTTCGTTTTTTAATGATGATCTCGTCACGCTCTTTCTTTAACTGCATCGTATTTGCATGAAGTAGATCGAGTGCGATGGTGCGCTCGGAGTGCTTCGGTTGTCGCGGAAGCTTGCCTCGTGGTGTTGGGCTAGGGGACTGCGCATTGGCAGTTTGACAAATTAAAATTAGAGCAAGAATGATGATACGCATATGTTTGGCCTCGCTGAAAGTATCCCCGAATTTGCGTATTACAGCAACATTATAAAGCTTAACTGTAGCCCAAAGCGGTAAAAATGTAAGCACTCAATGAGCTCGGGAATTTTATAAAATTCTTCGTGTGCGCACTGCGGTCTTTAGTGCCTGAATAGATTGAATCAGGTCATCCGTAATCGGTTGGTTAAGGTCCACTACTAGATAGCCAAGTTCGCTGTCGGTGTGGAGTGATTGGGCCTGAATGTTTGCGCCGTACTCAGATAAGATTCTATTGATATCCTTCAATACGCCTTTCACATTTCGATGAACATTGCTTAGTCGAGTATTGTTGCGATCGAGCGGAATGTCCACCCGTGGAAAATTCACTGCATGAAGTGTAGATCCGGTCGTCATAAAGCGAACGAGTGTTGAGGCCACCTCTCTTCCGATGTTCACTTGCGCTTCCTCAGTGGCACCTCCAATATGAGGGGTAAGAATCACATTTTCTAAACCCTTCATGGGTGAAGGGTAGGTGGGTATATTGTTTTCTGGCTCTTCTGGAAAGACATCGAGCGCGCAGCCGGCAATGTGTTTATGTTTCACTGCATTTTCCAGCGCACGAAGATCGATCACGTCACCGCGAGAGGCGTTGATTAAGTAAGATGCGGGCTTCATCTGTTGTAGCTCCGCTTCGCTGATCATGTTTCGAGTGCTTTCCGTTGCAGGAACATGGAGGGTAACAAAATCAGAAGCGGCGAGAAGTTCTTCGAGTGTTGAAAGTGGCTTGGCGTTCCCGAGCGGAAGCTTGGAAATGACATCATAAAACACGACGCGCATACCAAAGGCTTCTGCAAGCATGGATACTTGTGAGCCAATATTACCGTAGCCTACAATGCCTAAGGTCTTGCCTCTGACTTCAAAACATTGTGCCGAGCTTTTATTCCAAATGCCTTGGTGCATCTCATTGTTGCGCGTGCCCAATTTGCGGGACAGCATGATGATTTCGGCAATCACCATTTCTGCGACGCTCCTTGTATTACTGAACGGTGCATTGAAAACGACTACGCCATGTTCTCGGGCAGCTTTTAAGTCCACCTGATTGGTTCCTACGCAAAAGCATCCCACCGTGGTGATACTTTTCGCCGCAGCAAAAACCTTTTCAGTTAAGTAGGTTTTGCTTCTAATTCCAAGTACATCATAACCGGGTAATTTCTTAATGAGCTCATCTTCGCTCAATGCTCCTTTAAGGACTTCGACTTGGAAGCCATCTTTAATGAAAAGGTCTCGTGCAATCGGGTGAATATTTTCAAGGAGGAGTACTTTCATGTAACTCAGGATATACTATAGAACGAAAAAGTAAATGAACAACTGCTTGATTAGTAAGCTAAAAGTTTTTGTGCTACTGTTCTTTTATGGCTATTTTTAGCGATCAAAAGTTTGTTTTGAAAACCACCTATCAACCCACTGGCGACCAGCCGACAGCCATTAAGAAATTGGTAAAAGGAGTTCAATCTGGACAGGCGTCGCAAGTATTACTCGGAGTGACTGGTTCTGGAAAAACATTCACCATGGCGAATGTCATAGCCGAAACTCAGCGCCCCAGTCTGATCCTTTGTCATAATAAGACTTTGGCTGCACAACTTTATACTGAGTTTAAGGAGTTTTTTCCTGACAATGCAGTCGAGTATTTTGTAAGTTATTATGATTACTATCAGCCCGAAGCCTATATCGCTCAAACCGATACGTATATTGAAAAGGATTCACAAATCAATGATGAGATTGACAAGTTAAGGCACTCTGCCACTCGGTCCTTACTGGAGAGAAATGATGTTATTATTATTTCGTCGATTTCTTGCATCTATGGATTAGGAAGTCCGGAGGCTTACGAAGGGCTCATTTTGTATCTAGAGGTGGGTAAGGAATACACACGGCAAGCTATATTGAAAAAATTAGTGGAGATTCAATACAAAAGGAATGACATCGATTTTCATCGAGGAACGTTTAGGGTTCGTGGTGAGGTGGTAGAGATCTATCCGGCCTACGAGGAAGAGGTAGCCGTTCGTTTAGAGTTTTTTGGTGATGAGTTGGAAGGCATTTCATTGATTGATCCTTTGAGGGGAACTAAAATTGACAAAATTCCGCGTGTGACCATTTATCCAGCTAGTCACTATGTCACCACACTCGATAATAGGAAGCGGGCCATCGATACCATCCGCGAAGAATTGCGCGAGCATTTACAGGTTCTTCAAAAGGAAAATAAGCTACTCGAGGCACAACGTCTTGCCCAAAGGACTCAATTTGATCTAGAGATGTTAGAACAAATCGGTTTTTGTCAAGGCATTGAGAATTATTCAAGACATCTGACCGGTAGAAAGCCCGGAGAGCCGCCCCCTACGCTCATTGATTATTTTCCTGATAATTGGCTTTGTTTTATCGACGAAAGTCATGTCACGGTACCTCAAATTGGTGGAATGTACCGGGGGGATCGAGCTAGAAAAATGAACTTGGTTACTCATGGGTTTCGCCTCCCTTCTGCGTTGGATAATCGACCACTCAATTTTGAGGAATGGGAAAAACTAATTCATCAGACCATTTACGTTTCCGCAACTCCGGGAACCTACGAATTAGCGCTGACGAAAGGTGAGGTGGCAGAGCAAGTGATTCGGCCTACGGGGTTGCTGGATCCGATCGTTGAAGTGCGGGGCGCGCAAAAGCAAGTAGATGATTTACTCGAAGAGATTAAAATAAGGGTCGAAAGAAAAGAGCGAGTCTTAGTGACGACGCTGACGAAAAAGTTTTCTGAGGATTTGGCTAAGTATTATTCCGAGAAAAAAGTGAAGGTTAAATATCTGCATTCTGATATCGAAACGTTGGAGCGGATTGAAATTCTTCGCGACTTGCGCCTGGGTACATTTGATGTGTTGATTGGCATTAATCTCCTCAGAGAGGGGCTTGATTTGCCTGAAGTTTCCCTGGTAGCCATCTTGGATGCTGACAAGGAAGGTTTTCTGAGAAGTGAACGATCACTCATTCAGACGATCGGTCGAGCTGCCCGGAACTCAAATGGTCTCGTCATTCTTTACGCAGATCGAGTTACCGATAGCATGAAGAAAGCTATGGATGAAACCAGGCGTCGTCGTGTAATTCAGGAAGAGAACAATAAGAGAACAGGGATGATTCCCACGACCATTCAAAAGAAAATCGCCGAATCCATACATGCTGATGGTGAATGGCAGGGGGGGAGTGGTCTTTGGAATCAAGATTCATCCGAGAAACGGAAGCAAATCAAGTCTATCCAAAACTTACAAACAGAAGTTGAAAATAAACTTCTCGATTATGTAGATGAGCTATCGAGGGCGGATGCAATCAAGCAGCTTTTGGGTTCCCGTTATACTGGCCTCGATAAATTACAAAATGTTATTCGCAAGATGGAAGGCGAAATGAAAGAAGCTGCTAAAAATCTAGAGTTTGAAAAAGCAGCTGAATTAAGAGACGTGATTAAGAGAGTTCGCCTACTCAGTCTTGAGTTGTAGAGCCTGAATGATTTTCTTAAAGTTTCCTTGGTTTAACAGTTCTGCATTTTTCTCGTAATAAGTTTCAATAGGCACATCAGGGTGATGAATAGAGAAGTCAATCAACTCGTGTGCAATGATAAATAGCGCACTCAATTGACTGATTTGTTTTTGTCCTAAACCTCTTGGGAATCCAGTTCCATCGGGTCGTTCGTGATGCTGAGCTACAATTTGATCCACATCGGGTGGAATCTCGTTAAATTTTAAAGTATATTCGGCGGCCCTGATTGGATGCATTTGAATCAACTTTAACTCTTGTTCACTAAAGTTACGCGATGCCTTGGCGTTGGCAAGTGAGTCGACCGCTGCAAGTGGGCTGTTGGGAAGTGCGATGTCATGAATGAATGCCGCAATCGAGAGTTTAAAGAATGTTGCTGGCGAACTCCAGCCCACTTTGTATGCCATTGCACAAGCAATTTGACCAAGCATTAAGCTGTGATTGGTAATGTAGTTGCCATCCTTCTTTTTAAGATCAGTAAGAATGGTTGCTAGTCTTGGTTTGCTGCCAATGATTTTTAGGGTAACGGCGACACTGCTCTTTGCAATGGCCTGGGCCTCGGCGGTGAATCCGGCTCTACTCACCAAATCCCGAACAATTTCGAGCGATTTTTCAACTTCCTTTTTAGCATCCTCAGGAGAAGGTACATTCTCTTGAGCAGCAAGTTCGGCCATTTTTTTGGTCTGGGCTCGAATAGACTCATTGTACTCTTCTTTATTGATATAAAAATGAGTAATGCCCTTTTTGTTTTTGTAATAGTCGAGTTCGGACTTTGTGAATACGTCGCCCTTTTTAAAAAGGCGCATAAAATGACCGCTTCCAAGTTTAGTGAAAACATCTGCAAACAGCGGAGCTACGGCGAGGAGTGAGTCAGGGTTCAAATTGATATAATCGGAGTCATTCCCGGAAGCACTCGCTTTCGGAAATATCTTTTTCAACCCTTTATTAAAGCTGGTGTCGAAGTTGGTCAAGGTCGCGAATTCAAAATTGGTAACCTTAAATTGAAAAGAGCTTTGAACGGCCTCGTCTGGCGTGATCATGATGAAGGCACTTTTGCTACACAGCTCGGTCAAAACTTTTACGATACTTTGCGATGTGGTTCTATGTTCGAAGATCACCAAATCAAATTGTTTTTTATCATTCTCGATGACTTCAATCCCTTCTTGAAGGGTGAGCGAGTAGGTGAAATCGATTTTTCCGTCGAAGTGATGATCGAGGAAAAGAAGGGCTTTCTCCTTCAGTGTTTCCGTTGGGGAGATAAATAAAACGTTGAATGGATTATCAGATTTTGGGTCGGCGTTCATAGTTTTCCTACCATTTCAGTTTAATTGTAAACTACGCCTATTGAAAGAAAAGAAAGACTCATTTTTTCTGTGTACACTGCGTCAAATCGTTTTAGAATTAAGCTATAGCCAATCATTATAAATTCATAGGAGGAATTTATGAACCATATGGGATCAAAACCAATACTTAGTCTTATCGTCTGTGTTGCACTCAATGCATGTGGGAGTAGTACGACTTTTCTAAATAGCGTCAATGTAACTACGACTACCCAAAATAGTGAGAGTTTTGTCAATCTGAGTGCTGTCGTAAATTTGGGAAGTAGTGCGCTCAGCAGTGTGTCTATACCGGTAGTGGATCCAAACTCAGGAGTGACGCTTGGGCAAATTTCTATGTCTACCACTCCGTCGAACTTAGAGCAAATTACACTCTCATTGAACGCATCTGCACTCACTTCTGGAAGTTCAACCCTCGGCGCAGTACTGCCCAACGGTGAAGCGCTGCCCTTGTCATTGGGAGCGGCCACTGGTGAAGTCATGGGTATTCCCGTTCTTCAACAATCACGGATTTATATTGGAGGTGATTTGAAAAACAATGTGATTGTTGGAGTGGCGCTGGGAATTGGAGCCTTGAACGGCGTAGCCGGAAATTTACCGATTGCTGCGAATATATTCTTTTCAAATCAATTCTCAACGCAGGTGTTTGGTGTTGCAGGAATTTACGCAAGTCCAGTCGCTGGCGAAACCGGAATTGCGGTTTTTGGGAAATTAAATATTCCTCAACCAACTGCAACGCCTGCTGCGACACCGATTACGTCAGCGCTCCTGATTGCAAAAAGAACAGCTGCTTTGCCGCAAGCGAAAGCGCTCACGGTAACTGCTACTCCAGCTCCAGCTACTGCAGAAGTAAAGACTTCTGAGTTTAGTGCTAAAGCTGAGAATAAAATTGGGTCGTTCTTTATGAAAAAACGTGTATTACATGTTCAGTGATGCTGAACAGTATTGCTAAGTTCTTCGTGCCTCCTGGTGGTATTACCTCCAGGAGGTTTTTAAATTAAAGCGAGCTCCATGCCTTCACGGATGGCTCTTTTTGCATCAATCTCAGATGCCAATTTTGCACCACCGATAAGATGAAATTTAATATTAGCTTCTTCTAGTTTTTTAACTAAACTGACTTCTGAGACTTGTCCCGCGCAAAGTATAATTTGGTCAGCCTCAATTAATGTGGTTTTCTGATCTTTTCCTTTAATCCAAATTCCTTGTTCCGTGATTTTTTCGTATTGAACTCCGGCGATCATTTTTACGCCAGAACGTTTTAATTCCAAACGATGAATCCAGCCAGTGGTTTTTCCCAATGTTCTACCAAATTTAGCATCGCTTCTTTGGAGTAGCGTGATTTTTCTAGGGGACATTACATTAGGTTTAACGGTCGATAGGCCACCAGGAGCATGAGTGTCGATTCCCCAATGTTCCATGAAATGTGCTGGATTTCGATCTTCATCACTCCCGGCATGAAGTGCATAGGTAGCCACATCAAAGCCCACACCGCCGGCGCCGATAATCACAATTCTTGAAGCAGGCTTAATCTGTTCTCTTAGGAAACGATCGTAAAAATAGACGTGGGGTAAGTCTTGTCCGGGAATCTTGGGATCACGTGGTTTCACTCCGCATGCGATCACTACTTCATCAAAGGCGCGGACTGTTTCAATATCATTTACATTTTGGTTTAGAACTATTTTTCCACCCAGGTGCTCAATTCTGGTTTTCCAATAACGAATGCTTTCGCGGTAATCAGATTTTCCAGGGATCAGCGTTGCGAGTTTGAATTGGCCGCCGAGAGAGTCGCTCTTCTCATAAACAGTGACCTGGTGCCCTTTTTCAAGAAACGCGATGGCTGAGGAAAGGCCTGCGGGTCCGCTTCCAATGATTGCCACTCTTTTAGAGGTTTTTGTTTTTAGAAAAAGTTCATTCCATTTCTCTTCTTCACAAGCGAGAGGATTCACCAGGCAAGACGCTTTTTTCCCTTGAAAAATATGATCGAGACAAGCTTGGTTGCATGCAATGCAAGTGTTGATCTCCTCTGCTTGGTTTTTTTCACTTTTCAATACAAAATCAGGGTCAGCGAGGAAGGGGCGCGCCATTGAAATGAGATCTGCTTCGCCTTTTGCAAGAATGGATTCGGCTAACTCAGGACGGTTAATTCGATTTACGGCGATGATGGGAACTTTGAGCCGTTTCTTTAACTCACCCGTTACACTTGAGAAGGCACCGGCAGGTACCATTGATCCGATTGTGGGAACTCGAGACTCGTGCCAACCTATTCCGGAGTTCAGTAGTGTAACTCCGGCCGTTTCGAGTGCAAGTGCAAACTGGATGACTTCGCTTGGTGTCGAACCTCCCTGCACTAGATCTAGAAGTGAGATCCTAAAAATAATAATGAAATTCTGTCCCACGCGCTTTCTGGTCGCCCGAACAATTTCGAGCGCAAATTGCATTCTGTTTTCAAACGACCCACCCCATTTATCTTTTCTATGGTTCGTTCGCTTACTTAGAAATTGATGAACAAGATACCCTTCCGACCCCATGATCTCCACTCCGTCATAGCCAGCCTCTTTGGCGTTCATGGCGGCTTTTGCAAAATCGTTTATCGTCATTTGGACTAAAAGTCCTGGCATCGCAAACGGTGTAAAGGGAGTAATGGGCGAACGAATACGGGAAGGGGCCACCGAGAAGGGGTGATAAGAATAACGACCTGCATGCAAAAGTTGGAGACAAATCTTAGAGCCAGCTGCCTGAACAGCTTTTGTTAAATTTTGGTGGGCACGAATCATTTTCTTCGAATTAAACGAAGCCGCAAATGGGGTTAGTCTTCCCAGTCGGTTTGGTGCATAGCCCCCTGTGATGATAAGGCCTACGCCGCCTTGCGCCCTTCTGACGAAATAATTTTTGAGTCGATTCAGCTCATTCAAATGGTCTTCGAATCCAGTGTGCATGGAGCCCATCACAAAGCGGTTCTTCAAGGTCGTAAACCCGAGATTCAAAGCTTCAAAAAGGTGAGGGTAATTTGGATGAGCCATGGGTTTAGTTTACCTTTCAAAACTCTTCCGATACAATTTCTTTATGATTAAACTTAGTTCCGCGCTCATCGCCATTTTTCTGACCTTTTCTTTCCAGCCCTCTTCTCTTGCGAGCACTTTTAAATTTAGATTAATGGCAGAGCCAACTTCATTTGATTGGCAACAGGCCAGCACCTCCATGGAAACGCCATTGATGATGAATTTGATGGAAGGTCTCACGGAGGTAGATACCAATCTTAAACCTAAGCCTTGCCTCGCTGAAAAAATGGAAATCAGCAAGGATCAGAAAATTTATACGTTTACGCTCAGAAAAAATGTGAGGTGGTCGGATGGTGTTGTGTTGAAAGCATCTGATTTCTCCGAGGCTTGGAAGAGACTTTTAACGCCAGCGAATGGAGCTCCTTATGCGTATTTACTTTATGACGTAGTGGGAGCCGAGGAGTTTAACAAAAAACAAACTTCCGACTTTTCAAAAGTGGGAATTGTGGCAAAAGATGATCACACTTTAGTCATCACCCTAAAACAACCAGTGGCCTATTTTCCTTATTTGACAGGGTTTTGGCCGCTTTTCCCGATCAGAAAAGACTTGATTGATCTTTACGGAACTCAGTGGACCAGGCCTGGGAAACTCGTTACTGTAGGCCCCTTCGTTTTAGAGAGCTATCAGATGCAGACCAAAATTGTGATGAAAGCAAATCCAAATTATTGGCGAGCACGTGGAAATGTGACGGAAGCTGTTGCGCAAATCATTAAAGATAGCGCAACTGCACTGAATGTTTTCAAATCTGGAGGTATTCAAATGATGCAAGATTTTTCACCCGATGATTTAAAGATGGTGCGTCCGATGCCCGAATTTAAAACCTATCCTTATTTAAAAACCCATTACTTGGCTTTTAGAATTAAAGGTTCAATTGCGGAAAACCAGGATCTTCGATTGGCAATCGCACATGCTATTGATCGAAAGCCTATTGCTAATATTCTAAATGGGTCTCAAAAGCCAGCTACTACATTCATCCCTCCACGTGTGGTGGGTTATGATGCGAAAATATCGCTTCCATTTGATGTCGTAAAAGCAAAATCGTATTTGCAAAAATCGGGGTTTAATCCTAAAACTCCAATCGAAATGATTGCGAGAAATAGTGAACGCCCACGCATCATCACTCAATACATACAAAGTGAGCTAAAAAAGAACCTTGGATTAGATGTACAAATTCAGTTAGTGGATCCGAAGGTATTCAGAAGCCAACTGACGACCCAAAATGTGCCTTTGATGCTCATGGTGTGGGCGGCGGATTATCCAGATGGAGACAGTTTTTTAGGTCTATTTGAATCCAATACTGGCAATAATCTCACCCACTTTTCAAACGCAAAGTATGACGAGGACATGAAAAAGGCTCGGGAAGATTGGAACACCCTCAAAAGAGACAAACTCTATAAAGAAGCACAAGAGATTATTCAACTTGAACAAGCCGTAACGGTGCCTCTATTTTACGAAGAGAATGAAGCTTTGGTGAGTAAATCCATCAAAGGATTTTCAATTAATCCAATAGGGTATTTCTTTATCAAGGACATTACCCTCTAGACGAATCGTTATGCGGGAGTTTTTTCTTTCAGTCGGTAGCCCTTGCCGTAGACAGTTTGAATTTCACAATTGAACAGATTAATTTTTTTCCGCAAAGAAGTTAAATGTGGATCGATGAGGCGATCATCCTTTTCCTGATCTTCCCAGACTTCTTCCATAATTTCGTTTCTCGAGACCACTTCATTTTGGCGAGTGAGTAAAAGAATAAGAATTCCATATTCAAGCGGCGAAAGATCTAATATTTCATCGTCCACTTTCACTTCGCGTGAACGACCTTGTACTGAAAGATTACCAACAGTGATCATCTCAGGCGGTCTTTTCTTGATTTCACCCAAGCGTTTTAACTTTGAGGCGATGCGAACGGCAAGAAGATCCGAATCAAAAGGTTTGGAAATAAAATCATCGGCGCCAAGGTTAAATCCGCGAATGCGATCTTGATTATCATTGAGCGCAGTGATGAAGATCACGGGGATGTGGCGGGTTTCTTCATCTTGGCGGATGGTTTTGCAGGCACTCATGCCATCTAAGGTTGGCATCATAATATCCATTAAAATGAGATCCGGCCCCCAGCTCTTTGCTAAATTAATGCTATCGAGTCCATTGGACGCTGTGAGTGTTTCGTATTGTTCCGATAACAACAAATTTAAAACATGAAGGATATCGGGTTCATCGTCTACAATGAGGATTTTGTGTTTTTTTTGCATAAGTGCTTGATAGTATTTTACCCGAGAAACACCGCGTTTGCTATTACTTTAAAGTTGGGTTTTGATCTATAGAGTTTCTTAAGGTTTGTAAATGTTTTCGATTGTGCTGGCCTGTGGAAAAGTGAAAGAAAATGAAAAGGCTGAGTAATGCACTTAAGAAACACCATGTCGATAACATTGCGTCCTTTAAGTAAAAATGATTGAGTAATTCGCATCCAATCATTAATGGGCGCGGCCCAAAGAGCATGAATAAAATAGCAGGCGGTGAGGACCGCAGGAATGCCAAGAATTGCTAACCATCGTTTGCGGAGGTGGCTTTTTTCGATGAGGTTAATGGCAACTGGGGAAAAGAGTGGCCAAAAAATTACTGCAACGAGTAAGTAGGCATCAGTAAGAATTGTTGGCCCGCTCAGTTGACGGCCTAAGTCTGTATTAGTTTCGACTGCATTGATCCAGATCAGTCCCTCGAAAAACTGTTGAATGCCAAAAATAAGAGGGGTACATGCGATAACCCACTCTGAATGATGTTCTGTTTTTCTTAGCGTTAACATTCCCGCAAGGCAGAGCACCCCGCCAAATACAAAGCTTGCGCTCGCTGAATTACACATTTTGCTTTTCCCCGCTTAAAGAGGCGTTCTCCTGGTTAAAATTAAATTGCCCGGCAGAGTGACTCTACCGGGCAAAGTGAATGAACAAAGTGCTGGTCAGCTCATTCGTTATTGCAACAAAGCAATAACAGTTAGCGATCCTGTGAATCGCGTTCGCTTCGATCTAAGTCAATGCTTCGGCGTTTGAAGTTTTTCATATGCCTCACCTTGCCTTTCCAGCTTTCGAGCTACTGACATAAATTGCAAGGCGAGTGCCAGTTCGCAAATTAGTAGCCATTCTGATTACAGATGGCTTTATCAATTGATGATGCAAGCCAAAGGGAATAAATAGGCTCATTTGTGAGGTGTTTTACCCCTCTATTAGTGCAAATTCATTACCTATTCAATTTTGTCTCATCCTGAGCCTGGCACGACCAATGCAGCAAGGATAGGTGCCGCGAACGAAAGTGAGCGGTGGAGAAAAGGCGGCGACGCTAGTTCTTCGTTCCTGCGGATGAATGTTGTGGAGACATGATATGAGTTCCGTCGGTAGAGTTTTTCGGTTGCTACCGTAGCACTTGCTAAAGAATGAATGAGGCGACTCATCTGTTTTGTGCTTAGCAAGAAACGCTTTCAGTATTGCTACTGATTGTAGCGAATGGTTAGGTTGCAGCGTAAGCGAACTTCGATGAGAGCAAAATCCTTTTGATAGAAGCAATGTCACAAGGAGCAAGAGGCCGAGCCTGGGTAAAACTAGGTGAAGGTGAGTCTTATGGGTCAAGAACCGAACAAGCCGACCCATGAATCTTGCATGACTTGAGAAGGCAACATGACTAGAAGGAATGGGAATGAAAGCGCGGAAGCGCTGATCCATCTTTGGTGGTTTTGTTAGAAAACCAAAGTAACGTTGCGAAACGGTGAATCAGTGTGGCGGATGAGGTCGATAAGCGGTCAGACGTGAGGACCTCATGGGTGAGCGATGGTAGACGGTTTAGGGTGATCTCAAATTACTTGTAGTTTGAGATCGTTCTGCACATACCTATGCATCACTTCAGTGGCCGTACCTCGAATATATAGCGAGGTAAAAAGGGGAGCAGCAAACCGATTGATATTCGCTTAGGTCATCAGGACTGATCTGGCAAAAGTAAGTCGCGGAAGGCTCTTCTCTAAAGTGCCAGCCCAATCAGCCGTATTGGAGAAAGTCCAATGTACGGAATGAGAAAAAAAGGTGGTAGAAACGCCGGTTCTTAAGCTTAAGAACCGAAACGCACTACCACCTTTCTCCATTTATTGTGGTCCAAAACATTCAATGCTATCTGGGAGAAAATATGAATCAAAATTCATTAATAAAAAATCAATGGTCTGGAAAAGTAGCGCTCATTACCGGTGCTGCCTCAGGTATTGGAAGGGCGACCGCTCTTGCTTTTGCGCATGCCGGTGCAAACGTAGTGATCGCCGATGTCTCAAAGGATGACGGTGCAAAAGTAGCTCGTCTGACAGAAGAATTCGGAGTGAAGTCACTCTTCGTGTCTTGTGACGTTTCACGCGAAAGCGAAGTTAAAAATTTATTGGGTCGAACCGTTGAATCTTTGGGTCGACTGGATTTTGCATTCAATAATGCAGGCATTGAAGGGAAAGAGGGAAATATTTCTGATTGCACTGAAGAGAATTGGAATCGAGTGATCGACACCAACCTAAAGGGCGTATGGCTTTGCATGAAGCATGAAATTCCGTTGATGCTTAAACAAGGAGGCGGGGCGATTGTGAATTGCTCATCGATTGCGGGCTTGGTCGGATTCCCCGAAATTCCGGCTTATACAGCAAGTAAGCATGGTGTAATCGGATTGACCAGGAATGCTGCTTTGGAGTATGCAAAATCTAATATTCGTGTGAATGCAGTTTGTCCCGGAGTGATTCAAACCCCGATGATTGAACGATTCAGTCATGGTGAGGCACAAGCACTGGCACTGCTCAGTGCAGGTGAGCCAGTGGGGAGAATGGGAAAGCCGGAAGAAATAGCGGAAGCAGTACTTTGGTTATGTTCATCTAAGTCAACTTTTGTGACAGGACATCCGTTGGTTGTTGATGGTGGTTGGCTAGCTCAGTAAATGCATGACGAGCAATTTTCCCGGGTCAGTAGCTATTTTGCCTCGCCATATTCATCAATTTGAATGGTCGTCAATTATACGCCTCCGTATCTTGGCATTTAATATGCAGCTAATAGTGTGTTTCAAACCATAACCAATAATAAGGAGGCATCATGCCTAATTTACCGAGTATTTTTGATAGCAGTATTACTAGCTCCAATCCATTTCGTGCCGTTGCAAAAATGCAACGTCAAATGGATCGACTTTTTGACCGCATGTTGAGTGCAGACGTGAACGATATGGATTTAATTCCGACTGAAGGATTTATATTTTCTCCTGCCTGCGATGTGAATGAAACCGAAACTCATTATCTGATGAGCTTTGATGTGCCGGGTGTAAAAAAAGAAGATATTAAAATCGATCTTCGAGGGCATACACTCACCGTATCTGGTGAAAAGAAGGAAGAATTTGAGCAAAAGAATGGTTCGGTTTACAAAACTGAACGTTCGTCAGGTTCTTTCCTAAGGTCGTTTGAATTACCGGAAGACATTAAAGCTGGGCAAATTGAAGCCCTGTATGAAAACGGAGTTTTGAGAGTGGCTATTCCTAAAACAGAAGCATCTAAAACAGAACAAATCAAGATTGGCGAAGGGAAGAGTGGACTTTGGGGAAAACTTCTCACTCACAAAAAAGAAGAAACAAAAACTCAACATTAGGTCATTACCGAAAAGGAACAGTTGATTTTGCTCGGCAGAGAGGATCTGTCGAGCAAAATTATTTTTTAAATAGTATTTTGAGGAAATAACAATGATTTCGACCAAAATGCGAATATGGATAAAAAAAATAAAAATGAGAGAAGTTCTTTCACTTTTTACCATTGCTAGTGTCGCTTCGTGTTTCTTCGATCATCAATCAGTTTCAAAGGCGCCAGATCATATTATTGATACCGCCGCGATTGCTCCTGCTGAGCAATTGAGTAAAGCCTACGCAACGATTGCCGCCTTTGTAAAGCCGTCGGTAGTGAGTGTTTTCTCCGAGAAAAAAATAAAATACAGAGCACAAGATTTCCCCTTTGGTGATGATTTTTTTAATGAGTTCTTTGGTAACCAAAGGCATCCGCCACGAAAACCGGGCCGTGAGTACAAAATTCCACAAATGGGTATGGGCTCTGGAATGCTCCTCGATCATGAGGGCAATATCCTTACTAACTATCACGTCATTGATAGTGTGGATGAAATTGAAGTTCAGTTTCCTGATGAAAAAAGGATTAAGGCCCGCGTGATAGGGAAGGATCCAAGATCAGATATTGCAGTGATTCGAGTTTCTTCTGAGGGGATGAAAAGTCGACCAGTAGTGACTTTTAGCGATTCTGACGCGGTTCAGATAGGCGAGATTGTGCTCGCGATCGGAGCCCCTTTTGGTTTGGCTCAAACTGTTACTCATGGAATTATCAGCGCAAAAGGTCGAAATGAAGTTGGAATTGAGGACTATGAGGATTTTCTGCAGACGGATGCTCCAATTAACCCAGGTAACTCGGGTGGGCCATTGGTGAATACTCGCGGTGAGATTGTGGGTATGAATAGCGCCATTGCTACGGCAATGGGACAGTCGGGTGGCGTTGGATTTGCAATTCCAAGCAACATGATCAAGACTTTGCTTCCCAAACTTATTAAAGGTGAAGTCATCATCAGGGGCGAGCTTGGAGTAGGAATTCAGAATTTAACAGAAAGCTTAGCGCATCAATTTGATTTGAAAAGCACGGAAGGTGTTTTGATTTCGCAAATTGCGCCAGGCTCCACTGCGGAAAAAGCAGGGCTTAAGGTAGGGGATGTGATCCTTCGCTTTGACGGCAAACAGGTGACTGATATTCATGTTTTGCGAAACTTAGTGGCGGCCGCTGCGCCAGGTTCAAAAATTAAGATTGAGTATTCGAGAGATAAGAAAATTGAAACGGTAACAGCGGTAATGGGGCAGCAGAAAACTATTCAGGCGGAAGCGCAAAGCGAAGAGAGCGAAATTCCTGACGAGCCCGATCGGCTCGGGCTTTCGGTTGAAACTTTGACCAAGGAGACAGCTCAGCGTTACCATTCTGAAGAAACGACTGGAGTCATCATTACCGATATAGATGAAGGGAGTCCTGCTGCCCTTGCCGGCTTACAGGTGGGTGACGTGATCGTTCAGGTAAACCACAAACCGGTGAAGAAAGTTGAAGAGTTCAATTCGTTTGTGTCCAAGTCAAAACGGCAACCAGTCTTGCTACTGCTTAAGCGTGGAAATATGAGTCTTTTCGTAAGCATTCAGGATGATCAATCATGAACTTAAATTTTCAGAAAATTGAAAGTTCTATAGAAAATTCGATTTTCACAGCGGGTGCCCAATGGTTGAAGAACCATAGTGGTGGCGCGCGCATTCGTCTTAAACTTTGGAATGGCCGTCAAATTGATTTAGCCGATGAGCCAGAAATGACCATGACCATTCGTCGGCCAAAAGCCCTTCTGAGCTTTTTAACTTCTAATCTTGGACAATTGGCCGAAACCTACGCTCATGGCGATTTTGACATCGATATCCCCGCCCTGGATGCAGTTCGAATACTAGATTTGCTGGACGGCGGTTCACCATTACACAAAATTGTAGGTCCTGGCCATTGGCAGGTTCGTCGAAGAACTAAAAAACAGGATGCCCGGGCGGTTCAATTTCATTATGATGTTTCAAATGATTTTTATAAATTATTTCTCGATCGTCTCATGGTTTATTCCTGTGCCTATTTTAAATCGGGAACCGAAAATATTCATATTGCTCAAGAGCAAAAGTTGGATTTAATTTGCCGTAAACTCATGTTAAAGCCACATGAGCGATTCTTAGATATTGGTTGCGGGTGGGGCGCGCTCATGATGTGGGCGGCAAAAAATTATGGTGTCCAAGCTACCGGAGTTACTTTAAGCACAAAGCAATATGAATTCGCCAAAGTTCGTATTGCCGAAGAAGGCTTGAAGTCAAAATGTGAGGTCCTCTTAATTGATTATCGAGAACTGCCACTTGATGAACCTTTTGATAAGATTGCGAGTGTGGGAATGTTTGAGCATGTGGGAGTTGCTCATTTGCCGAAATATTTTCGCTTTGCTTGGGATCTTCTCTACGAGGGCGGAATTATGCTCAATCATGGTATTTGCTCAACTGAACTCAACCATTTGAATATCGCTCATGGCAAGACAGGTGACTTCATCGAGCGACATGTATTTCCACTTTCAGAGCTTCCTCACATGAGTGAAGTTGCAAAAGTGATGTCTGAGCAAGGGTTTGAGCTTTTTGATATGGAATCGCTGAGACCTCATTATGCTCTCACTCTCACTCAATGGGTTTCTCAACTTGAAAGAGAAAAAGAAGCGGCTTGTAAATTAGTAGGTGAAGTGCGCTATCGCACTTGGGTTGCTTATCTTGCAGGATCTGCTTATGGATTTGAGCAGGGATGGATGTCAGTTTATCAATTGCTGGGTGTGAAGCGATCGGCCGATCACTTATGGAATCTGCCCCTTACCCGTGAGCATCTTTACACATGATCGCGGCGCGTGGCGATTTCGATCGTAATCATGCCCAAATCTGTATCAAGTTGAGAAACGAACTTTCCGTCGCTACTAAAATGTTTAACCCGTAGGTCGTTGCCAGTGGTGACCGTGTGAATGGCGGCGTGAATATCGTGGTCTTGAAGGCAGGGTTGAGACTTTGCGTATCCGATGACTTGATTGGCAATTTCGGCAGCTGCATCTTGAGATTCAGCATTGATTTCAGGATAAGTTTCCCCAAGCATTCTTTCCAATAAGCGCAAAAAAGTTTTTTTCCCCATGTGGATCACTTGTATTGCGTTAAATTTGGAACTATTGAGTGAACTCAATACGGCGATATCGCCGGTGATGAGTTCTCCCGACGGAACAATGGCTGACACAGAATTCACCTTGGTAGAGCAAATCGATTCTAATACGAGTTTCACACCATCAGAGAACTGGGTGAATCTCTCTTGATCGATCATGAGTCTAGGAGTAGCCTTTTCAACAGTCTGAACTGGAGTTCCAAAAGTCGAATGAAGATATTCTCCAATTTCTTTTTTTCCAAATGGCTTTGGAATAAAGGTGCTGCGCCCAATTTTTTTTACGGAACCCATGATTATTCCAGAAATTACGAGCAAGTTTTTTGGGTTTCGATCTTTTGGTAATTTGGCTAGGCACTCAATTAATCCACGACCATCAAGATTGGGCATGATCATGTCAGTGATCAGAAGGTCGAAACTCTCTTGCAAAATTGTTGCCAGCGCTTGCATGCCGTCGCCTGCTTCCTTGACTTCAAAGTCAGGTGCAATCTGTCCGATTAAATCCCGAATCAAATCCCTCATGGCGGAATCATCGTCAACAATCAGGACCTTTTTTTTACCGGCTAACTTTGAATTTAAATTCATGGAGTTCCTTTTCGACTCATTACATTCTTGCGATATTCTATATAAAGTAGCTCTATTTTACTGATAGCATTCACCGCTTTTTCCAAACGATCGAGTTGCGCTGCCGGGCCACTGAGGTCGATTTCAAATTTCATTTCGTCTATATTTCTTTGAACCATGCCCCTAGCAATGGAGAGAGGGGTGGCAATCGAATGGAAAAATTGCTTGTCAATCTCTCTGTCAGAAAGGGAAATCTCTGACCCCATGGGAAAGAGAGCATCATGCACAGCATTCATTAATTCGGGCAAAGGATAGGGCTTCCTGAAGAGTGCAACCGCACCCTGTTCAAGAACGGCAGCTTCGGTGACATCGTGAGAGGCGGTGATGACTATGACAGGAGGATTCTTAGGATGAATTGCCCTAATTGACTTCAGAAGTGAAAGTCCGTCTCCATCCGGCATTTGTACGTCGGTGACCACAAGATCAATAGAATGAGTCTGAAATAAAGCTAAGGCTTGTGTTCCACCGTTAGCGGTCAACGTTTTGAAGCCTTGACGGGTGAAGTCAAATTGCAATGTCTCACAATAGTCATTGTCGTCATCTACGAGTAACACCAGTTTTTCATTGTACGATGTCTTAGTCATTTATTATTGCCTATATCGGCGGATTAACCCCGTTTCTAAAGAATTTTTATTGGATTACTGTGATGATTTTAAATGATTTTTTTGGCTCCCGCCTTGTTAGTTTGAAAATTTAAAGGATTACTAAAAAATGGCCGATACTTCTTTAGTTCTATTTTAGAAAATTTTAACAAAAGCAGATAAAACACAAAAAGAGCAAATTTCTATCACTCATGGTACCTTCAGCAGATTCCAAACCGCGCATTCTGGTAGTAGACGACGATGCCGAAATTCGTGAACTCATCATTTTTTTTATTGAGTCACAATTTCCAGTTCAGGTGGTAGCGGCGGAGAATGGATTAGTCGCCAAGGAAATTTTAGAGAAAGACCCGTTATTTCAAATTGTGGTGTCCGACTACCATATGCCAAAAATGAATGGCGGCGAATTACTTCAATACATTAAAAGTACAAATCTACTGGCAAAATTTATTTTACTTTCTGCGACGGACCCTGATTCTGCAGTCGGGGCTAAGGTGCTGAAGCCCGATGCACTCGCAGAGAAGCCATTTTTTGCGGAGGCATTAAAAGCGGCCCTTCAAAAATTCCTTCCGAAGGCAAGTAACCAAGATCATTCAGGCGAATACGTACGTGTATCCATTCGCAATCTCTTTCAGTTAGGTTCTATCCCGCATGCCCTTTATGCCCGTCTATCTGAGAATAAATATATTAGAGTTGTTTGTGGTCATGACATTTTTGGGAATGAAGAAACTGAGCAATTTAAGAAAAAGGGAATCACGCATCTCTATATAAAGCATGAACACGCAAATGCATTTTTCAAACAACTCATGGAAGTCTATCTTGCCTTGTCGCAAAGAGAGAGTATGAGTGAAGGTGATATGCTCGCGGTGAGCGCTGAAATCAACTCGGCCATTCAAGATATGGCAAGCAGTTTTGGGTTTTCACCAGAACTGGAACAAGTCACCAAGACTGGCGTAAATCTTGCCCTCAAAACGATAGAAACAAATCCCTCCCTTCGGAAATTATTCGAACAGTTGTCTGTGGAGTCGGACAATTATCTGGCAATTCATTGTTCGCGTTTGCCTTATCTTGCTAATTATATTTCCAAATTGATGGGCTGGGTGTCGGGTGCTACTGCTGAAAAGATGGCTCTCGCATCATTTCTTCATGATTCAATACTTAGCTTACCAAACGAAATGACACGCGAGTTGGAACACGGGCAATTGCTGACCTCATTGAGCCCCAACGCTTATCAGGTCTTTGTACAGCACCCAGTGAAAGCCGCAAAAATGGTAGCTAAATTTACTGAAATACCGCCTGACGTTGATATTATCATTGCCCAACACCATGAATCCTGTAAGGGAACGGGGTACCCCATGGGATTGAATCATACCCGCATCGCCCCCTTATCTTGCGTGTTTATTGTCGCCCATGATCTCTTGTGTTTTTATGAGAAAGCACAAAATAAAACCATAAGCTACTTGAACACCAATTTTATCCAAACTATGAGATGTAGATTCTCATCAGGCC
>CAIMWN010000268.1 GCA_903845155.1 Oligoflexia bacterium
CGGGTGCAGGGATTTCGTAGTTGATCGATTCGCGCTCAGGTGTATCTTTTGAGGCTTCCGTTTTGGTAATAGTTCCTAGCCCTTTTGCCGAAACAACGGTGAGTTTGCCATGTCCGTCGATCGAGATGGGGCCCCCAATCTTGGAATTATCTACATTTTTAAAACAATTTTGTGGATGTTCGCCCGTCTGTGCATGCGCATTGAGTTGAATTGCAAACAGTAAGCTCGTGATGAAATAATGCATCTTTGCACTCCTAGCAATCATCATATCAGGTCAGTTTCTTGGTATAAACTAGTAGCTTTTTGACTCTATTTTTTGACGCTGCTAATGCCAATCATGGAAGCCATGAGCGCACCTGCCGCAAACAATTGCACGGTGGTTAAATGTAAACCTAAAAAACGGGAGTTCACCCAGAGTGCGCAAAGAGGGAATGAAAGTTCTAATATGGTCGCCACTGAAGCGGGAACCTTGGCAAGTCCTCGATAATAAAGAGTCACCCCGATGAAGCCAGGAACGGTGGCCATAAAAAATAGGGATTTCATCGAATCAGGATCGGAGTACAAGAAAGGCAATTCAATTCTTGCTTGTACATGCAGGTAAATAAACACACTTAATGTGCAAAGACCAAAGAAGAATCGCCAAAAAGAGAGAACGGCACTCGGGGCTTGATGTAAAACTAATTTGCCGGCGACGGTTGAAAATGCCCAAAATCCAGCCGCCGAGAGTGCTAAAGTGACCCCTTTCAATTCTGACGAATTGGAAAGATTTTCCCGGAGTTCAACTGGATTTAATCCGTGAGGAAAACTAACAAAAAATGCGGATACAATGGCGAGAGTACTCCAAAACCAGAAGCGCCCGCGAAAAGATTCTCCTAAAAAAAGAACGGACAGGAAGATCACTAAAATGGGTTGAACCTTTTGAAGCAAAATGGCGATTGACGGATTAGTGAATTGAAAACTCATGGTGAACAGTAAGGTGGCGAGAGCAGAACCGAACACTCCTATCATCAGGGCGCCGATCATTTGTTTCCAGCCTAGCCAAATTTTATTGCGATGGAAAAATAGAACCCAGGCGAGCGTTACTGCTGTTGCGATGATGTGTTCGACAAACACAATCACGAGGGGCGAAAATTGGTGCGCCATCGGATGACGGAATAGGGTATCGGTGGCCCAGAGGCCTGCGCCGAGAATTACGTAAAGAGCGTTGAACATTCTTTCATCCAGTTTTTAAAATAGTGAGGCGCTTGTTTTGACATTCCAGCGCGCAATTCTCCACGATCCAGCCCCTCTAGCCCATCAAAAAACTTAGGATCAAAGAGTGCAAACTGAATGTTGTTGGGTTGGTAATTTTTAGGGTCGGACGCGGTTACATGACTTAAGAGTGCGCCCAGTGCCGTGTTGCTCGGCGGAGCAAGGTGTGGAATATTCATGATCCGTTCGGCAATGAATGTTGCAGCAAGCATTCCACAAGCGGCCGATTCTAAATAACCTTCTACGCCGGTAATCTGGCCCGCAAAATAAACTTGAGGGTGTCCTTTAAGTGAAAGGTCAGGTCTCAATACTTTTGGTCCGCATACAAACGAGTTTCGATGCATGGATCCCATTCTGAGGAATTCTGCATTTTTGAGGGCGGGAATTAATCTTAAGGATTTGAGTTGGGAGCCGTATTTCAATTTTGTCTGAAAACCCACCATATTATAGGCAGTTTTTGCTCTGTTTTCAGGTCGTAGCTGAACGCACGCGTACGGTCTTCTTCCTGTATTGGGATCAGTGAGGCCCACGGGTTTCATGGGCCCGTAGCGAAGGCTGTCTTTGCCGGTGCTGGCTATTTGTTCAATAGGTTGGCAGCCTTGAAAATATTTTTCTTTCTCAAAGTTTTTCGCCTGAACCATTTCACCCGTTAAAATGGAATCAATGAAGGCATAGTATTCGTCTTGAGACATCGGGCAGTTAATATAGGCTTCTTCTTCGCCTTTATCGTAACGATTGGCGATGAATGCAGAAGTCATGTCAATGGAAGCGGTATCAATGATGGGCGCGATCGCATCATAAAAATAAAGATCATCGGTTCCGGTAATAGAAAGTGTTTGCTCTGAAATCCACGCGGCTAATTTTTCACTCGTGAGTGGACCAGTGGCGATGAGGGTGATTTCATTTTCGCCTTCAAACGGTTTCACTACTTCTTCATTCAAAAATTGAATGTTTGGATGATTCTTAAGTTTATCCGTAATGAATGAAGCAAATTGATCGCGATCAACAGCAAGCGCTTCGCCTGCGGGCACTTGCGCGTGCTCGGCGGCGGTGAGAATGAGTGAGCCCACCAAGCGCATTTCCGTTTTCATCATTCCAGGAGCCGACACTGGAGACTGTGATTTAAGTGAGTTTGAACACACGAGTTCTGCACACATTCCGGTATGGTGTGCTTCGGTTTGCCGGATGGGGCGCATTTCATGAAGAACGACTGGGATTCCACGTTCCGCCAAAAAAAAGGCGGCTTCAGAACCCGCTAATCCGCTCCCAATAATGTGTACTTTTGTCTGATTCGACATCACAAGGGTTTATCATAGTTTGAAACTCATCTACACTATTAAAGTGAGCATCAAAGACTGGATAAATTGCTTTATTGAATACGGTCGAAATGAGAAAAATTGGAGCACCGACACCCTCCGCGCCTATGAGAGTGATTTAACTCAGTTTGCAGATCACCTTGAAACCGTATTCAAAGTGACCGAAGAGTCTGGTCTTTCCACATTTTCCGCATCCCATTTCCGGTCTTTTACGAGCTCCCTCATGAAGGACAATAAGGCGATTTCGGTCGCTCGTAAAATGAGCGCTTTACGCACATTTTTTAGGTATCTAAAAAGAAAAAAAATCATCACCCAGAACTGGCTGACTCTGATTCCTAGTCCGAAAGTGGAAAGAAAACTCCCTCGTTTTTTGAAAATTGAAGAGGTTCTTGAACTGATGTGTGCTCCAGATGAAAGCACATGGATGGGGAAGCGCGATAAGGCGCTACTGGAACTGATGTATGGTTGTGGCCTTCGCGTGAGCGAAGTGGCTGATCTTACGCATGAGCAACTGGCGCGCTCTGGTTGGGTCCGAGTTATGGGAAAAGGTAAAAAGGAGCGTTGGGTTCCGTTAACCGAAATAGCCCAAGAATCTCTTGAAAATTACTTTCAACAACGGCCAAGTCCCCTTGATGAAACGGCAGTTTTCATCAGTTTTAGGGGTACCAAGCTCACTTCGAGGAGCATCGCTCGAATTATTGTGAGGCAGTTTCTCAAAGCAGCCGAGTTTTCGCCAGAATGGGTCGATGCAAATCGCAAAATTTCGCCACATTCGCTGAGACACAGTTTTGCAACGCACCTTCTCACAGCAGGTGCTGATCTAAGAAGCATTCAGGAGCTTCTTGGGCATTCAAGTTTGGGGACAACGCAGCGCTACACTCATCTCAACCTGGGCGAGCTTACTGATGATTATCTTCGTTCACATCCTCTTTCAAAAAAGTGAGTTCATGAGTACAATAGAGGCTTCATGAACTTCATTGTCGACTTTCTTATTGATTACGCAGGTGGCCCGATTCCCTATCTCGCCATTTTCGTAATTCTGCTCGCGTGTGGTTTGGGTGTTCCGATTCCGGAAGATATCACTCTCTTCGCAGCAGGGATTCTTGCCTATTACGGCATTTGCGACATTTGGACCATTATTGCAGTAGGTTTAGTTGGCGTATTGATCGGAGATACTTTTGTTTTTTGGCTCGGGCATAAATTTGGAAGACGCCTTCTTAAAAAGTGGCCCTTCAAGTCATTCATTGATGAAAGCAAAATTGAACTAGTCAAAAAGAAGTTACATAAGCATGGCGGCAAATTGCTTTTTGCAGCGCGCTTTATGCCAGGACTTCGTTCGACTATCTTTTTTGCAACAGGACTTTTACACTTCCCTTACCGTAAGTTATTGATTTATGACGGCGCAGCGGCCCTGATTAGCGTTCCCGCAATTATTTACTCGGTTTATTACTTTGGTGATTTTCTTGAGTATGTGATCAAGATGATTAAAAAGGTGGAGGGTGGTATTCTAGGTGTAATTGTTTGCGCAATCATCATCATTGCCACCAAATATTATTTTAGCAAAAGAGAACAGCGGAAAAATGAAAACCACCTTTAAGGTTAATATTCAACACTCAAGAGCTACGCGAAATGGGATTCTGTCTTTGATCCTCGTTCTGTTATCGCAAACTCGCGATGCCCGTGCGTCAGTCGAATCTGCCCAGGCAGATGAAATTCAAAAAGACATTCCCTCCCTGTGTGCCGATATAGACAAGGCTTATATCAAAAGAAACTGGGGCAAAAAAAGTGCATGCAAAGGAATTAAATGGAAAATAGGCGGAACCTCGGTTGAGGGTAGGCCCCTCATTTACTTTGACTTCGGCCCCAGTACGGCCACTAATACCACCCTTATTTTTTCGATGGTTCATGCAGATGAAATTACTCCTCTTTACTTAAGTTTTTCAGTCGCAGAATGGGCATTGGAAAACATGAAAAAGTATCCCAATGCGCGTTTAGTATTGGTTCCCTTTATCAATCCCGATGGATTTTTTGATACACCTAAGACGCGAATGAATGCGCATGGCGTGGATTGCAATCGGAATTTTGCTACTAAGGATTGGGATCGCGATGCACTTAAGTCTTGGAAAACAAAATTCAAATCTGACAAGCGGAGATTTCCAGGAATTAAGCCCGATTCCGAACCAGAAACCCTTTTTCAAAAGGCCATGATTGAGAAATTTAAACCTACAAAAATTTTATCCATCCATTCGCCATTAAATATGATCGACTACGATGGGCCAGATCACTTGCCACTTGAAACATTTTCAGAAGAGTATGTAAAAAAATGTTTAGAGCTCAGGAATAAAATTAAAGCCCGTTCGAGTGGATTCTTCCCAGGATCATTAGGAAACTATGCTGGACAGGAATTAGGAATTCCAACCATCACATTAGAGCTTCCCACTGCGCTACCAAGTAAAGCAAAAGAGTATTGGCAATATTTTCAAAAGGGAATTGTGACCGTGGTGACCTATGAGGTTCCACCTAAGTCTAAAAAATAATCATGAAATCACTTTTCGCTACACAAGTTTTTCAAGGACCACTTGGTTTGTCTAAAAAAATTCATGACGAAATCATGAATACTGCGCTTAAATTGAATGGCATAGATGAAGAGGGCGTGCGCTGGTCCAAGAAGAACTATCCTAATGGATATACCTCTTATGCTTCACTTTCTAGGCTTCATGAGCAGTTTAGTGTTTTCAACGAATTAAAGAAAAAGTTAGACCATTCAGTTAAAAACTACTCAAAAGGGTTGGGCTTAAAGTTTGATACTGGAGCACTAGAGATTTCTACACTTTGGGTAAATGTAATGCCCAAGAATTGCTACCACGCATTTCATATTCATCCATTGTCAGTGGTGAGCGGCACCTATTATGTTTCTGTTCCTGGCAATGTGAGCCCGCTTCGTGTTCAAGATCCGCGTGCGGGGCTTTTTATGACTTCGCCAGCGCGAAAAATTCAGCATGATTTAAAGCCGAAAAAAGGAGATGTGATTTTGTTCGAAAGTTGGCTTAATCACGAAGTTCCACCTCATCAAAGTGATGAGGTAAGAGTAAGTGTGAGTTTCAACTATGACTGGAACAACCGTTAACGAGCGTTGAATCTGGCAGATTAGGGTTTTGCTTTTTTAACAACGATGAATTCTACCCTACGATTGACTTCAATTGCAGTAGGGTCAGAGTAAGCAACTTTTGGCTTACGTTTCCCGAATCCACGGGCTTCCAGCATTGTTGCAGGAACTTTCCTTGTCACTAAATAATTCTTCACGGCTTTTGAACGCGCAAGGGACAATCGAAGGTTGTATTGATCATCCCCAATTTCATTGGTATGACCATCGATGAGAATCTTACTTAAATTCTTCTGGTTTCTAAGAATGATGTCCGCAACTTCATTCACAATCTCTTTGCCTTCTGGTGTGAGTCGGTCACTGTCGTGTTCAAAGTTGATAGGGGAGAGAATCTCAATGTGCCTTGTACGCATCACTGCTCGAGGGGCTGCAGGAACAATAGGGGCGGGTGTCGCTGCTGCTGCTGGTGGAGTAATGAAAACTGGATTTGGTGTTGAAGTAGATTTGTCCTCTTCAGGAATGGTGTAACGAATTCCCGCAATAATTCGATAGGTTTGTCCAGTAGGCCCACCAATTTTCCCGAGTGATCCACCGAGAGTGAAGATCAAGTTGTCAGCTGCTGCATAGCGAGCACCAGCATAAAGTTCATTTGGATTCAGGTAGCTACTAAAAGGAATCATATTAATGCTGCTAAATTCCAAGTTCATTCCCCATCGGTCATTGAATGGGATAAAACCACCTAATCCAAACATGAATCGTTTACGATAATCAATTCCGCTGACAATCGTGGGAGGATTTGTATAAATTGCGTTGGATGCGGCAGCAAACCCTAAATTCCCATTTAAAGTGAAGTTACGAAACGGATGTTCAATGGCCAATCTGAGGCCCATGTAGACAGAGGCATCAGATACAAAATTCTCCGTGTTGCCAGTGGGAAGATGAATTTCAGGAATAAGCGCGATGGCGGTATCGCTCGTATCATCGGTCAATCTGATTTTAGCTTCTAACTTCAAATCACCGAGAGCCGTCGCGGAACCAGAAGGATACCCTGCAGCGGGTGTTGAAGGATAAGTGACATAGTGAATGGGGCCACCAATGAAAAGACCGAAGCGAGGTGAAGCTTTGAAGCCGAAAAACAAATCGAGTGTTTGAATGCTGTCGATGATGTTGAAGAGGTTGGTGTTGTTCGCGTTATCGACGGCCACTAAAGGTGAATCAACGTAGTTGTAGTTTGCTCCGAAATAGTATTTTGAAGCTCTTGGCCACTCAGATTTAAAACCATCTTCTAATATAACAAAGTGATCCGAAACGGATGGATTAAAGGTTTGAACGTTGATGCTGTTGATCGCTCTCGCTTCAGTGAGAAAAAAACTACTGATGAAGAGGAGAGTGTAAAACAACGTGAAAAATCGTTTTTGAGGGATCATTGATAGTAGCTCCATTATGAATCGATTTTAGCACTGAAATTTTGAAAGCCGCAATCTAAAAGGGGCTATCGGGGATTCCCTTGATCATGATCGCGCGATCATAATGACGGAAGTTTTGAGCAGCATCATCGAGAATACGGCGACCGGGACAAAGGATTGCTTCATCCGGAAAATCAAGATTCTCATCTGCCGTTTGGAGGAGTTGTTCAAGTGTGGGCAGTTTTTCGAGAACTTCACTCAAACAAAGTTTAAACCAGCGTTGATCTCGATCTGAATCGAGGTCGACTTCGGCAATACCCTCAGGAAGATAACGATAGAATTTTGGAACTTCACGCGACCAAAGCATGGGCGGAGAGTATTTGGGTTTGTGAAGCGGATTAGAGTGAGATTTCTTTCGATAAGATACGCTCGTGTTCAGGTCTATTACTTCACCATAAGGAGTTGCGACCCAAAAATGAGTATGATCGCCCCAACAGCCTACCCACATGATGTTCATGTCTTCCATGGTTTCAATCCATGCGGCCTGTCCGTAAAAAACATCAGCCTGATACCCGAGTTTCCGGAGAGCTTCAGCAGTTACGCATGCAACTAATAGGGGAAATTCGGAGCGATCACCAGAGATTCGATCCGTGATCTTGGTTACGAGACGTGAAACGGTGGCAATAACTGAAAGTGGTGTTGGTTCTGAGTTGAGATTCATGAATTATTTTTGGAAGCTTGCGCTGCGAATCCAAACCATCCTGCTATATAAAGAAGTCCGCCAATGGGAGTGATCATTCCGAAACCACGAATGGCAGTGAACGTGATCGCATATAAGCTTCCGGTAAAAATAAAACTTCCTACCAAGAAAGCGATCGCTGGCCAACATTTCGTTTTTTCATTCGCCATTAAGTTAATCCAGAGTCCATAAATGATGATGGCAAGTGAATGAACGAGTAAGTAATGGGTTCCGGTTTCGTAAATTTGAAGCAAGTCGTAGCCAATTTTTCCCTTAAGGCTATGCGTTCCGAAGGCGCCTAAAATAATGGAAACTCCAGTTGAAAGTGCTCCAATGGGGATAATCTTGTTTTTCATATAATCTCCAGTCCTCGATGAATTAAATCTAAAAGATGGGTGTCTTTTTGCGCAAGTGCCATTAATTGGTTATGCAGCTGGGTGGCAACGTCGTGCTCAGGAAGGTGTTTCTTATAAAGTTCTAAAATCTCAAGTCTGAGCAGCCAATCGGTAGGCGCGATGCGATCCAATTCTTGAGTAATCGTTTTGAGTTCTTCCACTGTGGCACTTTGGCTATCTCTGAAGAGACGAACTTTTTGGTAGAGTTGGCTTAGCTCGGTGTTGTTGGTGGTGAGGTTACTTTGATGGGAACTTACCTTTTTAACCAGGTTGGAGTTTCGAAGTGCAAATTCTTTTCGATCTCCTGCTCCACCAAATACCGAAACCACTTTGCTAGCGAGTACAACGGGCGTGATTTTGGCATTCAATTCTACAAGAAGTATTCGGGTAGAATCGCTGAGTTTTATTTCGCGTTGAATATGTCCTTGGACCAGTGTTCCGTTGAGAGTGGGTATGCCGCCAGCGTTTAGCTTCTCTTCCAATTGCGGGAGAGTCGTAGTGGTGATGCTTCGATCAAAAAGTGGAAAAATAATTTCATCACTCAGTTGCTGGTAGCCTAAGGATTCAACTGCCACATCACGGTAAGAAATTTGTTTAGATCGTCCCAGAGTAAAGGAACACACTTCACCTTGTTGATTCACCTCGTATTGAAGAACAGTACCGGTCAGCTGAACACCGTTGTCAAGTGCGACCGTAACTGTATTTTGCGCGGTTTTGGCTATTTTTAGACCTTTTGCTCCACCCAACCTAAACGCCATTCCATTTGCGAAATCATTCAACGCCGTAGTGAGTTCGTCGAAATCTTTTGCCACAAAAAGTTGAGGTTGCGGGCGAGTAATATCGTATGAAGTCTCGATGGTCGCTTTTAAGCTAAAGGGAATCTTTTTAACTGATGGTCTAACGCAGTCATAGCTTTCACTCACCGAGGACAGAAGACCAGCTCCATAAATAAGAGGCTTTTCCACTGACCCGATCAGGCCGTACTCGGTCGTCCACCAAGCCATGCGAGTCAGGAGTGCGACTTCAGACGGATCTGTTTCAAGAGATGCAACGAACTCAAAGTTCTTTTGAGCATCTGCGATTGCTTCTGGGGTTGATTTGGGGTCTTCCTTAATTTCGGATAATCTAAAAATTGCAGCATAGAGATCAAGATCGAATTTACTGATGATCGCATTGCGTGCCACTTCTCCATAAGCCTCGAGATAAGCCCGGTATCCCGGGTCAGCAACAATGGGAGCATGGCCAGCGGCCTCGTGAACAATATCAGGTGAGGGGGTATAACCTAGATTTTCTAATTTGCGGATGTCGCAGGCAATCGCTAAAATTCGAAGGGATTGAAATTCAAGAAAAATGGCAGGTGGGATGAAGCCATTAATCGCAACTGCTCGCCAGCCTAGTTTTCTAAGGGCAGCATCCATTTCGCTCACCAGTGGAATTCGCTCGGTAGAAATGCCAGTCGCCTCAAGGCCATGAAGATAAAGTGGGTGTGCATGCTTGCTTAAAAAGGCTTTCGATACTCGCATGATGTATCGCCAAGTAGCGTGATCGATAGGAGAGTAAAGAGAGGGGTCTTGTTCAGTAATGTATTCTTGAAGGTGCTCGGGAATATGCTCAATGGGTGTCTTGATGCCAGAGCTCATGTCACTCACGAAAGACGGTTGTCGCCATTCCCCGAAGAAGCTTGGGCGATTTTTTCATTCGCCTTTTCATCGTTCTCTGATTTGCCCTCAAGCCCTTTTTTGAAGGCATGAATTCCCTTACCGAGAGCTGAACCGAGCTCAGGCAAACGTCGATTTCCGAACAAAAGTACGACCACAGCTAAAATGAGTAAATGACCACCGCTTAATCCAAACATGTAATTTAAATAACATAAAAGGCTGGATTAAGCATATGATTTTCGCTAGATTAAGCGGCATGGAAAAAACCAAACCCCTTCCTATTTCGGCAAAATTAGTCGATAAAAAGTTTCTTACTCACGATGTCGTGGAGTTACACTTCGAGTCCACACCTGCATTCCATTTTGAGCCAGGTCAATTCGTGAGTATTGTGATTCCGGGAGCCGGCCCTGGGGGTAGAGACCTGCGGCGCGCCTACTCCATCGCATCCCATCCTGAGAAGAATGTTTTTGAGCTATGCGTTAAGCTGGTAGATGGGGGTCCGGGAACCACTTATCTGAATGCCCTCAATATTGGCGATAGCTTCAAGGGAATTGCGCCTTATGGGGATTTTATTTATAAAGTTAGACCTGGAAAATCAGCCATTTTTGTATCAACTGGGACAGGGATTGCTCCATTTCGTTCGATGGTTTTTTCAAAAATTTACAAAGAAAATAAGCCTGCATTCACCAAGCTCGTCTTTGGAGCAAGGGATACTACTGACCTTCTCTATACGGAAGAGTTGCATGCCCAATTGCAGCCCGACCTTTTAGGTCAATTTGTTCAGGTGCTTTCTCGTCCGACCTCCGAATGGGGAGGGTTTAATGGCCGCGTAACGGACTGGCTTCGTGCCCATACCACTCAGATTATTTGGCAAGAAACCGAGTTTTACCTCTGTGGTAACGGCGCTATGATCGATGAAGTGAAGCAAATTCTGAGTTTGCACGGTGTAGAGAAGACCTCTATTCACCAAGAAATTTATTATAAGCCCAAGGCCGATGGCCGTATAGAAGAGTAATCACAGCCTTTCACTCATCGTAGATCAAACTCACACGCTAATTGACAAGTGTGGATATTTGTTGAAAAGTGATGAGACGTATATTTTAGACACTCTTGCGGAGAGATGGCAGAGTGGTCGATTGCACCGGTTTTGAAAACCGGCGTAGGCGCAAGCTTACCGGGGGTTCGACTCCCTCTCTCTCCGCCATTCAAAAACGGTTTCTCGGCAATAGTGCCGAGAATCAAAACAAACAAATAAAAACAAAAACTTAGTAAGAAGTAGCCTCGCAGATCAGCTCTACGATTCTCATGCTGAATCACGTTTAATCAGGTCATTTGCGGAAGTCTGTTGGAAATGGGCGTTGGGAATGGGATGATTCCAACAAATTTCACAATAAAGGACGGTTGAAATGATTTTTGAATTTTTGTGTCGTTCATGTGCGAAGGATATTGAGTCTGCCGAAAAAAATGACGATCCTCTTGAGGAGGGAGAACAAGAAAATTGCGAAATATGTGAGAATGCAATTTCCAAGGAATATTATTATCTTGATTCAATTGAGCTTACCGATGAACTGACTAGTTCAATTGCTCAAAATATCTCACGTTGTTTAGGGTGTGCAACACGATA
>CAIMWN010000269.1 GCA_903845155.1 Oligoflexia bacterium
ACGATATGACGACCCAGAGCACGGTTTTGTTTATAACGGTCCTAGCTCAACCATAGAAGAGCAAGCATATAAAATTCTGGACAAACTCAAACCTAAAAACGCTTATGAGCATGCTCTGAAAAAACTCTCTGACGAAGGTAATATTGATAAAATAGATCTCCCTGAAATTTCTTGTGCCGACTGTAGTTCAGATTTTTGGGATTGGTATGATGAAATTGAAGAGATTACCATTACACGGTTAATTCCAGAAATTCCCACCTTACCAAAAGAGATAAAGGAAATTGTTCCCGAACTAGCATTACCTCATAAGATCGAATTTTTTAGGTTTGATTGTTCCCCATATTTAATTCATCTGACGAAGTCGGCAAAGGTTGTTACAAAAATTCATCCCCATATGGAAACGCCTATATCCGAGAATCTGTCAGCATTGGAAATATTGTGGGTTATTCTTCAGTCGAAAACTATATCAGCATTTCAAGGATCTGGGATGAGCGCACCAGCGGTTTGTTTCACCGAAAAACCGTTAGCCGCGCTGAAGGATACTTTGATTGGCAGAGAATCGGAATTAAGAGAAAATACGGCGATTCGTTGGGCACCCTATGGATTGATGTTTACAAAAAAATATTTGATTCAGCTGGGAACTGAGCCTGTCATACCGCTAAAACAAAAAGATAAGGCCTCAATTCCCCCGGCGCTCCAGTACCGCGTTGTTCGTAACTCTATAAAAGAAAACTTTTTACATGAGCGAGAGTGGCGAAGCGGAAGTGATATTAATTTCGATCCGACAGAATGCATCGTGCTTTTGCCGACATTTGAACAAATAAAACCATTAAGAACAGCCTTAGAAAAAGAAGGTATTTATGTAAAAGGATTTCTACCGTTGGCGGAAATATTTGCTTGTTTATAGATTTAAGTGAGAACCTTTTCAATTACCTTAGTTCCCAAATAGCTACTAAGACTGTTCTGCAAACCTATTGAGCCTGTTTTTATTTGGGCGATTGCTTGTCCCACTTGGATCTCCCAGCTCTTTGTCGGGTGAACCATTCCAGCAATTACATTTCTGATGGGTTTGAGATCAAAATTTCTGCGATCAAATCCGCCTTCTTTAAAGGCGGTTACGGTTTTTATGTGTGAATGTTGGGGGTTTCCTGCAATCCATGAATCTATTGAAGCAACAATGTCGTCCCATTTCTTATTCGCGAGTTGAAGAACGTCATCTGAAAGCAGGAGATTTTCAGATGAGCGACATTGGAGTCGAAGCTTAATTATCAGACCTTCATCCGCAATGTCTCCAGCGGTTCCATCACCATCGCGCAAAGAAAATGCTTTTGCATTATCATAAACAACAGAAAGTAAGGATTTGCTCAGCATCGTTTATTGCATCAAAGTGGTTTCATGCAAGTGATTTGTTTTTAGGAACGCGGCCAGAGGTCGAAAAGATTCGCTGTGATGCCGATGCCAAATATCTCACTTGCCATTAATTCTTAAAGCTCATCACTGCTCCTTACCAAAAAAATAAAGTAGGAGTGAAACAAATGAGTATCAATAAATCTAGTTTTCCGCTTATATCCTTATCAATTCTATTTAGCTTGCTTGGTGTCGGCGCATACGCCCACGTCGCAGACCTTGATTCAGTTTACCCCTTACAATATGAGAAGGACTCCACGGTTCCGAAATCAATCAGTGAGGGGCGAGTTTCAATAGTGTGCCCCTCATTTCCGACTCCCACACCGTCGCACCCGTATCCAGTCCAGAAGCTCAACTCTCATTCGGGGGTGGCGACGAACGAGAGAACAAAGTAGATGCTTTAGCGTAGTCGCTACAGGCAGCATCATGGTTTCATTTTTTTTATTTCATTGGTTCCTAGACTCAATCATTTCTTGAGCCCTGTCGGTTGACTCCGCATTCAACAGAAGACTGTTCAGCCCTCCTGCACTCAAGCCGCGCCAGCAAAAAACCGCTGTCACGTTTGATGCCCGAAACAATGTTTCGGTTGTCGGTCTGAACGTTGAATGCTTCGTCTGCCCTGTTTGAGTCAGCCCCTCTCACGCGTTTGTGAAGAGGGAGCTGATTCAAACCAAAAGCTCCCGGAAAGAAATGAAAGGGAATCAATTATGCAAAATCAAAAAGAAGAAATCATGAAGAAACTAGAAACGCTCGCCATGCAAAAGAGTCATCCATTTTGTTACTCATGCTACTCTCGTGCGCCTAGCGTAAAATGCAAGACCTGCGGCTCGGATGACTTAATGCGAGAAACCTCCGGCGGTGTTGAATTCGGATGTGACTGGGTCATCAAGGAACTCATCTCTGAAAACCTAAGCCCCATCAATGTTGATGAGGAGTTCGAAGAGTCCATCCGTCAGTGTTATCCAGAAACCATCACGGTACTTTGGATGGAGCTGGACGCGGTAACAGTGGCGAAAGACTCAGACCCGATCTCTTGGAGAATAGCCAAAGATGAATGGCTTGACCAAGAAGTAAGCGAAGACTTACTCATGGAAATTGATTCAAACTACTACCGCATTTCTGACATTGAGGAGTATCTCGATCAAGAACTCAATGAGTGAGTTCGGGGGGTTACCCCCCTTTTTTTACTTCCAAGGCATCTAGCTGTATTTGTTATTGTCCAGTATGATCTGATCTGGAGAAATCCAAAAGACCGAGCAACCCTAAGCTAACGTTTTAATAAGGAACAAATTTTGGCAACACAATCATTCACAGATTTAGAAATATCAATACTTCATCATGCAGAAGTACTTATTCGCAATGAATTTAAAATTGAAGCCAAACGCTTTTTTCATTACACCGACGAAACTTCCGCAGAGGCTATTCTAAATACACAGACTTTTCATTCATCGTTCATTCGTTCATCCTCAGACTCATTGGAGTTCTCAAATCCAATGGCAGCCTGTAGAGATTGTGTGTGCTTGACACAGAATTTTTTTGGATTTCAAAAATTTCCATTTGAATTATTTAAACACTTTAACGAACAAGCCATTGACCCATCAGCGAGAGCATATTTTATTTCTCTAAGTGGGAATTCAAAATCCACCCACCTACAATCAATGTATGGCAATGCTCGTCTAGAATTTAAGTTGAATACAGAAATTACCGATTTTAAATCCTACGGATTTTTAATTAACTGCAAATATGTTGATGACACAAAGACAGAGGTATTCCGTTTACTCAAAAGATGGAGGGATGAGGTTTTTGAAAGAGCACTCCGTGAGAATGGCATTCAAGATGCGCAACCGACGATGAATGACTGGTTTTACACACTCATGCAATTCTGTAACACAATTTCCGTGGGAATCAAACAAAGGGCATTCGAGAATGAGCAGGAAACTCGGGTAGTCACTTTTTCAAAAAATCCTGACCTAGAAACTGACTGGCATAAACCCAGAGGTACAAAGCCCATTGCTCCATACTCAAAATCCTTAATCAAAAGGGAGTTTTTACCTTTAAATCTAAATGCCATGGGCATTATCGTTGCAAGAGACGCATAACCAAAAGCAAGGTTTCTTCAAATTAATCAGGACTGAATTAAATCATCAATGATAATTCTTACCCAACCTTGAGCTTCGTTTCTGGATTAAGGACTTGCAAGTAAGCAATCAAGCGGTCAGTTGAGAAATCCTCAATTCGATGCCTTAAGATCTTACTCATCTTACTTTTATCAACGCCAATCAGTTTACCCATGTCTTCAAGTGTGTAGTCATGGTCGAGCTTGAATTTTACGAATTTTTGACACAAGTCCCACCTAAACTTTTGAAGTGGCGTCGGATTCTCAGGTGGCATGAGTGTGCCTTCAGCTTTTTCAAGTTCTTTTCTAATCTTATTCAGAGTTTTTTTATCTGGAAATGCCATTACTACTTCCTCCGATACGCATTCACTACGCCAATGTAGATTTCATTCTTTTCTAGAATCCAAATGAGTTTGTAGTTTTTGCCTTTATACGAGAGACGATCTGAAACAAAGTATTGAAAGTCATCAATTTCCTTTTCTGGGTCAAATCGTCTGCCATCCAAAAGCTTCACTAAAGCTAAAATGGTTTCATCATTG
>CAIMWN010000270.1 GCA_903845155.1 Oligoflexia bacterium
CATGAGTAGAGCTAGTTCTGTGCAAGTGGCATTTGAGGATAATCAAACGGCAATGAACTGGTTAATTTTAGGTGGCTCGCTCGTCAATTTAGTTTTATGGGCGAACCTGAATGATCCGTTCAATGCCCCCAAAAGTTGGATTCTTTCGATTGCTGGATTTTGGTTACTGGGCTGGGTTATAACCCAAGTTAAATACCGATGGCAGAACTTTACGCTTAGGTTGGCAATAATTCTGGGGTGTTGTTTCTGGATTGCACTCGCAGCATCATTTATTGCAACGGACAATAAATTCATTGGAATGTTCGGCGACTACCAGCGACGAACAGGATTTCTTACCTACTCATGCCTAGTCGTCTTCTTTCTCGGAGCCAGTTTTCTCTTAAACCTTAAAAATCTTAAGTCACTTCACCTAGCTACTGTATTTGTTGGATTTTTGGTTGGGATCTATGGGTTTGCACAGCACTATAATTATGACTTTATTAAGTGGAATAACCCGTACAACAGTGTTCTGAGTACTTTAGGTAACCCTGATTTCGCGGCAGCATTCATGGGTATTTTTGCTGTTTTAAACTTTGGACTGTTAATTCAATCTAAATATGTCAGATGGCTACGCCTACTTTCAGGTGCAAATCTCCTCTTGCTATTAACAGTAATCATCTTCTCCCAAGTGCGGCAGGGTCTGTTGATCGCCGCCGTTGGAATTGCCATTATTGCAGTTGTCTGGACTTTCCAGCACAGCAAGAAGTCTGGGTACGCGTTATCTGCACTAGGTGTGATTGTGGCAATCTTGAGCCTGATAGGAATGTTCAATAAGGGTCCTATCGCCAAGTATCTATACAAAGCTTCTGTCACTTATCGGGGAGACTATTGGCGAGCTGGCTGGCGGATGTTTATTCATCACCCATTTTTCGGTGTTGGCTCAGATCGATACGGCGCATACTTTCGTCAATACCGAGACACAACTCAGGCTGCAAGGCGTGGACCGGATCTAGTTTCAAACGCAGCTCATAGTGTGCCAATTCAACTTGCCTCCACAGATGGCATATTTGTCTTAATTACTTTTCTCACCCTCACTGGATTTATATTTTGGCGAGGTGTTACTGCACTTCGTAAAAGCGAAGGCTCAAATCAAATTACAGTAGCAACTATTTTTGCTGCCTGGCTTGCTTATGAAGCTCAGTCATTAATTTCGATCGATAACCTAGCGATTGCAGTATGGGGCTATATTCTTGGTGGTGCAGTTGTTGGAATTTCAATAATTCCGAGTGGTCAAAATATCAACCAAGGTAAGAGTTCGCTTCTTCAACCACTTTTCTCGAGCATTTTGGCGCTTAGTGTTTTCGGGATCTCAGCCCTTTTTCTCCAAGCGGAAATGGCAATGAAATCTTCAAGTTCAATTCCGCTCCCTCAATCCGGCTCTCATACGAAAGAGTTTGAAGTAGCAGCACAAAAACCGCTTTCCTATGTTTTTCGAGAACCGACTTTTTCAATAAGGGTTGCAGCTAATCTTGCTCAAGCAGGTGATTTTCAAGCTGCAAAGGAAATACTTCAGAAGACAATAGATTCTGACCCACGAGCCTTTGATGCCATGGAGACTCAGGCTCGAATTTACGAGTATCAACATAGCTGGAGTGAAGCGGTACAAGTCCGTCAAAAGATGATCGGCTTAGATCCATATAATTCAAATTTGAAAGCTCAACTCCTGCAGGATCAAAGAAGTCAGAAAGTGCAGGCAAAGTAGCCAAAACTACCTACTCATTAACCATGAGTAGTTATTAATTGTTTGTGACTCATGGGGTATGAGCCGTCATTTCTTGATGG
>CAIMWN010000271.1 GCA_903845155.1 Oligoflexia bacterium
ACTGCTAAGAAAAAATCTAAAAAATAGTTTTTTCTTGCAAATATATTGCAAAAAAAAGCCTCAAGAGAAATCTTGGGGCTTTTTTTATTTCTACTCCTGTATAACGTAAAACACCTACAATTCAGGCATAAATTGCCCACTTCCATGAATCAGCATTCTCTATTTAATAGAGGAGTCCTCCCCGCCATCGTGGCTGTCTTCGCTTCCGCCCATCCAGGGCTCGCTCAAAAGTCGTACTCCTCCATTAAATAGAGAATGCCAATTCATAGAAGCACATCCCCGATGACCGATTAAAGAATGGGGGATATTAAGATGACAGATGAGCGTAGGAATAAAAAAAGACGCCCAAAGGGTTCCTAGGGAACAAAAAACATCTCATTGAAGTATTTTTTGTCTAAAAATGGAAAAATTAACTCTGATTAGACTTTGTTAACCGAAAAAGTGGAATTTTTTGCCTATCCGCCCGTCCTTCGGACGACAGAAGGTATGAATTAGAAGATATTGAGTAGTTTTGAATGGTCAGTAGTTCTTATTTTAGTGAGGATTGCGACTTTTGAGCGGCCCCACGATGGGGCTTTAGCGAAGAGAGCCCGGATGGCGGGGAGTAATCATCACTAAAATAAGAACTACTGACCATTCAGATAACGTGCAAGTTTACGAATGAAGAACGGCCCTTCATAGATCCACGCAGTATAGATTTGAATTAAATCAGCGCCCAAATCAAAGCGAGTCTGCATTTCTTCAGCAGAATCAATGCCGCCGACTGAAATAATAGGGAGTGAGGTCACCTTTCTGACTTCTTCTAAGCGATTTCGACTTTCGCTGGTCAAAATTTGCCCACTTAAGCCCCCCGAGAGTGATTCTTCTCTATATATATAGACAGAGCCAAGTGTGTTGGTGAGCACCAGACCGTCTATATTCTGTTTCTCCATGGCTCGAACGAGATTTAATAAGGGGTCTCCGGTCATTTCAGGAGCGAGCTTCACTAAGATTGGTATTTTTTTATAACTACTTTGAGCAATCTTAACATTTTCAACTAATAATTCGTTTTGAACTGCCTGAATGATGGGAATGAGCGCTTCTTCTGTTTGAAGGGCGCGGAGCCCAGGGGTATTGGGTGAACTCACATTGATGACAAAATAATCGGCGCAATCCAAGAATGCCCGCGCCACTTTGGCGTAATCGGATGCGGCTTCACTGTCAGGTGTATTTTTGTTCTTACCTAAGTTTACTCCCACTTTAAAAGTCGCGGGGAGGTGGGGTTTTGCTTTTCTTAAGCGTGCAGAAACAATTCCGGCCCCTAAATTGTTAAAGCCCATTCTATTAAAGAGCGCTTTGTTTTTTGGATCACGGAAAAGCCGTGGTTTTGGGTTTCCGCCTTGTGGTTTCGGGGTGACGGTTCCAATTTCCGCATATCCAAACCCAAGAGATGGCAATGCTGTTAAGATTTCTGCATTTTTGTCGAAGCCAGCCGCAAGGCCGATCGGATTCATTACCCCAAGAAAGTTTGCTTGAGTTGCTTTCGCAAGTGTCGGGTAGGTTTGATGCAAAAAATTCAGTCGAGCATAGATCTTCAAAGAGATTTTTGCGATCTCGTGAGTGAATTCGGCTGGTAGGAGAAAAAGAAGTTTTCGGATCAGTAACCAAAGAATCATGAGTTGGTTATAGCTTACTTTGGTTAAACACGAAAGAGCGGTGGAACACGGTTTGTTTGGCTTGGTTCTTGAAGTAACAAGGTGCTGTTATTCCATACTTGCCAGTTTTGGCAAGTATGGTTAAAATCGAGAAAGGTTCTGGAAGTGGAGCAAAAAAGAAGATCGTATTCGCTCAATCTCCGTATCAATAGGCATACTTTGAAAACGGTACTGATCGACAGCCATTATGAAATGAAACATAAGGATATAAATGATAAATCCTATCGAATCGTCTAGTGCATTAATGTTGAAAAACATTATTTCGGAGTCATTAACTGTTTTAGAAGGAGGTAACAATGAAGAAAAGTGAAAAAGAGGAAATACTGGCGTCATTCCCACCCGAGTCTGAGCTAAAAAGAATAAGAAAGATGACTTCAGATTTAAGAAGGCGCTGGAATGTTGCGCTGCCGGAACATCCCACGCTGATTCAAAAAACCAAGTATGAAATCTGCCAAAAGATATCGAAGCACCAACGTGAAAATGAATTAAGCCAAAAAGCACTCTCAAAACTACTGGGTATAGATGAATCTAGGGTCAGTGATATTCT
>CAIMWN010000272.1 GCA_903845155.1 Oligoflexia bacterium
ATTGAAGAGGCTAAACTTCAGTATGTTGGCTATTCGATGGATCCACCAAAAGAACCAGTAAAAAAGGATGCCGAAGAGGCGACTGTATCGCCTGGGCCTGCCGGAAGTGGTGTTTCTAGTAGCGGTTTATCAGAGAAAAATCTCAAAGTCCTAGCCGAAGGAAAAGATTACGCCAGTGAACTGAAAACTATTTATAATAAGATTGGTTTTGAGCCCATGATTAGAGTGCAGGGAACGCAAGAAGGCGGTGGTGAGTCCATCGAATCAAAGTATGCCGAAATCAGTGACGGCGTTCAATCGGGCAAGTGCGAGATTCGCTTCTCGCCTTCGAAAAAGACCTATTCATTATTGCTAGTAAAGAGTTATCCCTTCCAACTTGCTCATTTGGATGCAATAGGCGTGATGCCGAAGGTGGTAGTCACTGAGCAAGCCGGGAAGCTTAAGCTAGATTTTGTGTTATAATGAAAACCCTTCAGCAAAAGACGCGAATGCTACTCCTGAACGTCATCGTTACGCTTTCATTCTTTTGTGTTTTTGAAACTGCCCACGCTCAAAATCCAACGCATATTCAAAGTCTTTGTCAGAGTTTGTTGATCGGTGCTGAAATGCCTGAAAGTAAATTGGCTACGAAGGATGCTCTTTTTAGGTTGTTGAGCGTCGACTATCCGATTCTGTTCACACCGCGCATGAACCAAATTATTTTAGGACATCTGGTATTTGATTTTGGTCGTCCTTCTGAACAACTGAATTTGGGTGGGCTCGAATTAAAATTCTTTAAGTCTTGGAGCGATGTATTGCACACCTACGGGAAGGATGACGAGATTCCTCAAGTAGTGACTGCATTGAAGGAGGATTTACTTAGCGGTGAGCCACAGTTAAGCGACAAATTGCACAAAACGGTTGAAGAGGCATGGGCAAGTGTAGTCTTAGATTTTACTCGGGTGGAGCAGTCCTTACCGGTGTATTGGTCCCGTGGTCGTTATTATGACTCCATTGCCAATCAGAGTGAAGAGATTGCGGCCTTGCTCCAGAGTATAGATACAAGTCCACGCCTTAAAAATATCATGCTCGACATGATCAAAGAACTGATGATGACTGCAGATCAATGGGCGCTCCCTCTGCGGAACGGGTTCAATAGCAGATATGTAAATGCATCTGTTGAAGTGAATGAAATTGTGAAAGTTCGCTTGAAGGTGCTCAAGCGTTACCCACGCTATCAACGCCAATTATTCATTCCAGTGAAAGAAGTGCCTTTGTCTTTATCTGCTGAACTTGCGACGATGGCGAAGCCTCTCCCTAGCATGCAAGAACTAAAGCAAAAATTTGCTTCAGAAGTGCCCGTGCTCACCCCCAATGATTCAAATGCCTTACTTCACTTCGACGCAGAGATTAGGCAGGCTACTCATGATCTTCATCTTTATGCAATGACCGAGCTCGTCGGGTTTCGCGAGGCGCGATTGTGGGACAATTTCTATCAGCTCAGTGGTGACTTATTGAAAAGTAGTGAGAGTGGTCGTGCCGACCTTTCGCAATATAAAGTGAGTTTCCTGCACGCTTCATCATTGATGCATTATCAGATGAATCAATATCGCCTTGGCATTGAGGACATACATATTACCATTTTGGAAGCTAAACGTGCAGTTGGATTACACCGTCAACGCCTATCAGAACTTCAGCTTGCAGGTAGTCCGACAGAACACACAATGACCATACTTCGCGATCGTTCTCTTGGCGAATTGAACACTCTCATGGATGAGCTACAGGCGCTTGATCTACAGCTCGATGGTGATCAAGAACGGCTTGTGCTTGCCAAGAAGGCATTTGAAAGCATGGTTACCGAAGTGTCTCAGAGTTCGGGCTCAATCAAAAACACAAAACGGTTTAAGGCAGATGCGGGCTCGGTGGTTGCTGTGTTGAAGTTAAACGGAGCTCTTCTGAAGCATTTAAAGACGAGTCTTTTTTCTTGGTGAGGATTTGATCCGCAACTCAATTCATCTCGTTTAAGTGCATGTACTTCAGTTCTGGTGGGCTGTACTTCGCCTTGTCAACGGATTCAGTGTCTGCCAATTCTTTGTTCGGTTAGATACTCCATATTATTACCTTTAAATTGTGTAATTAATAGTGTACTGTTTCTGTCAATGAAGCACGTTTTTATTTCAATCACTTTATTCGCAATATTTACATCGCAACCCAGCAGTTATGCTCAGAATACTTCCCGGCAATTTGCCGTACGCGATGCCACAATCTGTAATCAGTTGATGCTCGCATCTTTATCACCGATTACAGACGAAGAGCTCACGGCAACCTTGGCAAATTTATTTTCTAAACGGTATCCGATTTTTGTTTCGAAGGGGTTTAGAACGGTTGCGCTCGGACGAATTGCCGCCGCAGAAAGCGTAACGAACAAATATACAGGGCAAGAGATTAGAAAAAAGTTAAGAGACATGCAAATTGACCGTCCTCGATACCAACCAACTCTTAATTCAATCGCTGGTGCGATGTTTCATGAAATTTTAAGTAATTTTATCAGTGGCTCTCCAAAAGATGCACTTAAAAAATACTCTATTAAGGCAGTGGATTTCGAAGCAGTTAAACTTAATTTACAAGGAATTAATTCCGACCCACGCCTGAGAGGACTCATGACCAATCTCATTGGTGAGGTGTTTTTTGATTCTATTGATATGTGGATTCGGTATAGCGCCGTGGATCAGTCATTAGATCGTTTGGAGGCCATGGACGCAGGGAGGGGGAGTGCTTTGTTTTCTGGCCCATTTGCGTTGTTCTACACAAGTTTTTATCGCTACTCGGCCAATGTCATTCCCTTTCAGTTTCAGAAGAAGTTTAAGATTAGGAATGTTTTGAAAGGGATTACTCATGGTGATCCGGGTCTTGATCTCGATAAGTTTTCGGTGCCTGTATACGCCCAAGATCAGGGTCCACTACAAAAGAATTCAAGCTTTTCGGAATTGACCGATCGCTTTAAAGTGATTCCTTCGGCTCTGATGTTGGATCGCATCGATGGGCAGGTTGGTTTTGAACAGAGTTTTATCAGTACGATGCATGAGATCAGTGTGAAGCAATTAACCCTGCATCAACAATTTCTGAGTCCACAGGTCTGGACTTCATTTGACACTTCGTTTAGTGGCTTTGTTAGGTCGAGTTCCTTTGGAGCCTCTGATCAGACTGCGCTGACTTTAGGATTGAAATCTTTTACGCAATACCTCGATTCCTATTTAAATGTGCTGCAAGAGCAAAAGATGGCTTATACCGTGGCCATGGAGACCCTTGGAACTATGAACACTGAAGTGGTAAATAAGCTTGCGCTGTATGACGGTCATCTTTCGGCAAGTGACGCGCTGATAAAGGAAGGCCTAGAAAAGCTCAGTAATCGTATGGCGCAACGGAAGTTGGAATTAACTTTTACACTGAGTGCAATTGATGATTGGGTGAAACGACTCACCGATGCAAGTGCGACTGCCCATCAACTCGAGATGGAGAACAGCCCGTTTCAACAGCAAACGCTAACCTTGGATTCTATTAAGGTAAAACTAAGGTCAATGGCGAATCAACTCGCTATCCCTGAATTTGCGGTGAAGGCTCAATGATCAGATCAAGTTTTCTTACCATTATTTTTGGTCTCTTGATGAGCAGCAGTCTTTGCCAAGCACAGACCGCAGATCTGGCGTCTGTTCTAAAACAAAATGACTTTTGTGGAAGAATAATGTTGGCGGGTAAGGCTCCTTTTGAGGATGAGGAGTTACGCGCAACACTCGCTGATGCCTTCTCAAAGAAGTACCCTGTTTTTTACTCTACCGGATTTTATGCCACCATTTTAAGGCAGTTTGAATTGAATATGGGGGTCGTGAATGACCTTAAGGGCGGAAAGCTGATTCGTGACAAAATGAGGCACCTCCGGAATAATCGAGAGTTAGTATTAAATGATCATGACTTGTCATGGTTGGGCGAGCGCGTGTTTCAGCAAATGTTGGACGAGTTTTCGCAGCAATCTGCGAAGAAAATAGCGAAAAAGTATTCACTCAAGGATACAGATTTTGAAGAGTTGAAACACTTGATCATGTCTATTTATGGCGACCCACGTCTGCAAGTCCAGATGAATTTGTTGCTTGCAGATACAATCTATTACTCGCTTTCTGACTTAATGGTTTATAGTCAGCGTGAAGGTGTTTTTAGAAATGAGTATATTTTAAAGTTTCCCGCTGCGGCCCCTGGCCCCATGAAACTTCCTGTTATTTTGGGAGTCGGAACATTGGTGGCCTTTTATCCTCGTACTTATTGTTACCTTGCCTTTTGTGGGCGTTATAGCTTCTTGCATACCACGAAAGCGAAAAGTGCGTTGAAGAAGGCGACGCAAGGGGTAAAAGCAATTGATTTGGATAAGATGGGAACAGCGATTGCGCGCCATGATCAGCAGAGTGCATTTAATATTGCGGTAATCAATAGTAAGCTTGGGCGTGTGCCTGAGGCGGCTTCTTTAGACCGTTTTGAAACCCTGTTAAATTATGACGAGGAGTTTTTCAACGCTCTTCATGACCTTGATTTATGGGGTGTTGCTCAAAATGACCGATTCACTCAACCCGCCACTTGGAAGACTTTTTCAGAACAATTATTAAGCTCAGACCGTGTATTTGCAGCAGGCCAATTGAAAAACGTCAGACTTCATCTGGCCGCATATCGCGATACCGTAACTGAGCAACAGAACTCGCTCACGCAAGCCCAAGAAACACTTCAGGCTATGGATCTGCAGGTCATGGCAAAACTAGAGCGAGAAATACCTGCTATTCCAGCCCTGATTCAAAAGGAATTGCAAAACATCCAAACCCGAATTCTTAAAAAAACTCATGAAATGAGTATTGAGTTGGAGTCATTGGAGGAATGGCGAAAGCGCTGTAGTGATGGCATCGTCACCATTGATGAATTTGAACGTAATATCGAAAGCGGCGCCCAAGCTAATAGCGAATTACTACCTTACTTGCGCACATTGAAGACTGAACTTACCATCCCTGAATTTTTGAAGGGGCTGCAATGATTAAGGTATTATTCATTACTTTACTCATCAGCTTGAACGCTCAAGCGGCAGGTGACGGTAAAGGGGATTATCATATTTGTAATCAACTCCTTCATCTCGCCAACACCAACGTTGTCGAGAGTGAGCTGAAGGCGACCTTTGCAGAGCTCTTTACTCAAGACTATCCGGTCTTTTACTCTGGTGGTTTTAGGCAATTGGTATTGAGTGAAATGAAAAAACAGTTTTATCAATGGGGGTCTGGGTTTCGAGATGTCTTAAGAGATATTAAAATAAATAGGAGTGGGTATGCTACTGATTTGGAAGAGGTGAGCGGGCGGGTATTGGATCAGCTTGAATCGCATTTTGCCTATTTAGAGCCTGGACCGCTTACAAAACGTTATTCAATAAAAGGGGATGATGTCCCAAGTGTGAAAAACATTTTGCTCTCTATTCAATCGAATTCCAAACTAAAGTTAGTGATGCGTGATTTGATCAACGACATCATTTACTATTCTCTAGATAATACCATTACGCTCAGTCGTAAAATTTGGTTCGACAAAGGTCACTTAGGACAAATTCGAAATGGTTTACGTGACATAGGCCCGTTTGCTTATGTGGCAGCCCCTTTCGTTTTGGTGACCAATCCTCAACTCTATTGTTACTTGGGGTATTGCACTCGGTATGAGGTAACAAAGAATGGCGTCATGAAAAAAGCGGTGAGCGCAAGCAGTGGAGACGGGAAAGCAATTGACTTGAAGGAGCTGAATTTTGGGGCTGATTCTGATGTGCTCGCGAATCAGTCGAGCTATGAAAGCCTCAACTTGCAGGTCTCACAAGCGCCATCGGCGTCTGAGCTGAATATTATAGAAGGTGCGGTGAAATACGACCTACCCCTTCAAAAAGCAATTCATGAAATTAAGCTAATGGGGCTGACGGCATCAGAAGCGTTTATGGACGATGACTTCTGGGAGAGCTTGGATCGCGCTTTCAAGAATGTAAGTGATTTAAGTGAGCTCAGGGATTCCGACCGCGTGGCCATGAGTTTAAGTGTGAATGGTATCAAGACTCATGTGGAGCGCTACCGTAAAGAATTACTGAAGCAGTATGTAGTTTTGAGTGAAGCGCAAAAGACCATCATCACCATGATTGGGGCCCTTCAGGCGGCCGTTCCCGTAGGGGAGTCTTCGGAGCAGTCGCGCGCTTTATCGCGGGTTCAGGGCTTGCAAAACGAAATAGATGCCATGCTTGAATCTGTGGGAAGTTTAATGATCCGCATGGATGCTGCTTCTCAGGAGGTGGAGAAAATGGAAGTGGCCTTGAATCCTTTTCAAGGTCAAAAGCTGGGCCAAAAGGATTTAAAGGAAAGTTTGAAGCTGTTGAAATCCCTTCGTTGAAACTAACGTGAGATTTCGCTAAAAAGCTTGAAATCGGCCGGTGATTTAATTGAAAAATGAAGTAGCGTTTCGCGATTTCGATTCGCCCACCAAATTGCATCGAGTGAGCTTGGATCAGAAGTGGCTGCCGCGATTACTTCACTCATCTCCTTAAATACTAGGTGAGTGGGATCAAGAATCCATGTTTTTGCATCATTAATATAAGGTGAATCCACTTCAAGCCAGGTATGGGCATTGAACTGGCCTTGAACATGATCAGTGGTCATTTCTTCTATCGTCCTTACCCGAGTTTGAATTCGTACGCGTAAGCCCGCTTCACTGAGGATTGCAGCCATCAAAGGTGTATTGTGCCTGCAAACCCCCACACCAGCGCAAAGAATTTCAGAGTAGTCTTTCAGTCCGGCCATTTCTACCGTATTTCCAGATAGGTCCCAAGGGAGAAGGGTGTTTTCATATATCATCAAGGCATAAATCTGTTCTGTGAATGATAGGGCTAAGAAGTCGGGGTGGGACGAAAGTTTCGCGGCCCCATTCAAAACATCTTTGAAGAGCCCTTCAGGCACCCCCAAATTGATGTTTTGGGTGTGATATTTTTTAGTGCCTACAGCGATACTAGTGGGGATCCCAGGGGTCCAAGTCGTGAACACCTCATCTTGATTGATCCATGTTTTTTCATCGCTATCGCCAATGAGAAATTTCCCGTCTTTGAATTGATGAATAACTGCTGCTTTCATCAAGCCTAGTGAATCTCGATAGCGAACTTTTTCGTGGAGGGTGAATTGCGGAGTGATGTTTTCTAGAGGAAAAAGCATTGCATTCAGTGTTTTTCCGGTTCCGACATTCAAGTGATTCACCTTATTTTTAAATACCCAATATCGTTTTCCTTCTTTCGTGAGTTTATCGGGTATTTCTATTTCGTAGGCGTCCGCGCTGTGCGCGCGAATAAACTTAGCGACAAATGGAAGGGATGCCTTGGGAATTTTCTGAGTTGATCCAGAGGTGGTGTCAATTAAGGTGAGATCTGCTGTTGCTGGCTCATGGTTCCAGCTCATTCCCAATTGAATAAATTCTCCAGGCAGAAAGGGCGAGCGAGTCTGAAAGTGTTTGTTTTTGTATATATTCCCGAGAAGTTGATAAAAATAATGATCTTTGAATTCAATTTCTCCGTACTGAGGATTGTATAAACGAATCATTTGTGGGGCGGTGCCTGTCACTTCAAATTTGATGGATTGAAATGAGGTGCTGTGCAAGCGTTCCATTTTGATTTCTGCGCTATCGAGGTAAACTACCGTTCCCTTGGGAAGCTGATCAACTTCGGTGGCGCGCACCAAGTCCGGGTGAATGGTGCTTCTCTGGTCCCCGGTTTTCATTTTATCTAAAACTTCAAAAACTCCAAGACGAGGAGAAGGCGCTACTATTTCTTGGCAGGACTTTACTAGATGAGGAAGGTCATCTCCTGCCTGACTCGTCAGTGAAAATGAAACGAACGGCAGCACCATTAAAAGTAGTGCAAACATGCTCCGTTGGTTTGATTTTTTGGGAAAGTATTTCTCCACGGTTTTAGCTGCTCCTTCGATGAAGAGAGTATAATAGTTGACTAAAAAAGTCAATTGAATGATCACACTAGTTGGGGGAAAGTGAGTGCCAATTTTATTAAATTAAATCTGTTTAGTTGGATTGTTCTCTCGGTTTGAAATAAAGGTGATATCAAAAACAGCCCCCGTACTTCAAATGATTTAAAATGATTGTATAAAAGTGATATCACTCTTCGAAGGTAAAAACGTGGACCTAGGCCCTATGTCTAAGTGTAAGGCTACACGATGAGTGTAGAGTCCTATTTCTAGGGATGATATCACTTTGATACACGCGTTTTAATGACGTGCTACCGAAGCTGTGGAAAGTGATATCAGTCTGCCTGTGTTCCACATCTACTATGCTAGCGAAGTCGTTTAACTGGAAACCGTCTTTTTTCACTTTGTGAAAAAGGTCGAAAACATATCAATGTTCTTTTTGAAAAGGGTTTGATCTTGCACATAAAACCAGCGGTGAGAGGCCTCGCTTCCCATGAGTGCTAAGATAGACTCGACGAGATTCATTTGGTTCTGCCATTCTTGCAAATTGGTTTGGATGAGCTCAAGTTCACTTAAGATTGCACTTCGTTTTTCAAATTCCGGGTGTATTTTTATCGCGCGCTCGGCTTTTAGTGAGGCAGCCTGCAAAGTTTTTAACATGCTTACCCGTGCATCTTGCAATTCATGCATTTTAACGTAGGCTTCAATAAATGCAGCTTTGGGCGCGGTTTCATTGAGTGGCTTTTTACTGGCTAACAACCAGTTTTCGGCCGTCTCCGAGAATTTATTAAGGATCGGATCATCCTGAAATGCCTCGGTTTCAGTCAGGGTAAAAACATTAAATTCTTGAATTCCTTTGATGTAAGATTGGGGTGAGGGTGTCTCAGTCTCAAACTGTTTCATGACTTTGCTGAGGTCTAAACGTAGACGAGTAGGCGTAATCAGTTGCAGGTCTTTTCCGAGCTTGGCGTGCACGGGTAGGTTGATTAAGTTTTTATTCTCTAAAAATGATTTGATTACCGATTTGCGCCGGAAACGGTAAATGAGAGTATCCTTAACGCTTTGATTGCTATCGCTTTTCAAAATACTTACGCCATCAACGCTCATAAGGCCTGGAGCCCATTGATCCGAATTTAAAACGAGCGACGTGATTAAATCGAGGACATTCTTTTTAAACTGTGTGGTTTCAATGAAATTAAGTAATGCCTTGGCATCGTCCACTTGGGTTTTCTTCAAGGCTGGGTAATAGTAAAGTAAATTGTGATCATCTAGGCTAACAAGTCTTTCCCATACTTCATTCGCTACCCTAGCGAGTCTTCCTTGAACCTTAGGATTATTCCGCTGTTCCCTCAGAATCGGCCCCAATGCTTTGATGCCTTTTTTGTTCCAATAAGTATCTCCCCATTTGGTGTGCATATGATTTGTTTCTGATTCAGGAATGTATTCGCTAAAGAGGCTCTTAGTGTAATAAACAAGATTCCTCGTAAAATGGGTTCCAAAAAATATGGGATAATCTACCGATAAAGCCTTCAAAAGAGAGAACTGTATGCTTTCGTGATCCGCGCCGAGTAATTGTTCGCTCACCATGATTTCTCTACAGATGCTAAAAACAGGCGCTTCTTCCGTACCCGCGATTGCAGACTGAGCATGAGATGGATTGATCCAACTACAGGCTAAAAAAAGGGTGATGAGGGCATTGCGGAAATACATGAGCGAAATAGTAGCATATTGTATATGCCTTCGGCAATGGTAAAAAGGGAAGTGAATGTGAAAGAATAAACCTTAGTTCGTGGTATTCGGCAATTCAATCGCAATCACGCATCATTCAGTTAAACTGATTTAGTAGAATGCCGATGTCTCTGTTATTACTTTTGGAAATAAGGTCGAGAATATATCAATGTTCTTTTTAAATATGAATTGATCTTGCACATAGAACCAGCGATGGGAGGCCTCGCTTCCCATGAGAGTGAGGATAGTTTCAATGAGGTCCATTTGAGTTTGCCAATCTTGCAAATTTATATGAATGAGCTCAAGCTCGCTTAAAATGGCACTCTGTTTTTCAAATGGAGGTTGCTTCTGGATCAAGACTTCGGCTTTAGTGGAGGCGTCTTTAAGTTTCTTAAGCATCTTTACGCGTTGGTCGTGCAGTTCGTGCATTTTCACGTATGCTTTAATGAATGCAACTTTTTGCGTTGTTTGGGTGAGGGGCTTTTGACTCGCAATCAGCCAATTGTTGGCAGTCACTGAGAATTCATTGATGATTGGGTCATCCTCAAACGCTTCTGATTCGGTTAGGCTAAAAACATTGAAGTCATGCATTCCTTTAATATACGACGAAGGTGAGGGCAGTTCGGACTCAAACTGTTTCATCACTTTGTCTAAGTCTAATCGAATTGTACTAGGCTTGATGAGTTGCAGTTCCTTTCCTAACTTTGCGTGAACGGGCAGGTCAATCAGAATTTTGTTCTCCAAAAAGGATTTGATAATGGCTTTGCGTTTGAAGCTATAAATAACATTTTCTCTATAATTATGGGAAACGAAAGAATTAACATGTCGAATTCCATCACTTGCCAATAAGCCAGGTGCCCATTGATCCGCCACTAAAATAAGTGATGTGATCATCTCAAGCATATTTTTATTAAACTGGGTGGTTCCAATAAAATTAATTAAGGTTTGAGCATCATCGATTTGCATTTGCTTGAGGTTTGGATAATGTAAATAGAGGAAATGAGTGTTGGCACCGTAGATTTCCTGCCAAATATTGTTCGCCACTATGGCAAGCTGTTTTTGGATCAGAGGATCATTTCGCTGTTCCCTGAGAATCGGTATTAGCTCCTTGATGGTTTTTCCATTTTTGTCACCGTCCCACACGAGACTGTTGGTACGGTGATCTCGATCAGCTTCGGGAATGAGTTTTCCAAAGGATCTTAGGGTGTTGTATGCCAGATCTCTCGTAAAGTGGACTCCAAACAATATAGGATAATCTACAGCTAGTGCCTTCAGAAGCGAGAACTGAATACTTTCGTGATCCGCGCCGAGTAATTGTTCGTTCACCATGATTTCTCTACAGATGCTAAAAACTGGAGCCTCTTCATCACTCGCGACACTGGATTGAGCAAGTGATGGATTGTTCCAAAGGCATGCTAAAAATAGGGTGATGAGGGTAATGCGAAAATACATGAGCGAAATGCTAGCATATTATGCATCGCTTCCGCAACGTCAAAAATGACCGTGAATCAGCATGGTTTCGCTTTTACAGAATTCGCTCATTCCAGATCTAATACTAGCAGAAAAATAGAGTTAGATCTTACCACTCACCATTCAACTCAACCACTTTAGTAGCGTAGTGCTGCCCATTCATTACTTTATTAAAAAGGTGGAGAACAATTCGATGTTCTTTTTGAACAAGGATTGATCTTGCACATTATACCAGCGATGAGAAGCTTCGCTACCCATGAACGTGAGGATAGATTCGACGAGCTTCATTTGACTTTGCCATTCATGTAAATTCGTTTGAATGAGCGCAAGCTCACTTAAAATTGCACTTTGTTTTTCAAATGGAGGTTGTAACTTGATTAATTCTTCGGCTTTGGCCGAAGCGTCTTGCAGTTTCTTGAGCATCTTCACGCGTTGGTCGTGTAGTTCGTACATTTTGACGTATGCCTTAATGAATGCAACTTTTTGGGTCGTCTGAGTGAGTGACTTTTGACTCGCTAATAGCCAATTCGCGGCAGTCGAAGAGAATTCTTTAATGATCGGATCATCTTCAAACGCTTCTGATTCAGTGAGGCTAAAAACATTGAAATCATGAATTCCTTTGATGTAGGAGGGAGGTGATGGTGAATCGATCTCAAATTGTTTCATTACTTTGTTTAAGTCTAAGCGAATCGAAGTGGGTACAATGAGTTGCATATCTTTGCCTAGCTTTGCGTAAACAGGCAAATCGATCAGATGTTTGTTCTCTAGAAAAGATTTGATGATGGCTTTACGTTTGAAACGACGAATGATGTTTTCTTTATAGTTATAATCAGCCACAAACCTAACTGCAGTGATCCCATCGTTAGCTAGAAGACTGGGTGCCCATTGATCTGCAACCAAGATGAGCGAAGTGATTAAATCGAGCGCATTTTTTTTAAACTGAGTGGTTTCAATGAAATCGAATAAGGTCTGCGTATTGTGAATTTGTTCTTCTGTTACGTCTGGATGAATGATCTGTAGCCAACGTGCGCCGCCCATGTCGGAATTGGTGACGGAACGGTAGACACTTCCCCAAATGATTCTAGCTACTGTGGCGAGTTCTTTTTGAACTTGAGGATCATTTCGCTGGTCCCTCAAAATTGGCGCTAAAATCTTGATTGCCTTTCCATTATGGCGCCCTTCCCAGTCGAGACGGTCAAGTCCCTTAAAATTGGATCTTGGAATGAGCTTATCAAAGGATTGCAAGGTGTGGTATGCCAGATCTCTCGTAAAACGAACCCCAAAGAATATTGGATAATCTACGGCTAAAGCTTTTAATAGCGAGAACTGAATACTTTCGTGATCCGCGCCGAGTAATTGTTCGTTCACCATGATTTCTCTACAGATACTAAAAACAGGTGCTTCTTCCGTACCCGTGATTGCAGACTGAGCATGAGATGGATTGATCCAACTACAAGCTAAAAAAAGGATGATGAGGGCATTGCAAAAATGCATGAGCGAAACAGTACTGTATAGTGTGCGTGTTCGGCAATGATAAAAGCAAAAGGAATGCTTTCGAATTGTATTTCACTACCATGAATGAACATGCATTTGGTTGAAGGAAATTAAAATCATTAAATTAAACGGGGTATGATGCGTGTTTAAACAATGTTTGTTTAAACGTGCTATTGAATGGTCGGGTGCATTGCTTATTCTTCAACTACAGGTTAAATTGGCCGCGAATGAAAACGCTTCGATTTACTTTTGTATCGGTGGGAATGCTACTCATGATTGGCCTGGCTCATCCTGCCTCCGCACAATTGTTTAATTGTAAAAAAATAATGAATGGAGCCAAAGCGTATTTAAAAGAGGTTAAGGACACGAGAGGCACGAGCATTCTTTTGAAAGAGGTGGCCGCAGATAAAGTTGAAGCTGATACCAAATGGGGAGGGTTCTTGACCAAAAAGGAGAAGGTCTCTATTTACCTTCCTCATCCACGCGCCCAAAAAATAGTAAATACTGCTAACACTGTAATTAATTATATTCCTGCTAAAATCAGTAAAAAATTATTTGATGATCCAAACTATCGACTCAGTGTTTTTGACGGTGTCTACAATGCAGTCATTCATAAACCCGTTCGAGGGATTACTCGATCATGGGGCAAAGAACTTGAACCACGCGGCATTGTAAAGGTGGTGGCAGGTCTACCCCTTGCGATTGGTACGATGGGAAGAGTGAAAAAACTGGCTCGAAATTCTATCGTCGAATATGTGGATGGCACCACTTCGGGAGCCAACCGTGAATGGGCGGATGAAATCGATAACGACTATCGCTATCATGGCCTTAAGACAGCATTTTTAAATGAGGAAATGACTCAAGAACAGCTGCAGACGGAAGCCCTTAAAGTTCGTGCCGCTTACCAAGCAGAGCGCGACTATCGAAATGCCCATCAAAAGACGCCCACGCTTTTGGACGAAGAAATGAAACTTTTGGATCAAGATTTGTTTGCTGATTTGAAAGATGCCATTGGAAATGACATTACAGACGAGCAGCTTCTTGCGCTATTTGCGAGCCGTCATCGACTTTATTTGGATTATGACTTGGGCCTTGAAATTGCTTTTGCAGCGCCCTCAGCTACGTGGAATGTGAGACAGATTGTTTCTCAAACCTTCAGTCAACCGATCAGTGTGGCCTATCCAGAAGAGGCGAGTGAGCTGAAGGATCTGCCTTTTGTGCAGACACTCCTTTCGCTCCGCAAACAAAATCGTGTGAATCCAAGCCAACTGAGAGGGCTAATTCAAGAGTATTCCGATTGGCGAGCAGAACTCAGGGAATATGAGATTTTGGGGCTTGATTTGCCGTTCGATATTTTAAAGCGCGAAAAGCAGCTGCTGAAAACACTGTGAGTTCATGGTTTAATTTAAATGTGATTGATTGATCCAGCTTTTCTGTGATTTGTTTTACATAGATTCTATGTAGTAAATACTTGAACACGAACGTCAGGTATGCTATCGTTGGCCCCATGAATTATTGGAGCCTTTTATTGGTTGGAATTTCCTTATGTAATGCTGCAATCGCGGGTCCTCTTTGGGCACCGCTGAATCCGGGCGAATTGTTCACCATTGAGAATCAATTGCGAACAATGAAGCCGGCAGCATTATCTTCCTATGAAAATATTTTTCTTCAGGTTGGTATTGGTGAAGATCAACTCAATGCTTTAGCATCCAGCACCGTGTGTCCAGAAATCATCGAGGGTGTGCCCGCAAATTCAATTTCTGAATCGATCGCAAGCCTTCCTCCTGAAGCACAGGCGTTTTTAAGACTTTCCATTATCAATGGCGAAACCGTAGCAAATTCTGTGATTCAAATTCATGCGCCAGAGGTGAGTGCGCCTCATGCTGAGCTCGGCTTGTTTCCCATTCCGGATTATTTCTTACAGGAGAAACAGTTGATGGGAAATGAACTTCGTTATTTTACACCTGATGATGTGATTAGCAATCTGAGTGCATACGTTAGAGAAATTCCTACAGAGAGACAAAGTGCATGGGCGCATTCTCAGATTTTATTCAACACAGTAGGTTTTGATGAAGTGAGCAGCCAATTCCATGCGAATGTTTGGTTGGTACAATCTAAAAGTATTGTCAAAGAAGTCGATTGGTCATGGACGCCTTCCAATGATCATTCCATCAATGAAGTCATTGAAGCGAAGCTCCTTCCTTTAATGCAAGAGACCCGGACCAGTGGTTTTAGTTTTCCTCAGTTGAATATCAACAGCGCTAGTCTTGGCAATGTCGCGAATAGAGTGACTGATGCTTTAAAGAGCGGAGCGACGACGGTTAAAACTGCAGTACAAGAAATG
>CAIMWN010000273.1 GCA_903845155.1 Oligoflexia bacterium
TGTGATCGAAATGAGCCGGAATTAAAAAATTCTGGAAAAAATAAAAAATGGCGAAAAATTCAAAAACTTTTTTCTAAGAAACTGAAAAGTCAGCTGTTTTTTGAGTTTTTCTGGAGCCTGTTAATAGTGTTGCGTGTTTGTTAAATTGATTTTCTAGTTCTTCCAATGGTGGAGTAAATCCTATTTCACCATGGTTTCTAGCTACCACTATGTTTGTCGGTACTTGCCTGCGGTCAATACTTATCGACAATGTTTTATTTCCAGCAGAAAAAATAATTTTAAATACATTTAAAGATCTGTCCGCATGTGCTTCATTAATGGCAATTGCACTTAACATGCTTTTATTTGGAACAAAGTAATTTCCTCCTTGTTGTCTAAGAAGCTTTACGGCAACTCCAGTTCGTGCATCAGGCACTCAACAACAACATGAAGAAACACAGAAGCTTGTTTCGCTTTTTTCAGACAATCTCATCTGGCCTCAATCCTTAGGTGATACCCAACCAAAGATTCGTCTTCAAGAAATGGGTTATCTCGCTAAACTAAATACTTCAATCATCAAAACGAATATTAAGATTCACATCGGAGGACACCGAGCTCAAGACGAAATAAGCGTTAAGGCAACCGATCAGGAAATTGCAGACAAAGTGGATACTCACAAGCGACGAATGGCGATCTTCCAGCAATTATTAGGTTTAGCAAAAGATCCGAGTAAAAAGATTCTGTATTTTGGCCCATCAGTTAACGATGCGGCGGTTATGTGCTTCCTTCTCACTAGACAAGCCCAACAAGATTGGGATTCATATTATGGCCTTTAAACTTGTCTAACATCCTAATGTAAGTTGGTGCTCCTGCTCTATGCGCCTCATCAATAATGATGGTTCCCACATGTTTTGCAACCTCTCTAACTTCTTGAATATCAAGTGCTCTTTCGAAACTGATTGGCATTGCGATAATTATGAGATTGCTCCCATCGTGATATTGCGCAAGATCATTTTTGATCATCGTTTCTACAATATTATTTTCCCACAGGCGGGCAATCACAGTTGGGCGAGCGACAGGATGGGATCTAAATGTATTGTCAAAAGTTTTTGCGGCCTGCTCGCAAAGTTCGCGTGTATGGGCGAGCCACAGAACAACTCCGTTTTTCCCGTTTTCTTCTCTGTCATCAATCCAAGAGCGAACTGCCTCTACCGCGACTTTGGTTTTTCCCGCGCCCGTGGGGAGGCTTACGATCCCACGTTTATTGGTAGATTTGAGTAAGGAAAATAAAGAATCGTGTACTTCTTTTTGAAAGGCAACCAATTTATGATTAGACGCCGCTCCCGGAAGAAAGGAAAGCGGACTTGGCTTCTCTGGTGTGGGTGTACCCGCAAATTCTTGTGGAAATCCCGCATTTGAACAAAATATTTTACAACTAGATCCACCACGCTTCCATCTCCCTGGAGCGGTTAAACTTAGTTTCTTTCCAATCAGTTTCCGTGCGTCTAGATTTTCAGAAAATAAATCGTATCCATGGATTGAAAGTAAGGCCTGCGCGAGTTCTGATACCTTCCCACTAGTATTTCGATCTTCGTCGATTTTAAAGCATACTTTTAATGGTTGATAGAAGTCACCAAGCAGCCCCTTGAGTTCATTGTGATTGAGTAATTCCTCTAACCTTTTTTCTGCCTCGACCATTGCTTTGGGGCGGTTATTTGACCCAATAGTTGGAATAGAACTACTAAGGCTAAATTCTTGTTTTAGGTTTAAATCTTGGTACTGATTATTTGTTTCGTTTAACATGCATTATCTCCTTGAATATGAGAATAACGCACTGCTCAACTTATCTTTGCGACGTGCCGAAAAAAGGAAAGGATGCAAAATTCTATTATACTGATTTAGTTTAATTTGCGTAAAATCAAGGTATGCAGATCAGGGACGGCATTGAAATTATTGAAAAAATCGGTGAAGGCGGAATGGGCGAAGTCTACCGTGGCCTACTCAAATCTGGTGAAATCAGAACTGAAGTAGCTATAAAAATGATTCGTCCTCATCTTGCCGATATTCCAAGATTCGTTGAGAAATTTCAAAATGAAATTAGGGCGCAAGAGAGTCTAAGCGGGCATCCAAACATCGTTCCTATTTTAGAGTCAGGGTTAACTCCGGTTGGCCACCCGTATCTTATTATGAAGTACATAGAGGGACAAAGCCTTCGGGACTCACCCCAGAAGTCTTACTCTGATTGCAAGAAACTTCTCACCCAAATAGAGTCTGCTTTATATTTTGCACACTCAAAAAACGTGCTTCATGGTGACGTTAGCCCGCATAACATAATTCATGGAAGTGACGGAAATTTCTATTTGATCGATTTTGGAATCGCCAAAATTGTTACTGAGGATTTTTCAAATAAAACGCTCACATCAACTTCAATAGGTAAGCCCTCTTATTTAAGTCCAAAGGTTCTTCAAGGTGAGAAGTATTCTGCTGCGGACGATATGTATTCTCTCGGAATCACGGCATATGAACTTGCAACGGGTGACAAGAGAATTGAAACGGATCAGCAGTTAGAAGTGATTGAACTGGTTAAATCCACGGATCTTCTAAATTTGAAAAACATATCAGATAAGACCCTTCGCAAGAGAATCTCAAAACTTGTTCGGGTTCGGCAGAATTTCATAATGGTGCCGAGAGCATTTGGAAGTAGAAACAAAGTTAAATATATTGCTTTTGTTGTACTGCTCTCAACCTCTATACTTATAGTAAGTTATAGTTACAATAGATGGCAACAAAGACAGACAGATATACAGTGATGGCGGAAGCCATCAACAGATATACTGGAAAACGAGTACAGAAAAAGCGCAGAGGTATTACGTCAAAACCCAAAGCAGAACGAGTTTATCGTGAGCTTTGGAGTGCGTGCCGAGAGGAAAGGCCGGATGGCATCAACTTCACGCATTGGGGACAACTGTTGGATACTTACATTGCTCATATTTTTGAAAAAATACGAAGCGTGCAGAATCAACACGGTTTTAGTCCTCATTGTGTAAAGTCAAAACGAAGCCGTCTTAAACATGTAGCGGTCTGGGCAGAAACACATATTGATCTGATCACTCCGCAGTTTGTGAGTGATCAATTAGATGAAATGGAAAAACAGGGGAAGTCTCGTTCCCTCACCAATCATCTTCTAAAAGAAGTAAAATGTGTTTTCAGTTATGCGCTCCATACCGGAACAATAAAAGCGAATCCATTTTCAGGAATGAAAATGAGACGTATTCCGAAGAAACGTAAAGAGGCATTGACCCACGCTGAGGTTGATCGCCTCTTGAGTGAAGCGAAACATAACAATCACCCTTACTACTACATCTGGCTCCTTACGATAGCATTGGGATTCAGACGGAGTGAATTGGCTGGTCTTAAATGGCTCGACATCGATTTTGAGCAAGGACTTGTTTATTTACGCCGCCAATGGATCCCAAATGAAGGCATTGTTGAGTTTCTAAAAGATCGGGAAGACCGTGTGGTTGCAATACCTGCAAACATTATTTCTGAACTTAAAGAGATGAAATTAAGATCGACTTCTGATTTCGTAATTAAGGTAAAATGTGATCGGTGGGACTCGGGCAAACAGGCTGAGGTGATCCGAGAATTTTGCCGAGAGATCGGGATCAAAGAGGTCACACACCACCAATTGAGAGCCACGCATATCACGCTGGCACTGATTTCGGGGGTTGCCCTTGGGATCGTAAAGGAAAACGTCGGACACGCAAAACTGAGCACTACAGACGAGTATTTCCGCTCGGCTGGCATCGACATGAGAGGCCAGATGGATGGATTACGAATCAAGGTGCCTCAACAGGGTGAAGCAACGGTCTTACCACTCAAAGTAGTGAAATAGACCCCTGCCAAACCCTACCATTTCGCGTTAAGGACTTGAAATAATTGGAACGGAATAGGCCGCTCCATTTTCTCCTTTTAACATCAGTTTATTTTGCGTTTGACACGCTGGGCATAATTAAATATATCTCCTCCCAACAAATAACTAAAATTGTAAAAACGGAGAGAAACGACATGAAAAAAATAATCTTAATCGCCCTGTCCCTGACCATTCTTAATAGCTCAGCATTTGCAGTGGTTCACACTGAATGCAAAGGTACTTTCGGACAAAAGGGCAAAGCAAAAATCACCTTAACCAGAGCAGAAGATGATACAGAAGAAGGCTCTGTCTCTATTTTCCTTTCTGCTGGAACGATTACCGGAACACCAGTTCATTATCAATTTGATGTCATCAAAGCGCGCTACTCAAGCGATGTCAGCATTCTCTATCAAGATAAAAAAGCAGGTTCACCGATTAAACTCAACGTCAGTGATGATTCAACCTTGGGCCTTTCCTACATCAAGAATCTTCCGGGTATTAAATATATCGCCCTCAGCTGCGTAGAAATCATTAACTAAGCCCACCATTTAAACCAAAGTTTTTAAAACCCTGCTCCAGGAATCCTGGGGCGGGGTTTTTTCATTTTTAGGCTGATTCTTAAATTCCCTTGTTAACTCAATAAGTTACTTCGCGTCAATTTCACAGCGTGTAAATTATTAAAGAAATGCCACCTGTTTCCGAAAAGTACTCGAAGGATAATGAGGGCCAAACTCTTGAACCACGAGGCTAGAAAATGAGTATTCGTACCCGCTTTTGGATGATCATTTTCATCACGTCTTGCTTTGCCGGCATGCTCAGCTTTACGGCTTACCGTACGAGCAAAAAACTAGAGACACTGACGCATACGACTCAACATCTAGAACAGAACCTTTCAAACCTGACGTCCTTCAGAGCCGCGTCTCGCCAATCTTTGCTTGAACTAACAGAATATCTTTATACTCGCGCTCCGATCAACCGAAGCGAATACGAAGAATCCAGGACTGAAGCCGGCAAATTTATAAAAGAGAATTTTGGACTTGGCCAAGATGCTCCAGATGATGAATTGAAAACGATCCTTGAAATCACCTCCCTTCATCATCAGTTCAACGACAAAGTTGCTGCATTGTTTGCTCGTCAATATCCTTCCCACTCTCGCAATGAAGCGACCGAGCGGGAAACCATTGAAACCCTTTTTCATGAGCAATTATTGAAAAAAGTAAATGATCGCATACAGGCTCTCAACCGCAACCTCGACGGAGTGACGAAAGAATACCAAGTTACCGTTTCAGATATGGCCAGTATGACTCCAAGGCTTGCAGGAGCACTCACGCTATTTGTTCTTTTCATGCTGACGATCATGGGCAAATCAATTGCAAATCGATTTAAATTACTGGATCAAGCCATGTCCCAGTTTGAACTGGGAAAAACTTCCAGCGTTCCATTGCCTACCAAGGGAAAAGATGAAATCGCTAAAATAGCGCGAAGTTTCGCAGCCCTCACCCAAAGAACTCAAAATACGGAAAAGCTACTCGCCGAAAAACAGCAACAATTCGTTATCACTTCAAAGCTTGCATCCTTGGGGGAAATGTCGGCCGGGATCGCACACGAAATTAATAACCCTTTGGCGATTATTGCCGGTGCCGCTGAACTCCTACCAAAGTACGTGAATCAACCAGAAAAATTAGCAGCAAAAGTAGATGCGATTTAAAGATCATGCGTTCGTATTTCAAAAATAGTCCGTGGCCTTAAAAAATTCTCTCGCTCGGCTGAAAAAACTGATTTTGCCTCACATTCACTCCACTCCATTATTGAAGAGGTACTAGTACTGACTGGAGCAAAATCCATTCGCCATTCTACGCCAGTCAGCATTGAAACAAACACTGAAGCACGCATTTATTGCAATGAGGTTGAAATGGAACAAGTTATGGTGAATCTCATCAATAACGCCATTGATGCAGTGAAATCACAGCCCGAGAAATGGGTCAAAACAAAAATTTATGAAGAAGGCGACACACTCGTCATGCGAGTGATGGACTCAGGGCCGGGAATTCCCATGGAACTACAGTCAAAACTCTTTGACCCCTTCTTTACTACTAAAAAGGTGGGCGAAGGCACTGGACTTGGGCTTTCCATCGCTAAGGGTATCCTCGACGAACACCACGCAACGATTGGAGTCGTCAATGACTCCCCTCACACTTGTTTTGAAATTCGATTCCAAAAGTTTACAGGAGTACATCATGCAGCTTAATGTTTATTATTTAGATGACGAGCTAGATCTTTGCGAAATCTTCACAGATTTCTTTGAGTCTAACGAAGTCAAGGTTACTACGTTCACCTGCCCAAAAGAAGCAATCAAAGCCATCGCGGCCAATCCTCCTGATTTATTTTTCGTGGACTACCGTCTTCCGGGCACAACGGGCGACCTTGTTGCCCAAGCTTTAGATCCAAAAATTCCGAAATTCCTCATCACGGGCGAAATCTCAATTGTAACAACCTATTCCTTTGTGAAGGTCTTTGGTAAGCCTTATAAACACGATGAAGTCATCAAAATAATGGAACCATACTTACTTCGAAAAACTGCTTAGCTTTTTCTACGCGACCTTTCCGCTTGAACAATTTGACTTGAGTTGACTGAGGGGTAGTTCGAGCACGAAGTGGGTGTTTTTGGACGAAGCTTTGTAATACAATTTCCCAGCGTGATCTTCAACCATCCCTTTAGAAACACTCAAACCAAGCCCTGTTCCTTTTCCCACTTCTTTAGTAGTAAAAAACGGGATCATCATTTTTTCCACTACTTCCTGTTGTACCCCGAGACCACTGTCGATGACATTAATCTGTACGCGATGATCGTTCCACTCCACATGGAGACTTACCCACTTTTCATCTAGGTTCAAAACGGCGTCGTGAGCATTACTGAGGAGACTGACCAAAACTTGCGAAATTTGAGCGGGCCTACATTCTAGCCATATTTCTTGATTGCAATTAATTTCTAGGGTAATGGAATGATTCTTGAAACGCTCATGGCACATTTCAAAGGTAGTCTCAATAATGGAAGACAACTTTACGTTCTCCATTTCATCGATATCTGCGTCACGAGAAAACAGGCGAAGACTTCTCACAATTTTTGCAATCCTCTCAACCGTGGATTCAATTTTATTCAATGAGTCCTTCACTTTATCCGAATCAAACACACCTTGCTCGATCTGCCTTTTGACTAAAATCGCTTTACTCGCAATAATGGCGAGTGGATTATTAATTTCATGAGCCACCCCCCCTGCCATTTCACTGAGTGACAACATCTTTGAGGAATGGAGACGGGACATTTCAATTCTCTTCCGCTCGCTTATATCAAACTTCACAGAAACATATTCCACTTCACGATTGCCACCCATCACAGGCATGATGATGCTATCCACCCAGAAAAACTCACCATTTTTACCTCGATTACAAATATCTTGGCGCCAAACCTTACCTTCGGCCAATGTTTTCCACATGCCCTGGAAGAACGCCTTAGGATGAAACCCTGAGTTTAGGATGTTGTGATTTTTGCCGATTAACTCTTCTTTGGAATATCCCGAAATTTCACAAAACTGTTCATTTACAAAAATAATGTTCCCGTTACGATCCGCACTCGACAAAATCGCGGAACGATTGATCGTCTCGAAAATCAATTCAAACTTCTTTCGCTCAGAATCGCACAACGTATACATTCAATAAACCTCGACTACAGTGATGGTTGTTTCGTACACCATTCCTATCGGTTGGTTTTAATTTTGCTGGATAATTAAGCCAAAAAAAGCTGCTTTATTTGCAATTTTCGAAAAAATTCTTTAGAGATTCGAAGTCCGTTCTAAATAGGAACTCAATAATCAACATTCCCTCCAGAATAAAAATAGAATATCTATAGAATCAAAAAAAGGGGCGATGGGGAATGAAATTCCCGCTCAATGAAAAGAGTTGATGTTCCCACTCTCCACAATTACATAACGCGGGTGTACAAAATGAGTTGGCGATGCTAACGTGCCCCATGGTATTCGCGCTTCGGGCTTTTGCATTGTGCTCCCTTCTTTTTTACGCGCTTTCGCAAGCCCATGCGGGCGTAATTGATCAAGATGTACGCTTGTGGGTAAAACCTCGTCACGAAGTGATCACTTGTTTTATTGAGAGTCGTCGCGACCTCACTCCAAAAGTGATGATGGCGCGAGAGGCAAGTCACAATGTCAGAGGCGTTGCCGCCGAGATGCGCGCTCAAATTCAAAGTGCTGTAGAAAAGAGTTTCTCGCCCAGTTCTACGGGTATCTATTTTAGTGGATGGAGATCGTGTGGCGAGACCAGCAATCCAGATATCTACATCGGCGAAGCTGACCTCAGTGTTGCCGGGGCGGCAGGCTCGATTGGAGCACCGATAGGCAAGAAAACCGCCAGTTCCATCATGATTTCTACAGGGTATTTTCAAAAACGAGTCTTAGAGCGCCTGCGCCCCGTGATCAGTGCGTATCAACTTCAAATTGACGAAGACAAAGTTTCGTTGGAAATCGCAAGAACCATGGGCATGAAACCCATCGTGCATGAATTTGGGCATTTAGCGGGTCTCAGACATGAACATATTATTTCTGCTCACTACTCGGAAATGCTTGAGGCCGACCTCAACGGTAAAATTGAACACCTGGTTCGACTGAATGACCCGACCGACTCTGAAGCCAATACCAAACTCGTGGGCGCATACGATTTATTCTCAAGCATGAGTTACCTCTTCATCAGAAATGATTTTACAATGCATCTTATTCGCGTTCTTTGCGTCGCTCAAAATCAGCAAAAGGCTACTTTAAGCTTTACCCTCGACCCTGCTGTTTGCAATTTCCCTCTGCTTGATTCTTTTTTGAACTTGAACGGCGATGATTTATCTTTAGGTGACCACGAAGCACTCCGTTCTATCTACCTCAATGAAGCCATGAAACTAGATTGGTTGAAAGATAACGATCTCAAACTTAATTTTATCAAGAATACCCTGAAGCCCTTCGTTCAATCTCAACCAGCTTTTCAAGCCAACGTTGAATAAATCCACGCACACCACTCTTTGTTAAAAATCACGCAATGAGCTTCATTGAAAGCGACATTCATATCTAATGCTTGTTTATTTAATCAAGTATTTGTGCTACACTGCTTGGCGAATGAAACACCTAAAGTTATTAGTACTCGGCGCACTCTTTTCACTCCAAATCACGGCACCTCTTGCTTTTGCAGTTGACCCTATTCTAGATTGCAACATTTTAGCCAAAACCGGGCTAGATTTAGATTTCGTAGCAAAAATGCAAGCTAATGAAGAGGCACTTTCGCCGGAGCTAAAGAAACTTCGTGAACTCGTTCGAGAGAATGGACCTCAAGCGGTTTTCTTAAATAAGTCACTCATTAAAGCCGACCGCGGTGTGTGGACCACTGAACTTGAAACGGGTGACATCTGTGATCAAAAAGGAATTGGCGAATGCTGGGGATACAGTGGAGCAAGTCAGTGGCTTGCATTGATGTATCGCTACGGATTACTGAAGCCAAATTTCAAAATATCACAGCCCTACATTTGGTTTTGGCATTTATACGAGCAAGCCAATGAGCATTTAAATAGAATCATGGTGGGTGCGCCCATGAATTACTCAAATCCTTTGGCACGAAGTGCTGAACTCGCCGTGGTTAGCCAAGGCGGAGAATACATTAATTTTGCATCCATCATCAATAAATACGGCGCCGTTTCTGAAGATTCCATGCCAGATACCACCGCTGCGAATACTGATCCAAGTGCTCTCTTGGAAGATCTGAGCAAGGAAATTGCCATCGGTACGAAAGCGCTCGAAGATGCCAATGCAAGTGGCGCAAATGTGGCCGACAAAAAAGTAATCAGAGATCACGCCAATGAAATGATTTGGTCGGTGCTCACTACTTACTTAGGAGTTCCTCCTACGAAATTTACTATACCGGCCACAGACCTCTCGGCGTCACGCATTCCAAAAGATCAGGTTGGGAAAAGCTTGATTGAATTTACTCCTCAACAATTTGCACAGGATTACGGCCAATTTTCAAATGACTTCGTAGTACTAGGCGCCTATCCAGTTCATCCTATTAATACTCTTTATACAATGACCAAAGAAAGTGCCCAAGATGGCGTTTCCTATACCGATGTGACTGTACTGAATGTAAGCCCTGAAAGACTCCTACAAGCTGGCATTCAAAGCATAGACAAGGGAGTAAGTGTATGGGTAGGAGTGGATTGGAGAGATGCACTCAATGAATCGGGTGACCTGAATCCAGCCCAATTTGACCGCTCTGCAATGTATCAAATGACTGCAGCTCAAAATGCCGCTCGCCAGTCAGCACAAGATAGAAGCTTCTTTGGCAATGGACCAGATCATGCAGTCCTTTGGTCGGGTTACAATAAAGATCCAAAGACCGGAACCTATAACCGACACAAGATTGTAAATTCTTGGGGTGATAAAGTGGGTTTAAATGCTACACCTGCGATCACTACCGGCATTCCTTCGAACACCGGAGCTTATTCTGCGACTCCGTCATGGATGGCAAAAAACTTGTACGAGATCGTGGTTCCTCGGAGTGTCCTCACTCCAGCCGAACTCAAAATTCTACAGGGACCCGCGACGATCGTATCAGCTGAAGCACCGCTTAATGTTGCTAAACCACGGGCGAAAGCGCCTGTGGCAACAAGCAAAGCCGGCAACAACTCAGCTCACTAAGACGAGCGATCCCAGGAAGGGATAAAGATTCTCAGGATGGAATTTCATGCTCTAGACAACTGACGCACTATGCAAGATTGACTGCGATAAAGTATTTGAAGTCTGCTCAGGAGCGTGAGTAAGATCATTGAATGAACATTCCATCATTCATTATTTACTCACTTCTCCTCGCAAACCTCACATTATCGAGCGCAATGACTCAAGCGCAGACCGTACTACCGAACCCCGAAGTCCTGCCTACTTTTAATCATGTGATGGTGATCGTGTTTGAAAACACAAGTTACTCGTCTGCTCTGAATCAATCTTATTTCTCGAAACTCGCGAGCGACGGTGCGCTCTTCACTTCATTCATGGCGGTGGCCCATCCGTCGCAACCCAATTACATTGCGATGGTGGGTGGTGACACACTCGGCGTGCACGGGGATGGCAACGTAAACTTAGATCAAAGCCACCTCGGTACCTTACTCAATGCGAAGGGCTTATCTTGGAAAATTTACGCAGAAGATTTACCGGGGACATGTTTCTTGGGAAAAACGAGTGGGCTCTATGCTCGTAAACACGTTCCGCTCATCAGTTTTACCAACGTGCAGAGTAACCCCAGCGAATGTGCAAAAATTGTAAATGCGGATGAGCTAAAAACCGATTTAGCCAATCACGCCCTCCCTACTTATTCGATGTACATTCCCAACCTGAATCACGACGGCCACGACACGGGCGTTGCCTATTCGAATACTTGGTTTGAAGGCGCGTTTAAAGATATTTTTTCTAGGTCTGATGTCATGAAGGACACCCTGTTTGTGATCACTTTTGATGAGTCAGAAAACTTACTCGGAAAGAACCAGGTGTTCACCGTACTCTATGGCGCGAACGTCATGCCAGGTAGCAAAGTGAATGCTACCTTAAACCACTACTCGGTGCTGAAAATGATTGAAGATCGGTTTCAGTTGGGAAATCTTGGCAGGAAAGATCTTACTGCCACTCCCATTACTGGAATATGGCAGTAAGTAAAAACTATTTCTTTTCGTCAACTGGGGCATCTTTATTTACTTTGCCTTCTTTATTAGCATGGTGATCTTTGTCCATTTTGCAATGCTTGCAGTTCTTTTTGCCGTGATGCTTGCACTTGCCGTCTTTGCACGTTTCTTTGCTGCATGAACAATCTTTCTTATCCTTTTTGTCACATTTACAGTCTTTATCTTTGCTCTCGCCTGCATCCGCTTTCTCATGAGCGGCTGTTGGGTCAGTCGCTGCTGCCTTATTTTCTACCTTTGCAGCTCCTGGGGCTGCGCTATCTGCAGCATGGGCAAGGGGTGAAATTAAAAATGAGAGCGCGATGAGGACCATGGGTATTGTTTTAAACATAATGATAGAATCTCCTTAAGACAATCTTAACAGACTTGCGGGACCTTGCAATTCCATAGCTCAATGACCCTGCGATCAATTACTGACGGTTGCGCCATTGTTTTTTTGAATCGGATTACAAAACTTTTTGACCGTATTTATCAACACGTCCATATCTACAGGTTTTTTAAGGTAACCGCTCACTTCTTTCGCCGTTTCCGCTAATTTCTGTTCGCCTGCTGCGGAACAAATTACAATCGGAAGACTGACAATTAAATCACCCTCTTTTAACTTGATCTGATTTAGGAATTCCCATCCGTCCATCACTGGCATAAACATGTCTAAAAGAATCAAACACGGATGCGGTGTCACTTCGAGCACCGCGAGCGCTTCTTTTCCATTTTTTGCGGTCAGCACATGATAGCCTTCCGATTCCACCACGTACTTAAAAGTTTCCAGCAATACATCATTATCTTCGACAATTAATACTGTTCCACATTCCATTGACCCAATCATTTCAGCTACGCTCTTTTCTCTTTAGGTAAATCAAATTTAAAAATAGATCCTTTTCCCATTTCACTCTCCACACCAATGCTTCCACCATGTGCTTCAATAATTTGCTTTGAAATATAGAGACCTAAACCCAAGCCACTCACGGATGGGCTACCCACCCGCTCAAACTGATCAAATATTTTAGTCTGCATCGCTTCGGGTATCCCAGAGCCAAAATCTTGCACGCTGACATACGCACACTTGTTATCCGCTTTCAAGCTTACCTTGATTGGGCTTCCCACTGCATATTTTAAGGCATTCGATAGTAAATTTACCATCACTTGTTCAACGCGCATAAGATCGCAGTTAATAAAGATACCGCTGTCAATCTCGTAATCGAATTTCATTTTTGCCGCATCAAAGGCGTACTCAAAGTTTTTGCAAGTATTTTGGATTAACTTTGAAAAATCAGTGATTTCAAAATTCATCTGTAATCTTCCAGTATGGATTTTGGAGACATCCATCAGTGCATCGATTAGCGACCCAAGTGACTTTACTGACTTGATAGAAATATCTAAACTCGTCAGCAAGCGATCACTTCCTGCGCCTGATTTTAACTCCTGCTCTCTTATTTTTCTTGCCATTTGAAGATGAAGCGCAATTACTGAAAGGGGAGTTCTCAGTTCGTGTGATGCGATGGACATAAACTCATCCCGCACTACAATCGCACGCCGTAGGCCCTCTTCCGCAATCTTCGCCGCAGTCATATCGCGGGTCACTTTGCCAAATCCGCGAAGTCGCCCTTGTTCATCCGTTAGAGCAGTAATCACTTCACTCGCCCAAAATCTCGATCCATCTTTTCTGACGCGCCAATTTTCCTCTTCAAATTTACCAGTACTCGATGCGAGTTCAAGTTCTTGTTCAGGTTTACCCGCCATGCGATCCTCATCAGTATAGAAAACTCTGAAATTCTTACCGATAATTTCATCAGGTTTATAGCCCTTAATCCGCTCGGCTCCCAGATTCCAACTGATCACATTCCCAACACTATCCATCATGAAAAGGGCATATTCTTTATTTGAATCAACAAATAATTTAAATCGTTCTTCACTCAAGTTTAGGTCATTCTGCGATTGAACCTCTTTTAACCGATTGCTTTTATGTTTCTGCAGCACTACTTCAATAGCGAGGTGCATCTCCGTTTCATCAAAGGGCTTTAATAAGTACCCGTAGGGGCCAACATTTTTGGCCCTTTGCAGGGTTCCCTCATCAGAATAAGCGGTCAGGAAAACAACCGGGATATCGAAATCTTTTCGAATCTCTTCCGCAGTTTCAATACCATCCCTGTTTCCTTTGATTTTAATGTCCATCAGAATGAGTTCGGGTTGAGCGTTTTTGGCTAAATGAAGAGCCTCTTCACCACTGCTGGCTACCCCTACTACTTCGTAGCCCAAACGCTCCAAACCGCGTTCAATGTCTAAGGCAACAATATTTTCGTCTTCCACAATCAGGATGCGGGGTTTCGTTGTTACTGGAGTCACAGCTTTCCGCCCATTTTCTTTTCACCGAAATGAAATTTGATTTCACTTCCCGCAACCGTGTTGATTTCAATACTGCCGTTCAATTGTTTCACCAAGGTGTGGACCAACTTCAGACCCAAACTATCTGATTTCTCAAAATTAAACTCTTTGGGAAAACCTACGCCATTATCAGCGACGCCAATGGTGACGATCTCATCCAACTCTTCGATGCCGATCGTGATCTCACCCACCCTATTATGGGGAAAGGCGTGCTTTAAACAATTGCTGATCAGTTCATTTAGAATGAGGCCGCAGGGTACCGCGTTTTCAATACTGAGGGCCACCGCCCCCCCCACCACCTTAATGCTGATTAAGTTCTGGTTGACACCAAAGGACCGCAACAGAAGCTGCGCCAAACTTTCTGCGTATTCGAAAAAATTGATTTGTGAAAGATTGCTCGAACGATAAAGTTTTTCATGAACCAGCGCCATGGAACGAATTCGGTTTTGGCTTTCTGCAAATAATTCTCGAACATGTTCATCTTGAATATATTCAGATTGAAGATGAAGCAGACTCGAAGTGACTTGAAGATTATTTTTCACGCGATGGTGAATCTCTTTGAGAAGCGCTTCCTTTTCTTTCAGCGTCGCCTTCATTTCTTCTTCCGCCCGCCTGCGATCCGTAACATCTCTCACAATGCTCATGATCAGGGTGCCCTGTTCCGTTTCAAGTGGGCTTAAACTAATTTCAACCGGAAGTTCAGACCCATCTTTCTTTCTTCCAGAAAGCAAGCGCCCTGCCCCCATGGGGCGGGTATGGGGATTCGCAATATACCCATCTCGTAATTTTACATGCGTAGTCTTCACCTGCTCCGGGACGAGCATTTCTACTTTCTGCCCGAGCAACTCCTCTCTCGTGTATCCAAAAATCTTTTCCGTAAGGCCATTCACCATCACAATACAAGCCTCATGATTCACCACTACAATAGCGTCAGGGGCGGCCTCTAAAAACGCGCTGAATTTCTGATCAGGAATAACATTAGGAACGGGTATCATAGCTTAGCTTCTACAATTGATGCGCTCAGCTCACAAGTTACAATACATTAATCATCACATGAAATTACGCCTAAAGAATTTCACAACAATATTTAGTTTCGGTTTAGTTTTGAATGTAAGGAGCCGAGCCCTACGGCAAATGGCACTCGTTCCAACTGAAATCCAATTTGCAACCCAGTTCCGCTCGAATGGGAGTCGATAGGATCTCCTTTTTACGATCTTCTCCGTCGGTATGCGAATCGCGCAGGTATTGCCAAAGCATCAAAGACTCGGCGGGATAACTTTGCGCTAAGGATGGTCCATTACACTGCCAAGAATTCCCTGCTAAAAACACGACCCGTTTGTCCCACAGCGATTGAAGTCCCCTCATGTATTCTGCGACCACATAACTCCCCATCAGATCAGCAAAGCGCTCCACCGGTGATGAACTAAAACTTTCATCCACAAGTATGCGCCTGCCCGAAAACTCCCCCTCGGAACTAATCATCGCGCGCATCACGTCCGTAAACATATTTTGGGTTGTCGTTAATGATGTTTTTAATTTACGCAGCGGATTTGACTCTTTACTACATTGATACTCTTCCAAAAATGCAGTCAGGATCGAAAGTTCACTATCGAGCGACTCTGAATCCCAATCCGTATGGAGGTAAAAGCAGGGATTAAAATAAGAAGGGTTTTTAGCCTTTTTTTGATTACCTAAAGGAAGTTCCTTCCGCGTCACCCGTAGGAATGCTTCCTCCTCCACCAAATCTTGAATACTGGACTGCACCGAATGGTCAGCAAAGCGATTCACCGCTTCTTGATCCAGCGGTTTCGTATGTTCCCGTTTCAAGCATCGATTAAATTCAGGAACATCTGCAGTGAAATGACTGAGTTCAA
>CAIMWN010000274.1 GCA_903845155.1 Oligoflexia bacterium
CTTTATGTTGGACAGAGCATTGATCTTTAACTATTTGTGGGACGGCGAGCGCGCTCACTACAGTCGTATTATCATCATTCACAAATACGGTTCTAAAGCCCTTCATGGTAGCAAAATAATCTGCTTCCCCTTCATTTGAAGCCCACGCATCATTGCCGGGATAGTGAGGGAAACCACCTAAGTGGTGACCAAGCTCATGGCAAAGAACGGCTACATAAGCATCGTAGGTCATATTTTGAAAACGAGCAAGTCCGCCGTAGGCGTTCACAATCCAATCCGTTCCCTCTACCGAAGTATCTGAATTTACAGTCGCATCAGCCCACAAACGGTTGATCACCAAATTTGCTCCGTGCGCTTTGACGATCGGAGAATAAATCGCAATCACGGTATCGATGGCCTTTGTGAAATCAGACTCAGTGATCCCGGTGCTATCCACCAAGTTTTTTGCAATAGGAATTTGTCTGGTGTTTTTTGGCGCAAAATCACAAAGTTTCGTTCCTCTATGAATATTGGTTTGGCTCGCTTGTGCAACTGCTGACGTCAGTAACAGCATCCATACTGTTTTTTTCATTCTTTTTCTTTCCATCTGTTTCCATCATGGAAACAATTTTTATATCCAATGATCATCCTCAAAAATGTTATATTATTCTAGTGTAATTATTCTATCGCTCGCACTAGCAAAATGCTGCCATGAGACGCCAAGAAAATGAGCTACTTGACACAATGCTTGAGTAGGTTGATTTTTAAGGAGATTTTGTGTAATACCTCTTTTTTAACGCCGAACGGTTAGATGAGCTGCGCAAACTTACGCAGCCTTCCTTACTTCTTCTTGCTTCACTTCGATATGACTCGGCGCTGATTGTTTACGCATCAACAGGTACGCAGGTAACATAAAAACAGCAGCAATTAAGCAGGTTACTTCACCCAGTACTGCTAATAAACCAAAACTGACCATTGCTTGGTTTTGGGCCAATAAAAGGGAACTATAACTGATGATGGTCGTGAAACTACAGAGCCCAACTGCTCCCCCCGTTTCCCTTACCACCTGTACGATGTCTTTCTTTTGATCTTGTAGATAGCGATTGAAAATATTTACTCCATAATCAATTCCAATTCCAAACGTAATGGGGAAAACAATAAAATTTAGAAAGTTAATTTTAGTTTCAGAAAAAATTAAGAAACCTAAAAGCCAGATTACTCCCATGATCAATGAGAACATCATTAACAGAATGATTTTTGGCCGACGAAAAAGAAGTGCCACCATCACCGCAATGCCCAAAAAAGCAAACAAGGATGCCTTGGGCCCGTCGCGGGAAATGGACGAGATCATATCAGCGACCACTGCAAAACTCCCCACTACGGGAACCTCTATTGAATCATTTTGGCCTTGGTTGGTTGCACCCCTGAGTAACCTCACAAACGTCATCAATTTTTCACTACTCCAGTTTTTACTCTCAATAGGTGGATCCACCAAAACGAGTTTCCCGATGGAAGAATCCTTTTCAGTAAATTTTTCTTTAATGAGGCCAGGCAGGTTCTCTTCGATAATGGGTCGCATCGCTTCTTTAGTGAGAAATGATTTTACTTGTTTTTGTTCGTTCAGTGATAAGCGCTGAAAAATATCAGGCCTTAAAGAATCCTTTATATCTTTCAAAACACTGATTTTCTGCCATTGATTGCTAGGGATAAATTGCTGAATCGTATTTACTGACGAGATGAGCGCATGCCCCTCCGTTGTTTTTTGAATTTTCCGTATCTTCTCTGCGATCAACTCCGCATCAGGCCGACTGGGCGCGAGAATCACCATCGGAGTCATGAATCGATGAAAGATCTCATCTAAAAACTGAGAACGAAAGCCAGAACCCTTGGTCATACTATCTTTACTTCGCAAACGGGTGAGGTCAGTTTCAAGAATGGTTTCTGGATCAAATTTCTTCATCTCCGCCAAAGAGAGCGCTGTGACGATACTAAAAAAAATAAGTATTAATCCTGGATGTAAACCCAAGAAGTTTGAAATAGGATGAAAGATAAATGCCGGCCTCACCTTATGACTCTTTCGAACGAACGGCCGCAGTCGTTCTACTTGGACCACTACCGCGGGGAGCACAACGACTGAACTGAACCAACAAAACATCATTCCGCATAATCCAATCACACCATATTGCTTAAAGCCCTCGAAATTGGTGAGAAAAAGTGATCCATAAGCAATCCCAGCCGCCAGTGCTCCTGTCAGAGTTCCACGAATCGTTGCCTCCATTGATATTTTTACCGCGTGAATAGAATTTCTATTCCTCCTTCGTTCCTCCATGTAACGAGAAAAGAAAATGGTTCCAAAAGTAATGCCACTTCCGAAAATGAGCGTACCCATAAACGCCGAATTGGCATTGAGAAAACCAACCAAAAACCAAGACAATCCAAAAGTCCAAAATCGAGCGATAAATAGAGTAAAAACTAAACAGAGCGTTGCAATCATGGAGCGAAAGAAAAAGTAGAGTGCGAGAGTAACTGCGGCAAAGACAATACTGGCTGAACGCTCAATATCCACCACCAATGATTGATACTCTTCAATTACATTTTGAACGCCACCCGTATATTCAACTCGAATGGTAGGTGAGTATCGACTTGGATTAACTTTTGCAATCGCCGCCAGTACGGCATTCTTCAGTTGAAACATCCCCGCGATCCCCGGATTTCCAGTCGGGGCGTAGACCAACACAGCACGCTTGGTGCCGTCGGGAGTGGCGTAAAATCCCTCGGGGAAACTTTTGTAATCCTCTACTTTTGCGGAGTATTTATTTAAGAGCGCGGGAATATCTAGCTTTGGTTCAACCAAGTCAAGTTGCGTAAAAATGGTAAATGGGTTGTAAAGTATTTTCTCATACTGGATCCTATCCTCCACATATTCCCTAATTTTCACCAAATCTTTTAAATCCACAAAAAGTGCTTTTCGTTTTTTGAAGTACTCAAGCTCATGATCAATGCGATATTCAATTCCCGAGGTAATTGAGGAGGGGAGTTTATTCAATTCATTCGCCAAATCGATGGTAAAGCGTTTTGCAGCGGGCGGATCTTGATTGAACACCAAGATTGCCAAATTATCGATCGATGGTAAGCGTCTACGCACTTCTCCTAAATCTTTTATGCTACGTGAAGTCTTAGGCAATAGTTCTTCTAAATCAGGCTTCAAATTACTATAGAGTTGTTTTGACCAATATACGCAAGGAGCAGTAATTAAAATAGAAATGAAAATGATTGCTAGGGATTTTCTGATGACCACTCTACTGATAAATTGAACGCACTTGGTCCACATCTAAACAGCTTAGTCGGTGTACACCCGTTTAATTTTAGCTCGGGTTTAAAAATAGTTAACAAAATCCTAATGACGCGTATTTATGAGTTTAGTGCTTATTCTGTATCAATAGATGTTACAGGCTCATCTTCAAGATCTTCATTAATATCTACTGCAGTTTCGACGCGCTCCTGTTTAAACATAAGCGGAGTTGAATTGATGGCATCAATCGTAAATTGTCGTTCATCTTGATCTAAAAGGCTTTCATCCATACAAAGGATCCCAGCCTCATGGTTATCGTGAGTGGAGGGGTCATCAAAATTAAAACTTCCAATATAGACGGCGAGCCGATCAAATTGCCATTTTTTCTCATGGATAAATTGAAAATAAGTTGAAGACCGGAAATGATCGAACTGGGCGAGCTCTGCTAATGGCTTTATTTTTACTTTAGCCGAGCGCTTTTGATCCCATTTTCTAAAATGATCAATCAATGCGGCTAAACGCCATTTTCCTTTAAGAGAAAAATGATGGGCCCATTCTTCAACTTGAAGGGTAAAGTCGGCATCACCCCCATCAATACCGTTAGACAATATATTGATGGTAACGCCCCGATTGGCGGTTTCTATAAGATAAGGAATTAAATTTAGTTCCTTCTTGGAGTGATTGGACAACTTAGGTGAAGACAGCCACACCATCTCCGTGGCTCCTGCAAGATACCGCTTGAACACCTCAGCGTGCGATTGTTCGATTCCCCGTGATTTTTGAACTATGCTTCTACAAACTCCATTAAGGCGTTTATCTGGATTTTTGAACCATTCTTCATAATGATCCAATCCTCTGATTCCTATCGCTCTTTCTTTGGCTTTTTGTTCTTCGATTTCATCTTTTAGCTGTAATAGGTGGTCAAAACCATCACCTTTATAATGGCGTTCCATGATTTTCAAAAATTCGAGTCGATAATCAGTAACAGCAGGACCCATCACTTCTACGTCTCCATCGCGAAAATGTTTATTAAAGCCTGTTGCCTCATTGTTCATGTCAATAATGTTCTGACCACCCACAATCGCCGCTTTTTCATCGAAGATCCAAAATTTATCATGGAAAACTGCGGCGAATTTGCCACCCTTCCTAAAGTGTTCATTAATAATAGTGATGGGTAATCCCATTCGCTTCATTCTTCGGTAACAGGGTGACGTCCCTGGTATTACCTTTGCGTACATGTATTCGGTCAGTATCTTTACATCAACTCCTTGATCCATTTTGTCTTTCAACAAGTTGATCAATACAAGTGAGCTCTTACTGCAGTCAATCGCCATTGAGGCCATCCAAATTGATTTCGTTGCCGCTTTGACCAGCTTCAATTTCTCGTCATAGGCAAGGCTATTAGGTAAAAGCAGCAACTGATTTCCTTGGGTCAACTCAGTTCCGGTCACCTCATCTAAATCCTCCTGAAATTCCTTTGTGAAATACGGACTCTCAATGGCCCGTCGATTAATGGGCGCAAAATCGTGATTATATTGTTCGATAGGCAGGGTGAGATTCTTGATCGGCGGGTGCGCTAGCGTTCCCCAGGATTCCAAGGATGGGTAGGGTTGCTGATGCTGGGCAAGTTTAAAATCAAAATTCTGGCTTTGATATTGGATTCGTTTTGCTTCCAAAAAATCCTGAGCGCCAAAGCTTTTGGTAAATGCCTGAACATCCACGTAAAAAAGGCTCTGAAGTGCGGCAAGATTTAAGTTGGAAGTTGCCTGGTACTCTTGGTTCTCGAACCATCGACCACTCCAAGTCGACACCAAATCAAAGTAAGGCAAGGGGGTAATTTTTTGAAATTCTGCGGTGGCCAATTGATCGGCCTTAATTCCACCACTGGTAACGTGATGATAATATTCACTCAACTGGGTGAGACTAGAGCCAGAAGGCGGGGGAGTGATCGTTTCGCTTGCGTGGGCAACATGAATCACCGGGGAAGTGATTCCAACCAGAAGCAAGGTCATCGCGATACTACGAGCTCTGCGGCTCTCCACCTTCATCAACATCGCTCATGGTTAAAATCAATCTATCGAGAAGGCAAGTTTAGGCATGATATGTTTTCTTAATTTAAGTTTAATAAGTTAAATGAAAATCTAAAGCACCTTCTAGAGTCTGTTCTTCACGGGCTTATAGAGTTTATTAATACCCGCAAAATCCTCAGTAAACTCAAGATGGTTGAGAGGCAACCAAACAAAATCAGGATGCCTACTGCCCCAATCATAACTACCACCGATAATATTTCCGTCTTCGTCGAGATCAAGAGTATAATCCATCTCCATTTTCCCAATAGGGAAGTTCGCCATGCCGGTTGAAGGCGCCCATTGCGATCGGTCTAACTCATCTGTGTAGAGCAAAGTAGAGTGTACCTGTACACCCTCTGCGGCATATTTCGATTTGACTGAGCCCAGATATTCAAATTCGTAGCCCAAAATTGGCTGATTCCAAATTTCCTTTTTCGGATCAATTTGCACTACAAAAGGTTGCTGTTTCAAACTGACTTGATTGGCAAGTATCACGTGCAATGCTCCCGCGTTGACATCACTACAAGGATCACTCAGTGACAAACGATGTTTACATCGAACCCCCACTTGCGCAGTCTTTACCTCAAAATGTGCGGCTGCTACAAAACTCATCAAACCTTTGATATCGGATGAGCCGAATGGAACGACGATTCCATCCGGATTGACAGCATCTACGGGTTCTGGTTCCAAGTATTGAACGGCTGCGATTGACCAGCCATCGCAAATCCCGTTCCAATCAAGTGCCCGAGGATCTGCAAATCGCTCAGCATCACTTTTTGTTGGATAATCGTAGTGCCCCATATAGATGTCATATTTTTCTGAAGGGGCCAATTTTGCTAATTCAGACCTGGGCATTTGAAGTAGCTCCTCACGCGACGGTGAGTAATATCCAAACCCATCAGGCTCTTCTTGATTCCATCTAATATTGATACTTCCTTTATTCGCAGGCCAATAGGTCTCAGCCCACGGTTTATTTTTCAATTGCCCCGTAGGTGGTAGCTCGGCGAGTTGATACTTAAAGTTCGGGTCAAAGATCGATGGATCATTATCAGGATCCCAACGATAAGCATTTGCTGCCTTGCCGCCCAACGAAAAAATAACAAAAACTAAAACGACAAACACCAACAGAATTCTCTTTTGTTTAGAGTTACTCATGATGCCCCCTTGCTGAATTTACAATCATGAATGCAAAGATTCAGCCAAGCCTTAGAGGGACCTTATAACAGCCCCTTGTGACCGCGGCAAATCGACAGTGAGGTATTTATGTACATCGAGATCACTCGCGGGGAAATATAGGTATTATAGAAAAGGATGAATTAAGGAATGATCTTAACATCCGTTATTATGGACTGAAACTCTTCAACATATGATTTCTTTTTTTAGTGAACCATGCAGCTACACTATCTGACGAGTATTGAGGGTATTTCATTTTCGCAAAATCAACCCACGCAGACCGATAGGTTGCCCACGCTTTCTGAGTCTGGTTTATTCCATCTTTACTAATTGTGCCCCAAACACCAGATTTTGTTTTTAAGATTCCTGCGAGTAACTGTTTCATTTTTTTCTCTTCGGCATCTCTCTGAGCAGCGGAATACTTTGGCGCTTGATTCGTGGAAAGCTTCGTAAGTGATTCTAGAAAATCTCTTTTTTGGAGCGCTTCTTCTTCAATGATGAAAGCCGCACGTCCTGTACCACTGAGTTCAATCTCATTTTGGCTCCGCTGCTTTGCAAATTCCTTTGCTGCGGCCTGAAGTGGCTTGAAGGAGCTCTTTTCAATTTCAGTCCATTTCGCCATCAAGCTATTCAGCTGCTCCGAACGTTTCACTTCGCTCATTCTATCTTGATGACTCACACAAAAACCCTGCATGTAACCACTGGTGATGTCATCACAGAGATCAAATCGCGTCGACGGGGCAGTGGACAATTTACGTTGCTCAAGATTCTCCAGTCGTCCTTCCATTTCAGCTGGCGCGCCATTCAGCTCACATGCAAAGCGCTCTGCAAGTGCAATATTTTTAGGCACGCCTTCTCCATTTGCATAAATCATCATCAGTATGGAATCGCCTCCAAACATATTCTGATTGCCTGACTTCAATTGCGAATAAGCGCACCATCGTGCCTTCTCATCATCGGGGCTTTGATGAATCCCGTAATAGAGTGCCTCGGCGTCGCAACCTTTAAGCGTCGCGAGCGCTTCACTTTTTGGTTGATCCGCAAGTGGTAGAGGGGTGTTTTTTACTTGCGAACAGATTTTTTCCCAAGACGGGGCTGGTTCGGCTTGCGCGTTCCCCAAAATGACAGGTGCGAAGACGGTCAATATTGCTAAAAAAGTATTCATATTATCATCCTTTTACTAAGCCTTGCTTTACTTTTGTTCACATTGTTTATCATTCAAACAATTTTTACTTTGGTTCAAATATTACATATGCGCTGAATCTCCGGTAGCCGCGCCCATTTCGTGGCCTAAAGATAAAACCAAGAATACGACCTAAGAGCGGAATCGGCATGGGACGCTTTAGCGTTTCAGAAACTTCGCCTAAATAAGATACTTCTTTTGAACACCAGCCATTACTTTCAAAAAAGGCAAACCAATCTTTTGGAAAAAACTGAAAGGGTGCATTTACCATTTGCTTCATCCGCTTGGCATGAGCAAGGTAGCGGTAAACCTCAGGAGCATA
>CAIMWN010000275.1 GCA_903845155.1 Oligoflexia bacterium
CTCAATCGGCCTAATTTTTTCTGACATTTCAACACGACATCTATCCTGACATATAGGGCTTTTCCATTTTTTATATCTTCTTCAACCCAGATTTCACAAAGAGCTTGTATTAGTTTTTGCCAAGGCTCCATTGTAACTCCTATTCGTTATGAAATTGATTAATCTCCTTTATCACCTTGTGTGCTTTTTCAAATTTCATTGAATCAAGATAGCGAAGGAATTTGGCTGCAAATTTTCCTGAATTTCTATGGCCTAGCTCAATGTTAGAAACGGCAGTGTAACTAGAAAGTTCCAGCAGTTTTGCCAACTCATCTCGATCGAGTTTTAGCCTAATTCTTATTTCCTTAAATTCCTTTGCGTCCATTATTCCTCATTCTTATCGGTTTCTTTGATTACATCATTGATGTAGTTTTTAGGTCAAGGGCTTTTTTGTTTTGGTTCGACCATTTGTGCCAATTTGTTGTTTCATAAGTGCTTGAAACTCAGGAGGAAGTACCCCAGTTTCCTTACTTTTCTTTAGTATGGCTTCAAACATCATGATTTCATCAAAGTGATCTGCTCTGATGTTTTCAATTAAGGCTTCATCCTGAGCAGAGCAGAACTTCATCAAAAGCCAGCTTGCCAAGTCCTGCCGATTTACTTTTCCACTGGTGAATCCGTCATTTACTTTTTGCACCAGTGCCGACAATTTTTCTTCTGCTTCTTTGCTTACCGTGATTTTTGCAATTTCTTCCGACCTCTTTTTTTCCGTTCCGAATTCCTCTGTTCCCGTTCCCTGTTTCCCTTCCTTATTAATATTTTCCATAATTTTTTACTCCTATCTCCCGCCGCCGCCGATATTTTGTCCCTTAGTCCTTGACCACTCTCTCTCAACTTCGTTGGGGGGGAGTGGTCAAGGACGGTGAAAGGGCGTTTAGAATATCGGCGGCGGCGGAATCCGTTTGTTTTTAATAAAGTTTTTCTTCGTTCGGTTCGTTTTCATTAGTTCAAAGAAGCGTCCTTCTTGAGGATTTCAAAAAGGACACTTCGATTCATCAACTCACCATCATTATGTCGGTTATATTTTTAATCGTATTGATGCCTCTGATCTCCGCTAAGCCCGGATTCTTCAACCAGTCTTCGATCGAAATAAAGCCAATTTTTGAGTTTAGTTGGCTATCTCCAATAAACTTCATACTGCGTTTTATCGTATTTTCAATTCCGTCACTCTCAACCAAAAAAAGGATAAAGCTAAATTCACCCGATTCGCTGTATGCCTTAATAGCCTTGTTATATCGCCAACTATTCTTTGCAGTTTTTTCATACTCAAGGGCAATAACGGGTGAGGTTGTTTTCCCTTGAAGCATCAAAACAGCGTCAGGATATTTTGGGCCACCGTCCTTGACGGCTAACTTAAAGTGCTTCGAGTTTTGTCTTCTTAGTTCCCTTTCGGTAAGCCATTTAGTACAGAGTGAGGCCATTTCTAATTTCCAAACGCCACGGGCTACAGTTTCATCATGTTTAATGAATTTTGGTTCAACATGGTAAACGCTGTTCCATTTCATATCTTGAATCATCTCTAGTCCGTAATTTCCAATGACGTAGGTATTGCATACGTCCTCAAATGGATGCGGCTTGAATACTTTTGCCTTTATTAAAAGACGGAGTTGCTTTTGCTTCCAATTGAGAGTGCCTTGACCAAAAAACTCATTCCAAGTTCTACGGGTCATGACACCGACCTTGGTCATGTATCGAATGGCTTGGAAAACTGGTATGGAAACTTCGCGGCCATTTTGATATTTCACTGCGGAGTTTCCCAGCGAGTAGGTTCCGTGATGATGTATTCAAAGTGCCCTTCGATGTATCGGTTTCCTGTGACTTTGCTTTCTACCCATTGAGCTTCAACCTTGGGTTGCTGTAAGTTAGGTACAGTTTTGCCCTCAGCAGACTTTCGTTGTGCCTCTTTGCCTTTGAGGTAAGCTAGCTCTTTGTCGCGTTCTGAGCTTTCGTGAATTGCCGATCCGGTGAGTCCTCCTGCGATCGCACCAACTCCTGCGCCAATGATAACATTCCGAGTTCTGTATTCACCATTTTTTCCGGGATCAACGATCCCGCCCAATGCGGCCCCAGTCCCTGCGCCAATCGCAGTCCCGAGGCCCACCGACTTTCCCAAAGTAGAGCATCCTGTTTGAATAAGTAGGGCAGTTAAAGTTAAAATCATCATCATTTTATTTATCAATTTTTTGGTGTTCATTCATCCTCCTAAATTAAGGTGCGTTAATGAGAGCGTCTTTGGATTGTTCATTCGATTCTTTTTTTGTTTCTTCTTTTTCGGTAATGAGTGGCATTACTGGCTTTTCAGGTGTAGGCATTTCTTCAGGTGTTAGATCATCAAGTTTCGAGAATTTAATTCTAATGGTTTTAGCTCCTCGCTCGTGGGGCACGATGACCATCGCTTCGCCCACACCCAAATCCTTTTTAAAGATGTTTGGATGGACATCAAATTGTTCAACATCACGAGCCGACATCTCGCCGCTTTTCTTTACTCCAAACAAGCTTTTGGTCTGGCGTTCTGTGGTTTTGGTCGCTGTAAGTGTTCCGATTACTTTTGAAAAGTATTCGGCACTGTCAGGATCATTGCCGCGCATAAATACTTTTAAATTGGCATTCGTGAGAATTGAGTTCGCAATTGGCTCACCCAGAACATTAATGTCACCTAGTGCCTGATGAGCAAATACCACTCCGACATTAGCTGATCTCGATTTATTTAAAATCGTAACAAAGCCTTCGTAGAGGTATTCTGAAAAATCATCCAAGAACACACTAAAAAACCTTTTTTCCTCGCCACGAGCTAACCTATGTCGGTTAGCAACTGCCGCTTGAAGCGATTGCAAAAGGAGTTTTCCAGTCGCTTTCCCTAAAAATGGAGAAAGTAGAACGGGTAGTTGAAAGTAGATAATTTGATTCTTCTTCAGGGCTTCATCGATGGTGATCGCACCATTTTCTGGGTTAAACAGTTTTGAATGTTCACCAAAAGCAAAGTGGCTAATCGCAGCGAGTAGTCCACTGGTACGTTCTTCACGATCTTTTGGGGCCATATCGCAGTAGCTTAAATACCAGCGTCTGATGCTTGGGTCAGTTACACTAATAATCATTTCTTCCATCACTTTTGGTCTGGCCATTGCTTGATGAAGACGCTGAAACGTTGGTGTGGTTTTCGAAGCTTCAAAAATCCTCATCACCTGACTCATGACTTCGTATTGGAGCGAACGATAGTAGGGGTTTTCAAATTCGAAAGCATTAAATACTCGCTCAGTAATTTCTTCTGCGGTACCGCCGAGTAATGGATTGAATTGAAAGGATTCTTTTTGGCGACTTAAGCTAAAGAGTTTAAAATCATCTTCTCGTTTTGCGAGTTTTGTATAGGCCCATAGCTTATCAATCAGTGAATTGTCGGCTTTTCCGTCAATAAGCAATAGGCCTTTTCCTGAATGAATATCTTGAATTGCCCACGGAAGAATCACACTTTCGGTTTTACCTGCGTTGGTTGTACCAATTACCTGAGTGTGCATTGCTCTTTGACGTGGCTTAATCCAAACATCCTCATTTTTGTCAGTACGACCGCAAAATACAGAATCATTTTCAATCCCCAGAATAGCTCGTTCAAAAAGATGATTGGCGCGTTTCCTCATGATTTTTCGCCCTAGAAAAAACATGCTTGCAATGATCCCAGATAGAGCGATACCAGTTACTGCATAGAGATACCGCGGATGAGTAATTAGGTAATTCCATGTGCGCTCACAAAGTTTCCATGCAAAGGTCACAGCCAGTCCACCGATGACAATGTTCTCGCCACCTCCAGATTCACTTTGTTTAGTTTCCATAGGTTGCTCCTGCATCTCTAAATGTGAAAGCTTGGTTTAATACTGCAACGGTTTCCGTTCCATTTTCCAACTCGATCCACTTACGTTCTTTTTGCATATTTTCCCCAAGCGCATTTGCTCGGTCGGTTGCGGTTTGTGCAACGGCATTTCTAAGTCCATTTGTATCTCCGCCTTGGTTTGCTCCCAGCATTCCAGTGTTCATGGAGCCAGCCGCATAGGCACCAATGAAACGAGTTAAAGTTTGCCCGATAGCGTTCTTCACCCCTTCCGAATGCACATTGCCATCAATTCCAGCTTGTCCATCTCGCCCTTGGCTGATGGCTACGAATGGACGTTCTCGACCGTCCGACATAATGATTGATCTCCATGTGATGGAAGCCCGCTCACTGTCTGAATCAAATGATGCTTCTCCTAGAACCTTTGATCCGATAGGGATTGCGGTTCCGTTTTCACTAGCTACGTCATTTGAAACAATGCCCATGACAGGCATTGAACCGCTTGAAATCGTAGTTTTTCCATTCAGCCGAATCATAACCTTAGTGCCGCTCGAAAGTTGCGTTCTACTGTCCGTTCCTCCGCGACTCAGAATCATAGCCGTATTTCGATCTTTGCTACCTGCTGAGCCTCCGCCACCAAATCCAGAAGGGGAGTTCGGTTTATAGAGGTAATCAAGATTGCTATGTACTTGATCTGCATTTGTTCTTGATTCTTGAAACTGCCTAAGCGTTTCTTGGCTGGGATCATTTTCAGTTGGTTTTGCTTGATTCAAGCTTCCAGCTTCCGCTCTTTCACTAAATGTCGTTTGTTCTGGTTTTGATTGGGGCCAAAACAAAATACCAACGAGTACAACTCCAAGCAAAGCAACACCAATGAATTGAACTTTTTTCCAGTTGAACTCTCGTTTTGAAACAAACGGTTTTGCCTCCTTTAGGAAGTATGATTTCATATCCATAGGCGCGACCTCCTTTATTAACGCTTCCATAAATTGACTTTTTGAATGGTGAGATACGAGTTTTTCTTACGTCTTATTTCTAGTCGCATTGAGTCCGTTGGAGATAAATCAATTGCTTTTAGCTGCATTACCCCTGAAATAGATTTCTGATTTGAAACCTCTAGTGAGGATAAATAAAGATTGTGAATTGTCTTTGTTTCACCATTTTGACTTAGCCAGATCCATTCTGGTTTAAATGCTTGAGGAGTTTTAGATGTAATCGTAAATTCCACTAAAAGAAAGCCATCTCTAACTAGCCCAAGCCGTTTTACATCTAGTTGAATAGAATCATTTCGGAGTGATTTTTTAAAACTAGTCCAAGTGACACCCGTTTGTTGATTAGACGATAAAGGTATAGTTGCTGCTCTTGCTTTTGGATTATCCAAATATACCACATAGTCAGCAATAGATTCACTACCTGAAACCAGTTCAACATTAAACCGTTTCCAATCGGTATAAATGTAGAGATTGCTTCTTGCTCCGTTTGAAATCGGTTTAATAGTGATGGCCTGATCCAAGTATTCAACCTTGAAAGCATCTTGATCTCCAACAACAACACTATTCGGTCGATCAGGAACTTGGATGATAGTTGCGATTCCAAGACTTGTTTTAACCGTTACAATCTGGTCTCCATTGACAGTAACTCGACGAACTCGCGCTTCTGCATTTGAAACCATCATCATTATTGAAAACATCAAAATAGTAAGAGGTTTTGATTTCATGTTTATTCCTCTCGTTCTTTAGAGATGTAAATGCCCCAAGGATTCATTTCAGTTCTTGGACCACTTTCAAAAGTAAGTTCTAGTTTTAAATTTCCAGCAGCTTTTAGGCCTTGAATCGAAGTCACGCGATCACCAGTAATGTAAGCAGTACCCTTAGACAGATTGATCTCTATGTTGTTTGGATAAATTCGTTGTGAAACGATTTTGTCAGTCGAAAATTTAGCCACATTCGCCACTGCACTTTGAAATGCCTTCAAAGCCTGTGGAGTGATGAACTTTTCTGATTCCTTCAATTTCTTGATGACATTTTCAGGTTCCCATTGATAACGCTTTTCAAGATACTTATTGATTCCTTCTTTGATCTGATCTTCGGCTTTGGGTTGGGCGACTTGTTCGATTGCTTTTCCGTCTGATCTAAGGGTGATGACAAGTGGTTCTTTTGTTGCCATCACCAAAAGTACACCTAGTACCATGAATACTAAAGCCAGACTTGAAATGGTAAATGTCTTTAAGAATTGATTTGAGTGCATTAGACTGCCAATCATTTTCGGAAGAGGTGCGTTTTTAAGTCCAATGGGTTTTAGTTCTTGCATAAATAGTTCTCCTTACTTTCGTCCGTTTTGACGACTTTTGCTGTTGGGGTTAAAGGCATGATCAAATTGTTGTTTCACAAAGCTCTTTGGATCGTTCATAAACGCTCTTGAAGTTCGAATGGAAGCCGCGGCTTTTGCGGGTGCTGCTGCCATTGCGGTTACGGCTGCTGCCCCAAGAGCCGATGACATGGATTGGAGTCCACTACCGACAAGGGATCTCACCATCATCGGAGTCATGAGCATTGCTACCGCAATAACAAAGTTCATTACAATTAAAGTGAGGTAATTGCCTTCAGCCTTGTACGCATCTCCAAAAGAAAGTGCGAGTAGCATCGCTCCCAAAATTGCCCAGACAATTTTCCAGCAAGCAACTTCAATCATTCCTTTGAATAAATTGATTGTGATTTGTTGAGTGCCTTCAAATAAGTTAAAGAGCAAGAGCAGGGGAGCTGAAACCATGAAAAACGTCCAGAAGAAGTGATACATCGCCACCGTGATGTACCTTGCGATATACAGAATCAAATAACTTAAAAAAGAGAGTGTCGCGATGATCAGATCATTAAACTGAAGAATCACGCTGGATACCGAAAGTGAATATCCGTCAGATTTTTCTTGAGCCATTCTGATTACATTATCAAGGCTATTTAGATGATCTATTCGTTCTGCAACTCCATCCGCCAAAGCGATTATTGCTTTACTAATGTCAGGAAACGCAACTAGTAGTACGGTTGCAATGATCGCTCGTTTGATTATGTGAATAAACTCAGGGCTCCCAGTTGGTGATTTTACCCACGCGACTACTACTGCCAGCGCAAAAAATACTGGCAAAAACAAATAGTACATGGTCACAAACTCCTGATGAAGATTTCTCATTAGTGATCCAAGTAGTTCAAATTGTGGCATTGTTACCTCCCTTCTTCTGTGCCAAGCGGCTGAAGTTTTGTCTCTTTAGGGATGGTTCCCAAAGCTTGGGAAATGCCTCCGTATTGAGCTTTAAATTGCAGAGCTTGAAGCTTTTCTTTTCGATTTGATAAGGCCATGTTTTGGCCCATCATTTTCAGCATCATGGAATTGGTTCGTAATACCTGCGTGGTTACACCTATGAGTACTGCAATCGACTGTGCTGTAAGCTTTGCGGCCCCTTGTGGATTTACCGCCTGAGAATGAGCGATAATTCTTTTCGTCTCCTCATCAACACTGTCTGCGTACTGAAAGAGTGTTCCGTTCATCGCAATACTTTCAGAAACAGATCGGTCTTGAGCTTCTTGCAATTTGTATTCACTTGTTTTAGGAATTGCTCCATATAAATCTTCAATTGCTCTTTGCACTTGTTCAGATGTTTCAAGACTACCGTATAGGCCAGGGTTAAACCGTGGGTTAATGATTTGAATTACACTCAGTCCATCTCTGATCCCTCGATTAATGTCTCGCCATAGGCTCAATGTGTCTTGGCTCGTGCTGAAAAGTTGCTTCAGTTGAATCAGTTGCTGAATCGCTTGAGCCAGTATTTGTGTTAGCACCACAACGTCACCGCCAAACAAGTCAGCCTTTGCAGGTTTCGGATTTATGAGCGCAAAACAAATTGCAACAGTTACGAGTTTTTTCTTAAAATTCATGGTGCCGCCAATTCTTTTTTGGCTTGAGCAATTCCGTTTGGATAATCACGGGCAGCCGACTCGATCGCATCAACAAGTGACATTCCCGATTCTCTCAATTCTTGGATATAGCGATTATCTGAAGCATCGGAAGTTGAGAGCCAATATTCAAATGGGCTAGGAAAGATTCGGATTACCTGACGATGATCGCCTTCAATCATAAATCCCTCTGAAAATTCTCCTTTACGCTGCTCAAGAGAAAAAATTAGATTTAGTTCTTGGTTGTTCAGCTTGAGTGCATTTTTTAGAATTTCAGAATCCCCACGCTGAAGTAGAATGAATTTCGTAGCGGTGTTATTCATAATGGCTGGCCCAATCGGGCTCTCTACGATTTCTTCCACCCCTTGTGTGATGAAGGTGATCCCTGAACCCGTTTTTCGAAGCGTTCGCGCGCAATACTCCATGAATCCAGCAGCAGCATTTGATTTTAGCAACTGCCACGCTTCATCCAAGATGATTCGTTTTTTGTTCACTTTATCTTGCTCAACTTGAGTGAGAATAAAGTCAGTAAGAATTAGAATCATTACGCTTTGAAGGTCTGGGAATTGAGAAAGGCCTTTCAAATCAAAAGTACAAATTGGTGCATCCGTTCTGAGTGATCCAAAGCCATCAAGCAGTTTTCCGTAAGGTCTGCTTCCAGTCCACATAAAAAGGATTTTAGAAACCTCAACCATCGAAGGTTCTTTACTTTTGGAAAGTTTTTCCGTTAATTCCGAAAGAACGGGTACAGATTTAGTTTTTCGTTTTTCCTCGTAAAGCTCGATAATGGCTTTTTCTAAGAGAACGCGATCTAGTTTATTGAGTTTTGATTTTTCATCTTCGACAACCATTGACTCAATTACGGCAAGAAGCGATTTAAGTTTTTGGTTGCTTGGTTCTTGGGTTGGATCGGGAATATCGAATGGGTTTAGTCGGTATTGATCTGATAAGTCCATATCAAGGTATTGGCCACCCAAGGCTTCAGTCAGTTTTTTATATGACCCGCCAATATCAATAATAAAAACCCGTAGGCCTCGCGCAAGCTCCTGAGTTAAAATGCAGTTATTTAAGAAGCTTTTTCCGGCTCCTGAAGAACCTGTGACCAGAGCATTGTAATTGGTAAGCTTAGAATCAAACGGATTAAAGCTTACTAGACCATTTAATCTGTTTCTGAAGATGACAGCAGGATCATCGTCACCCTCGCGTGGCCCGTAGATAGGGATGAAATCTACAAGATTGTTAGTCTTAAATTTCTTTGCACGCTCAAGTCGAATAGGCGCACACGGTAGGTCACCTTTAAAAATCTTCCATGAACCAACACTTTCTTCTAAACCCTCTGCTCCTTGAAGTGCTCTAAATCTTGCAAGCACATCGCGAACTTGGCGGTTAAGCTTCTTGCTTCCTTCCTCTGTTGCAGGAGCGCGAAGAACAATACTCATTTGGGCTGCATAGATGCGTTGTCCTGTGCTGAGAAGTTCACGGATTAATTCTTCGGTTGATGAAAGTTTAGTTTCACTTTCAAGGTCACTCACTTTATTCCCAGATGTCATCGCAAGCGAATGTGCCATTTTTCGCTTTTGATTTAGTTTTGACATTTCATCAGCTTGACTTGGCACTTCAAATGATAAAATCAAATCGTAGTGAAATGGCATCCGAAGGAAAGTGGAAAGCTGTCCTGCAAAGGTGACTTCAGGCAGAGTTTTTAGCGTGATGACCCTATGGTGATGGGAATCTAATGTAAACTGATCAAATCCCAAAATCAGATCGCCAAATACCAATTGCTCTCTTGGTGATTGTTCAGCCATCCAATCGACTTCATCTAAGGTAACCTTATCAAGGTTGTCATCTTTAGGGTTGGACACCAGAGGCACTGGTTCTGTTTTGGATCGTTTTGGATTCAGATATTCATAAATGTGTGCTTTTAGGTCTTGGGCAGCTAGAATAAGCCCTTTAAGCCCAATAGATGTGAATGACGAAATCAGCGTATCCATATTCTGAAATAGTGCTTCAAGTGTTTCGTCATAGTTTTGAGCAGAGGCTTCTGAAAATTCCTCTTTCTTTTTAAGAAAGCTCAGTTTCTTTGCTCCAATCATTTGAGTGCGAAGATAGATCGAAAGTTCGGGTCGATAGAGTTCTGACGAATCTAGAGCCGCATTCAGTTTCTTTTCCCGATATTCGGCAATGGAAGCAACTAGAGGATGAATGTTTGAAGTTTTTCCATTGGAGTGTTTTTTTAAAACACTGGAAAAATTTGAACCTACAGACAAACAGAATTGCACTGAAGTGTTCTCAGAAATTGAATTCAAAACACCCCGTAGTTTTAAAGCGAGCTGATTGACTTCATTGTCATCGAAACATTCAATATCAATGAGTGATACTTTCATGCCAGCCACCAAAGACCCATCACTTAAAATTAAATGTGGTCGTGGATATTCTGAGAATTCCCAGTAAGGAAGTTCTTCGGACAGGCTTGGATCATTATTCTTCTTTTGAAACATATTTTAACTCCTTTCGAGTTTTGCCTTTAAATTTTCGGTACAAGCAATCTGCCTTTCCAGCAGCGTAGTAGGCAGGACGAATTAGATATTCGCCGAGATGTTGAACGTAATTATCGGGTCTACCTTTCTTAGCGAAGTAGAGGAACAACGCCAGCGTTAGCGTTGTTCCCCATACCATCGGGTAACGAAAGGAAGTCCCACCAAAGATCAAATTGGTGATTGCGAGATTAAAGAAAATCATTAGCAAGTCAGGCAGTTCATAGCCAAAAAGCTTACTTTTCATTTCTAATGCTCTCGGAACCTTTGTGGTGATTAACCCTTCATCTTCCATTCATTCCCCCTTAACGAACTGTTTGTGCGATAAAGTCCACAATCCCTTGAGCACCAAAACCGATAATACAACCAATAATGGCATAAGCGATGTGCTGTTTTGCATTTGGATTTCCTGTAAAAAATGAAGTCCCTGCAATCGCAATTCCGATGACTGATAAGAGCGGTAAAATAACTCCAGTCAGTTTCGATTTAATTCCCATTAAGCTTGTTTCAAGTCCTGCATGGGCAAGATCGGGTACAAAAATTCCGATTACTGCTACCAGTACTAAAGTCATTGCCATTTGTTTCTTGTTCATTCGTTTCTCCTTCATGTAAGTGGTTTATATTTCAACTTGTAATCGCGTATGGGCTATCTTTAGGCTGCTGGAAGGACTCCTTCAGGAATCAGTTTTCCATCAGACGCTTCTGATTCTTCCGGATGGATGTTCATGTAGATCTTCTTTTCAAAAAGATCGAAGTTCAGTTCGATAACCCCCTTACTTGCATTTGCATGGGCATTGCCGATTACGTTCCAGAAATACTTGTTCTTATGACTGAGTGATCTGCTGGGTTCTCGGGTTAGAATGCTGAATTTTGAAGCATCATCTTTTGATGGCAAAAGGTAGAATTTGTCTTCAAGTAGCGTCCAAAGTCGAAGTGTGTATGAATTATGGCCTTCCATGAGGTAAGCCATTCCAACATTTCTTTTTTTATCTTCATGATTGGTGAAAAGATGAAATCGATAAAATTTCACATCTTTGATTTGTTTGATTTGTTCGTTTAAAATTTCTTTTAGAGTTTGCATAATTTATTGCTCCTATATGGTTTAAGTTAAGATAGTGTTCTTCATTTCTTTTGATCCATTCATCAGGTGTGATCCATTCTGTTCTTTGCCCAGCTCTCACCTGATAAAATACGTCTTCATCGATTCGGGCTTTTTTTCGATAAATTGCTAGAAGAAGATAAATCAATCCCATCATCAGGCCGCCTTGATGTAGCAAGGGTCTTCGAGTGAATCCCAGCTACAATCAGGGCAATATGGATAGCCAGATAAAATTTTCGAACGCGCATTACATCGAGGGCATCGTGAGTGATAGAAATGTTCCATCGTTCTTACGCCGACACGATTTCGTTCGCGCTCCTTTAAATTTCGGTAGTGATCTGTTAGTTCGTTTAGTATTTCTACAGTATTTTCTAGGTCTTCTGATGTGTTCACTGACACCTCCTTTGGTTGTGAGACACTTTTTGTGTTCACAGACATAGAGTGCAAAAGCGTGCCAACACGTTTTTAAAAAAAGAAAAATACAAATGCTTGTTATAATTGATTTTGCTTGCGAGACAGATGTTTCACGCGAGTGAGACACGAGACATGTGTATCGGAAAAGTGTTTCGAACAGTTGTTTCAAAGTCGATACAAGTGTCTCAATGAGAATTTGGTAATAAAAAAGCCACTCACAGAATCATTCCATGAGTGGCCCCTTAGGTTAAATTACTTTTGGATTTAGTGTGATTGCGTGGTTTCTACTTCACGTGCCTGAATTAAACCAAGTTCTGTAGCTCTACGATAAAATGTAGCTCGTGACATTCCAAGACTGTCTGCTGCGATTGTCCTGTTTCCTCTAGCTGCTGACAGGGCTTTTTCAAAGCGATCCCGTTCTTTGCTGATTAGTGATGCTCCATATCTGCCAATCAGAACGCGTGAAGCTCTACTGCCAAATACATTTGCAACTTGAGGAAGGCCGTGACAGACATCTGCTTCTCTGATTACAGAATCTTCTTCACAATGTGAGCCGATAGACTCAATTACACGCTGTAATTGGCGAACGTTACCTGGCCAATGATAAGCCATCAAAAGTTCTAATGCCTCTTCAGTTATTCCTAATCGTTTTGTTGGGAAGGCTTGGGCTAAAAAGTAATGAGTCAAATCTATAATGTCTTCTTTGCGATCCCTAAGAGCTGGAACGTTAATGATTTCTTTGTTGATTCGATAGAAGAGGTCTTCTCTGAAACGCTTTTGAATAATAGCGTGTTCTAAATTAACATGAGTTGCTGATATAGACCTAAAATTTACTTCTTTTGCTTCTGATGAACCTACACGAAGAATCTGTCTTTCTTGTAGTACTCGAAGAAGCTTTGCTTGTTGAGTAAGTGGCATATCTCCAATTTCATCCAAAAAGACAAAGCCACCGCCAACAATTTCAAAAACGCTGGGGCGATCACGGTCAGCTCCGGTGTATGCACCACGAACGTGGCCAAAGAGTTCCGATTCAGCAAGGCCGTCACTGATGGCTGCACAGTTTACCGCATTAAATCTGCAATTAGGGTCTGCTTGATAGGCAATCATTTTTGCTATGACTTCTTTTCCAGTTCCTGTTTCACCTGTAAGAAGTACGTCTTTGATTCCATTTTTTACAATAAAGGCAATTTGCTCACGAACCCGTCGCATATGTGAAGATCGGCCGATCAAGATTTTTTCCTGTCCTTTAGTATCAAGATTTAGAGCCTTCAGTTTAATTTGTTTGGCATGAACCGCATTTGCAATTGATATACGAATTTGATCTGGGGTACATGGCTTCGGCAAGAATGTGGTGATCCCTGCGTTCATGATCTGAATGAGCTTTGTAGGATTCGTTTCGCCACTAATTACGATCACATCAGCACTATGATCCTTGGCTTTAATCTTCCTAAAAACGTCTAGGCCAGTTCTTGGGTCGTTTCCAAAATTCAAATCGAGTAGGATCACATCGTAAAAAGTGTCTTGGATTGCTCTTATTCCATCGTCAATGTTCGATCTAGTTGATACTTCGCAAGTGTCTTCCAAAATAAGAGGAACTTGGCTAAGCCAATTTAGGTCATCGTCGATTGCTAAAATTTTTGGTATTTTATTCATTTCATCCCCTAAGTTGGAAGTACTACTTCCATTTTTGCTCCCCCGAATTCAGAGGAGTTTGAAGCCATAATTACCCCGTTATGTGCCTCAACAATCTTTTTGCTAATGAGCAGTCCCAAACCAGTCCCTCTGGTTTTAGTGGTTCTGAATGCGCGAAATGCTTTGTCAGGAGAAACATTGAACCCTGATCCTGAATCCTCAATCGTTAATTTGATGTTTGTATCCTCTGGAATAAGAGATACTTTGACTCTGCGAGGACAATCATTGGCAGCCTCTGAGGCAGCTTCAATTCCATTTTTTAGTAAGTTGTTTACGACACGAATAAACTGAAGAGAGTCGTAGGTCGCCATAACTTCGCTAGGAGCATTAACTTCAACGGTCACATTTCTTAGTCTTGATAACTCGCGTGTATGCAATAACGACGTTTCCAAAGTTTCTCGTAAATTAGATTTTGATTTAGTAATCTGAATTTTTCTATTTCCATCTAAGGTTGTTTCGATGATTTCCCCAATCAATGGGATATTATTCATACACATTGTAAAGAGATTTTCGAGTCTTCTTGCGCGTTTTGATGAGTTTTCCTCTTGCTCGCTAACAAGGTGTACAGCCGTTACGATGGACTGCAATGGTGTTTTAATGTCGTGCATGATTCCGCTAGTCACTTGACCAATAACGGCCTGATCTCTTGATTTATTTGCGCGTTCAATTACCTCAGCAATTTTTACTTTCAATTCTTCAAGTTCTTTGAATTGAAGTTGTACGCAATCTGATTGTTTTCCCTCAATTTCGGATTCAATCCATTTTACCAACTGATCCATTGAATTCGGAAGTGTCTTTGCGACCATTCTTGTTAGTCTTAAATAGATTGCAATAAATGCAATGGCGATAATTAACAGGGCAACACCGGCAAACTGAATGGCTCCTTCAAGATTTGCTGCTGACGCATTCTTTTTGGTTTTAAAGATGTACCCGTAAACATTGTTCGTCTCTTGTAGCGGAGCAACCAAAGCAGTTAAGGAGAGATCATTGGAAGGGCAAATCACATTTGATTTATCGCTCGGTCTACAGTTTTCATAATTGCTAGGTATATCCTTTTGTGACTGGATAATTTTAATGTCTTCAAGTCCTTCATCCGCTTTAATTTTCGATAGTATCAAACCCATACCCTGCTGTTGTTCGGGGAGTAGGTAGGATGGTAAAAACTGATTCATCTGATTTCTAAGATTTAAACTTAGGTCTGCTTTGATTTGAGCTTCAGTGATCTTGTTTTTCTTCATTGAATAGAGCATGAAGCAGGTAAACATAATCACTGTCATACAGATAAACGAATATATCGAAATTTCCGAAACTTTTTGTTTTAAAGACTTAGCTTCATTCATGGTTCACCGCCACATTTGGTGAGACTATTTTATGAATAGCAAATCCGTTATCAGAAGTTTTTAAAACAATAAGGTCTTTCCTTGGTGCCTTGTGTGGTTCCCAGAATGCCTTTCCAGTTACACCATCAAAAGATTTAATTGAAGAAAGGGTGGCTTCCAATGTTTCCCGTGACAGTGGTTTTGTTTTAACAATTGCTTGGATTAGAAGGGTCATGGAGTCATAAGCCAGCACTGAAGTATCGTTTGGAAGTTTATTGAACTTATTTAGATAACTACTTACAAATTTTTTTGACTTTGGAGACATCATTTTTGGATGCCAATGCGTTACCGAATAGCCTATAAATGTTTTGCCTTTTAATACACGGAAAAACTCAGTGCCTTCATTGCCCCAGCCATCAGCACCTAAAAATGGCTTTGTTATGCCAGCTTCAGTTAGTGCGGCTATTAGTCTTGCGGAAGTTAGTTCCTGATTTGGTACAAATACAGCATCAAAGTTTAGTTGCTTTGCCTCATTAGCTATTTTCGTAAAATCTGTATCTTCTTGAAGTAGCGGAATATTTTTAACAATTTCACCCTGATGCTTTTTGATTTCCTCGCTAAAGCTGTTTGCCAAATCCACGCAGTAGGCACAGTTCACGGCAGTTAATATCAGTATTTTTTTCTTTTTGAGAACAGTGGTTGCTACCTTTGCAAGTGTCTCAACCATAAACTGATTGTTAAACGATCCAAGATGTACATATTTCCCAAAAGTGCTTAGTCTGTTGGCTGATGCACTTGGAGAGAGCATCGGAAATTTCTCTGCGATATGCACAGGTGCCGCAAGTAAAGCTGCTGATGAATAGTTATAGCCAATACCTGCAATTGCGTTAGATGCGGCAGCTTCTTTAACTTTTTTGATGACATTGATATCATCTATTCCGTAGTCATATGTTTTAAGGCTTAACACAATTCCAGCTTTATCGATAAGTGGTTTATTATCTGCTATAGCAAGTTCAATTGCGTCTTTGAAGTATCCGCCAAAAGGGTTAAATGAAACGGTGCTCAGCTCTGAAAAGTTTGAGGCGAGTGCAATTTGCACAGTTTCTTTTGCACTGGCAATTGACGTTCCCCAAAAAAATGCCAGAGCTAAGACTAGCTTCATGCAGTAGCTTCTCCTAAAGTGTCTTCTTGAAGAAATTTGTGAGTTACCGTTCTTTTGAGTTCTCCGCGAATGTTGATAGTACCAATCATCGGCTTTACAAGTTCATGCTCGGTTTTTGCTTTTTGTTGAAAAATGATTTTTTCTTCGGCTATCCATGAGCATAAAGATCGAGTTTGGATAAAATCGGTCAGTGAGCTTTCGGTTATTGCGATCCGATAGTCGATTTCATTCCAGCCTAAAAAATCTGTAATTTGTTGGAGCTCTTCTTTTTTCATGCCGTGCATTTTATCGAATGAAATTTTAACGATGATGTTGTTGTTGCGAATCGTTCGTATTAATTCTTTATATTTTACAACGTTTTTTGGTAACAGCCATCGACCATGCGTTTCAAGCATCACATGATTCGATTGCATGCTGGCTGCCATAAGTAGAGACGAAATGTGTGGATGAATGCTTGGTTCGCCACCACGGATTGAAGTTAAATACGGTGTTCTTTCCAATTCATTGAGAGCTGATGTGAGTGAGTCCTCAGTTAAAAACAATTCAGGACGTTTTGCGTAAAGGCTTAATGCATCCTCATTTGATACCACGTTCGGAGCATAACAGCCGATGCAAGCACGATTGCATATGCCCGTTACTTCAATTACTAAGTCTGGGATAAAAGTATTCATTCTAGCCCCCAAAGTTTCTTTTGTTGTGAAAGCCAAACACCAAACATTACTAGAACGGTTCCAATTATAACGGTCGAGGTGAGTTCTTCATTTGCAATGAATACTCCCAGCAAAACGGCAGTTGGAGTTTTGATGTGCATTGAAGAAGCGATTTCTTGTGGTGAAGCTTTTGAAAGCGCATGGTTCCAAATGTAGAAGCAAAACGCTGAACAAACAAATGCGAGGAAAAAGAGCGACATCCAAGAAAGCATGTTTGAATTTGTGTTTATTGTTGCTAATACATTTTCTTCAAAGATGAATGCGGCCAAAGTTAACTCTAAAAAACCTATGGCCATCGTCCAGAAAGTGATGGACGCGCTTGAAATTTCTTTGGAATATTTTCGAGTAGCGATTGCCGAAACCGCCAAACTTACTGCCGAAGCTAGTGTAAGCAGAGTTCCTAAGAAAAGATCTGAGTTCAAATCAATGTTGATTCCGTGACTGGTTGAGGAAAGTAAAACACCTCCACCAACGACCCCGAAACATAAAGCGACATATTTTAGTTTTGAAAGGCGTTCTTTGAGAACAATGCGACTAAGCAAAAGAACTGCCAGTGGTGAGATCAGCATGATCGCTGCCGATAAGCTCGATGGAATGAACTTGAGACCTGCGAGTTGCATTGGATAGAGAATTCCAAATGCAGAAGTGGCAATGATGATTAGGCCGAGCCACTGTTTAGGGTTTTCTGGTACATCAATTTTCTTTTTCATGGCTTTTAATATGCCAAGAAGGCAGATGGTTGCGATTCCGAACCTTAATGCGGCTGATGTAAATGGCCCCCATGCTTGAAGGGTGTACTTCGATGCTAAGAAACTTGTTCCCCAAAGGACGTTCGCGACAATCGCGAGGACGAACCCCGAGCTGTAATTGAAATTGGTCACTGCTTTGGTTGCTGTTGCTTCTGCCATTGCTCCCTCCATTGCTTCTATTGAGCCTCTCTCGTGGGTCAACCGTTTACATTGAGACATTGCTCTAGTCAAGTGCTTAATACTATTGATAAAAGATGAGACGATTGTATCAATTGTGAGACAGTTGTCTCAGAGTTGGGTAACGGTGGATGTAATGAAATGGAGGAAGGCCCCTATTGAACTGCAGCATTAGTTTGTTTTCATATCACTATGCCTATGCTGCAATGTAGCGGAGGTTTCATTTTAAAATGTTTGATAGCCAAAACATAATGCAGTGGATAATGTTTTTCATCGAATTCTGATATCCTTTACTTCTTTTGATTTTCTTGAGTTTTCCCAAGAATTTCCGATAGGTAGATCATGAGAATCTTTCAAAGTTTAGTATTTCCATTGGTTTCAATTCTTCAGGTTGGAATCGGTATTTACCAAAATTCATTTTGTCTAATGGGCACTGGTTCGTTGCTTCTGCTCAGTTCTATTTTCCTCTACTTTAGTAATAAAAAGAGAATTAATTCTGGTTCATCTCTTCAAAACTTTGCCGATGATTATCAAATTATTATTGAAAGCTCGCGAGAGCTTTATTCAGCAAGCGAATCTCTAAAAAAAGTAGTGAGTGAAGAGAACCAAGCGGTAAGTCAGTCATCTTCAGCGCTTGAGGAAATCTCAGCTATGTTGGGAAGAACAGCTCAAAGCGCCAGTCAGTTAGCGAATATGTCTCAGAACGCAAAATCGGCTGTTGAAGATGGAAGAAATGGAATAGGTCAGCTGCTTAAAGGACTAGGCGATATTAATCTGAGTACTGAAAAGTTGAGTTCTCGCTTAGAGGCGAGTTTGACAGAACTTGAAAAGGTAACTCAAGCACTCTCAAAAATTAAAGAAAAAGCTGGTCTAATTGATGAAATCGTATTTCAAACCAAGCTACTTTCTTTTAATGCTTCAGTTGAAGCGGCAAGAGCAGGTGAGAGCGGGAAAGGGTTTGCGGTAGTAGCTGAAGAAATGGGTTCACTTGCAGCAAGTAGTGGGCGGGCATCAAAAGAAATTAGTGATATTCTGAAATCAAGTCTTGAATCTACTAATGAAATTGTAAGCTCCATGAAAAGTGAACTGACAAAATTAATGAATGAATCGAAGTCAGATGTACTTCAAGGAATGGAGAGCGGCAAAAAAGGGAATGCAGCATTTGAAAAGATTGTACACGAAGTTGATTCCGTGGCTCACATGAGCACTGAGATTTCGTCAGCAACCGAGCAGCAAGATATTGGAGTAAAAGAAGTTACTAGTGCAATTCATATTCTTCAGTCCACTTCCCAGCAATTAGGACAAGTAGCCGAGAAAACTCTAAAAACAGCTTTAGAGCTTTCTGCGAAGTCAGAGGTGCAAAAAGGACAGTTGGTTGATATTGGCCGACAAATCGGTTTTGCGGTAGTTATGAATGAAAAAGCTTTTGATTTTGATGCTGCAATATCCGCACATCTTGATTGGAAAATGAAGTTGAGTCGATATCTTGACAAGCCAGACGGAAGTTTAGATCCTGATAAAGTGTGCCTAGACAATGCTTGTGCATTAGGTAAATGGATCTATGGTGATGGAAGAGCCTATGAATCACATAGCGAATTTTCAAACTTGCGATCCGCTCATGGAGAGTTTCATATGACGGCTGCAGAGGTGATTGTAATGATTAATCACAATCGGAAACCTGACGCCGAAAAACTTCTTTCTCCTGGGGGTAAGTACCTTCGAGCTTCAGATTACTGTGTGGGCTTAATTCGAAAGCTTAAAAGTGATTTAGAATAAAATAAAGGCTCCTCCGCAGCATAGTTTCTATCCAATTTTATAGGCAAATATGAATCGCCATTTAAGTCCATTTTAGGTGCTTTCAGGTTGTTGACAGTTGTTTTTTCCTGTAGTACCCTATGGGGGTATGGGTACTACATCAAAACGACCGAAAAAAGCACCAAGTGATTTTATCAATCCTCATGCTCAATCCAACATCGAAGAAATACCGAGAATTTTGAAAATTCAAGGCCAGGTCGAAGGTGTGAAAAAAATGATTGAGTCGAAGCGACACTGCTACGAGGTCATTCATCAGATTCGGGCAGTTCAGGCCGCACTCAGAAGTTTAGAATCCAATATTTTAGAAAATCATATTGAGCATATTCTCTCTGAGATTATTGAATCTAAAAGCAAAAATCTTAAAAGTGAAAAGACTAAAGACCTATTAAATATTTTAAAAGGAAAGTGCATTATTTCTACGAGTGGAAGTTAATATGAAAGAGAATCAGCAGATGGAAAAGTTTAATGAAAAAGATTTTGTGCCAAAAGGTGCAATTGCATTTTTTATATTGGTCTTATTGATCATGAGTTCAATTTGGCTTTTTGTGTATTTCTTAATGATTAGACAAGCGTGAGGTGATGGGTGAGTTTCTCAAATATTGACGCCACAGAAAAAAAGGTGGTTACGATCGCGGTTTTGGTTTCTGCTGGGCATTTGATGCTGATTGCTTATGCAGCGATGTTTTTAAATATCTCGGTACCTACGTGTCAACCGAACGAAAAGCTGTTTACTGAGCCTAGTATTTCTAAGGTTGGACCACTTCGATATGAAGTGCATTACGTGGCTAAAATGTGGAATTTTCTGCCTAAAAAGCTTCTATTGCCAAAGGGCTCCACCGTCGATTTCTACTTGGGAAGTAATGATGTGAATCACGGATTTCACATTAACGGAACGCATGTAAATTTAATGGCAGTGCCAGGTGTTGTAAACAAAGCTACCCAAATATTTCGTGAGAATGGTGATTATCCAATTATTTGTCATGAATATTGTGGGTTCGGACATCAAAACATGAATGCGGTTATTTCTGTGTCGGACAAGATTACTGAAGCCGTTATTGAAGACAGCACTCAGGCAAATGACCCCAAGCTTGAGCTTTCCGCATCAGCAAAATCTGGAAAAGAGCTATTTGGCGTAAAAGGGTGCGTTGCCTGCCACAACGTGGATGGTGCAGCAGGTGGAGTAGGGCCAACATTTAGAGGTCTATATGGCAGGTCTGAAGAGATGCAAGATGGATTGAAGTTGACCGTAGACGATGCCTATATTGCTGAATCAATCAAAGAGCCAATTAAAAAGATTGTGAAGGGCTACAACCCTGTGATGCCGGTACTTCCGGTTTCAGAGGATGAAATTAAAAACATAACCGAATATATCAAAACGATAAAGTGAGCACGACGATGAAATATCCAAAAGGGTTAAAGAATATAATTATTACGGAGCTTAGTTTTCCGGCGGTTTTTCTTGTGTTTGGGATTTACCATGGGCTTATTCAGGTTCTTTTGCGAGCCGGAATTTTAAAAACAACTGAGTTGTTCGGTATCAATTACTATCAAGGGTTAACGGGGCATGGAGTAATCAATGCCATCCTGTTGACTACGTTTTTTGCGGTTGCATTTGGCCATGTACTTGTATTTCAGGTGCTTGGGCGCGTTCAACAAACCCTCGCAAAAATTTCAATGTGGTTGATGCTTGCGGGTGCTTCCAGTGCTCTCTGGGCAGTTCTCGCAGGTAAAGCGAGTGTGCTGTATACATTTTATCCTCCGTTGAAAGCGCACCCTGCCTTCTATTTAGGGTTAGCTGTTTTTATTGTTGGTAGTTGGTTTGCGCTCTATAGCTGGATTGTTCCGACGTTGGATTGGTATAAGGTGAATCAAAATAAGAAGCTACCTCTGTCCATTTTAGGAATCTTAGTTACATTTATACTTTGGCAAATTGCCACGGTGCCTGTTGCAGTCGAAGTGTTGGGGTTACTAGTACCGTGGTCTTTAGGACTAACCGATCATATTAACGTTGTACTCTCTCGTACATTATTCTGGTTTTTCGGTCATCCGCTCGTCTATTTTTGGTTACTACCTACTTACGTGGCATACTACAATATCATGCCCAAAGTCGCTGGAGGCAAGCTTTACAGCGACTTTGCCGGTAGATTTGCATTCTTGATGTTTTTGATGTTTTCAAGTCCACTTGGATTGCATCATCAGTTTTCAGATCCGGGAATTTCAAATGATTGGAAGGGAATCCATACCGTATTGACATCCATTGTGGCAATTCCGAGTATGATGACGGCGTTCACATTGGCAGCATCTCTAGAGCTGGCTGCTAAAATGCGGGGCGGAACTGGTCTATTCTCGTGGTGGAGAAAGCTTCCGTACTTTGACGAAACTAAATTACTATTTCCATACTTCTTATGTGGATTGATGATTTTTATTTTCGGCGGTGCTACAGGGGTAGTAAACGCATCGTATAATGTCAATCAAGTGGTTCATAATACTGCGTGGGTTCCAGCGCACTTTCACTTAACGGTGGCAGGCCCAGTCTTTCTTTCTATTATTGGACTTACTCTCTACATTTTGACTGGAATTCAGGGAAAGAAAATTCAAGCTCCTAAGCTTGCGATGATTGTACCTTATACTTGGATGATTGGGGTGATGATCATGTCTTCAGGACTATTTATCGGTGGTCTTAGAGGTGAACCAAGAAGAAGTAATTTAGGTGTAAGTTATCTAAATCCAAGTGCACCTGAATTTAGAGCAGACTGGGTATCTTCTACTGCGCTCGCTGCCGTTGGTGGAACCATTATGACCATCGGTATGGTAATCTATTTCTATGTCTTGGCTCGATCGCTATTGGCTAAATCTGAAAGTCAGAATGAAATCGAGTTTTCACTCCCTCTTTCTGAGCCCTTTCATGATGAAGATGTTGGAATTGTGAAAAGATTAAAACCTTGGATTATCGGCGCGGTATTAATGGCAATCTTAGCCTATGCGCCACCGATCTATCAGATTCTGCGAGACGGTAATCCGGGTGGGCAAGCATTCACACCGGATAGTCCAATCTCCATATTTCAAAATACTGGAGAACGGAAATGAATTTAATTCGAATTTTTGGATTAACATTACTTCTTATTCCACGAATGAGTATTGCGATGTATTCTGCCTCGCCTCCAAATGATGTTCATATTGCCACATTTTCATACATGAATGAAAATGGAGTTAAAAGTGAAGTTTCTAACGTTATCAGTCGTGACAAAGCTCTGATTTTAGTGCCAGCGTATTTCAATTGTAATTCAACTTGTCCTCTTTTGGCTGAGAACTTGAAGAAAGCATTATTGGGTTCAAAAGATGCGTCGTTAGTGAATATTCTCTTTTTGTCTTTCAATTCAGACGATAGCAAAGAGACAATGAAAATGTTTCGCGAGCATCATGATCTTCCTGCGAATTGGGCAATGGGAGTCATCAAAAATCGATCAAATGCAAAGGACTTTCTAGCTCAGTTCCAATACTCATTTCAAAAAACTGAAAACGGGTTTGATCACCCGAACGCAGCATTTGTCTTTAGTCCGGAAAGCTCGATTTGGACTGGAAGTCTTTTTGGAGTTGAGAATACTCCTTCGGAAATTGAAACCGCTTATCAAAATGCGCTGCTAGCGAATAAAACCGGGATAAGTGCTAGTTTTTTGAAGTTCCTAGGCAAGCGGGAATATATCATTCTTTTTGGTATTTTTGGAACCATTCTTCCGCTGTTCTATGTATTCTGGTTTTTCGTCCGCAGAAGACGTTTAACGGAAGTGGGTACTCATGTGTGACGGATATACATCGTATATATTCCCAATTTTACTAATAGGGTTTTTCGGCTATCGATTTTTACGAGGAAAAAAAATGAAAAAGTTATTACCAGACTTAATTAAGAATGGTGCTGTGATTGTTGATGTTAGATCGGCAGCCGAATTTATAGGTGGAGCAAACCCGAATAGTATTAATATTCCACTCGATCAACTTACTGAAGAAAGCCTGAGAAAATTTCCTAAGAGCAGTCCGATTGTACTTTGCTGCGCGAGCGGAATGAGAAGTGGAATGGCTGTGAGTACGGTAAAGAATTTTGGTTTTAGTAATGTAGTCAATGCGGGTCCTTGGACCAACACTTTGTAAAGGAAGGTATGAAAATGAGCGAAATGAATAGAAGAAAGTTTTTGACTGTAGCAAGCCAGGTAGTAGGGGTTGCTGTTTTTTCACGCGGTATATTTAAGGGACTATTCAGTGCGGCACAAGCGGCTGAACCAGCAAAGCCATTAGCTGAGCTTAAGATGCTGGATCCTAAAGACACACTCGCTTCTGCTGTTAAATATGTAGAAGATTATAAAAAGGCACCGACATCAAAAGGTAATCACTGTGTCAGCTGTCAATTTTATGCAAAGAAGGAAGTAAAAGCTGGGAAGGAAGTTGGTACTTGCACAATATTCCAAGGCAAACTTGTTTATGGTAACGCTTTTTGTAATTCATACAGTAAAAAAGCATAATTTTAAATTCTAAGTTAGGCACCTTCTTTTGAAGTGCCTAACTTTATAGCTTTGAGAGTAGGAATTGCTTCAAATCTGAACTTGAAAGTGCTCCACTTTGTCTTCCTATTTCGACGTTATTTTTAAAGAGGAGCAAGGTAGGAATGCTTTTGATTTGATAAGTTTGAGCAGAGTTTACGCATATTTCTGTATTCGCTTTGACGAAAGTCGCTTTGCCAAGTAGCTCTTTTGCTGTAGCAGTAAACGTTGGAGTAAAGACTTTACAGGGGCCGCACCATTCGGCCCAAAAATCAACTACGACCAAATTTTCGCAATTTGAAATCAATTTTTTAAGGCCAGCATCAGACGCTTCTTGTACTCCATGATGAAAGGGTAATTCGCTTTTGCAGTTGCCACAAATGGCCTGTGCCAATAGTGCCTTTTCGTTTGGTACACGGTTAATTTTTTGGCAATGATTGCAAAACACAAGTGTATTCATCTGGTCTTCCTTAGTTAATGGTTTTCCTTATCATGTGATTTCAAAATCATGATGACCATTCTGATGTTGATGACTAAAAATCTCCAGAATTGAAATATAATTGATCTTCTTAGTCTTAATGTGCGCTCGGTAGGTATAGTTGCTTGTTCGTTCATTTGCTCGTTCCCTTCATTCTGGAATCATCCACCAAAAGAGTTTTGCTTTTGCTTTATAGATAAAAAGATAGTGAAGCAGCTTTTTTAGCCAATGCCCAGCAAGTCCGATTTCACCAGTGGTAAGGCTTAGGTTTCGCCCGAATTTAGGATATTTTTTGTAATCGGGTACAATCGGAAACATCGTGATTGAAGCAGCACTTCCTCGTGTCATGTGTGCGCCTGTAGAAGCAATGCACGCTGCTCCGATTTCGGCTAAAGAGAGTACACGAGAAGGTTTTTTTGAACGTGTTTCAATCATTTCCTTTATGGTACGAGCGATCATCTTTCCCATCATGGCGGAGGGCATACCCGTTCTCGGTGGTGCTGGTGAGATGGGTGTTCCATTTGTGCTCTTTTGTGGTTTAGAAATCGCATGCGGAGGTGCGAATGCAATTCCAATAGCAAATATGTTTGGATAAGATGTTTGGTAGGTTTTTGGCCAATCCTCCGCAAGCCATTCATCAAATCCTTTTGCTTGGTAATTTGCATCAACCTTCATAAATCGATTCGCAGAGAATAAGGTGTCTGTGATTTCGCTACCATCTGAATTAAATGCTTTGAAATGTACGCCTGTGAATGGCGGCAGTAGCATAGCGAAGTCAAATTCAAGATCGTGGAAGGTTCCGTCGAGTTGTTCATAACTGATTTTTTTGTTCTCAACCAGTTTTACATGAGCGCCACAGATTGCTTCAATGCCCCGTTCCTCAAATAATGATTCAGCAAAAAGTTTTCCCGATGTAATAAATTCAGGCGTTTTTAGCCACATTCCGCCGACGCCGAAGTCGCCCACTTCTTTTTCATTAGTGATAAAGATTAGTTTTGCATTTTCTCTAACACCATTTTGTCTCAGTAGGTGATCTACGTTAAATACGTATTCAAATGCAGCACCTTCGCAAGTGCATAAGCCATGGCCCATTCCGATGACAAGCGTGCGATGTTGTCCTTTTTTTAGGTCTTGAATAATTTCTTGAAGTTTTTGAGAAGCATGAATTGCGTGGTCTGCGGTGCATACCGAAAGAGAGTGGTGATCAGGGCCGAGCCCCGGAGTGGCTTCAAAGTTAAGTTTGGGGCCAGTCGCATTGATGAGGAAGTCGTATTCAAGAATACTTTCACTGTTCAGGTTTGATTGATCTGTATGTTGAATTTTGATGTAAGGTGATGAGTGAGTGGCATCTCCCTCAGGAAAGATTGCAATGCCGTTACCTTGTGTAAAATTAATTCCTTGTTTCTGATAGATTGGAGGAAGTTCAAACGACACTTGCTTCTCGGTCATTTCTCCAACTCCTACCCAAATGTTAGAAGGAATCCAGTTCCATTTCGTTTTAGGCGAAACAACATGCACTTCGTGCTCACTTGATAAGAGCCTTCTTAAATAAAGTGCTGATGTGTGACCTGAAATGCCTGCGCCCATTACAACGACTCTCATATTAGATTCCTTTCAAGCTTTGGATTGCTTTTTCGATAGAGGCATCGGCCGTTTTTGATAACTCTTGAAGTTCTGGCGAATTCAATGTTTTCATCATGAAGGAAGGCTTAATCAGTTTTATGCTTAAAGAGTTGGCTTTCTCTTCTAAAACGACATTGCAGGGAATCAGGAGAAGCATGTTTGAATCGCGTTGATAAGCCTCGTATGCAAGGGTGGGATTGCACGCTCCTAGAATCGTTATTTTTGGAAGCGTAATTCCGAGTTTTTCTTTAATCTTCTGATCGAAGTCAATTCTTGTTAGTATACCAAAGCCGATCGATTTTAATGCTTCGGTTATCTTTGAAATCCCAGTTTCAATATCTGCGTTTAGGTTGATTTCGAAGTTCATAAAAATTTCTCCTTATTTAAAATGAGCCAAGCCTTCTGTGACCCTATTCCCATTCAGGGTGACTTCATAGTTTATTGGCACTGATTTTGAGAGCATTGCGCTGACGCCACAGTACTGAGTTTGTGAGAGTGTGATCGCCTCAATTAGTTTTTCTGGTACTATTTGCCCCGTTGCTTTGAACTTAAGTAGAATTGATTTAAATACAATGGGATGACCGCTGTCGCTTGCTTCAACTTCTGCCTCGACTTCTAGTTTCTCAACAGGTTCTTTGTATTTTTTAAGTAACGCAATCACGTCCATTGCAGTGCAGCCCGAAAGACCTATTGCAACAAGTTCTTTAGGAGTAAAACCTTGTCCTGAGCCGAGCGGAGGTTTTGAATCAAGCGAAACCTGAGACCCTTCGATTGAGCCAGTAAACTGCATTTTTTGATTCCATTTTAATTCTGTTTTCATGATTCATTCCTCAAGCTTGAGTTTCTGTTTTGATTATAAATTCAGGCGGATTTAGCAATGTCTTCTTTACTGAGCATAAATTTGCCGCTGAAATTACAGCATTTTTGTATTTTTCTGGAAACCCTGCAGGCAGATGGATGGTTAAATTAACGCTTTTCAATTTGTGAGTTTCCTCGTCCCAAACCGCATCTTCAGTAAGCGAAAGCCCTTGGATTTCAATTTTCCTTTCCTCACAGAAGGATTTTACAAAGTAGCCTGCGCAAGTTCCTATTGATGCCAAAAACAGGTCAAATGGGGCCGGAGCTGACCCGTCTCCTTCGTTGTTCTTGGGTTGATCGGTAATGACTGTGAAACCGTCAAAAGTTGCCGATACTTTCTTGTTACCTGGAAAAGTGATCTGTAGTTTCATAATATTAACCTCAAAATATGATGTTGACTTAATATTATACTAATGTAATATTACAATTAAGTCAAGGTGATATTAATGAGAGGCGCTGAAATGAAGGCAATTGATCTAGCGGGAATATTAGATAAGTGTGATGAGGTGAGCGGCATATTGAAGTCACTATCGCATCCGGTGCGTTTAAAGGTGTTGTGTCATGTCATGGAGCAAGAGAGAACGGTAAATGAATTGACCGAATTTTGCGGAATCTCGCAGTCGGCGATGTCTCAGTTTTTAACGCGAATGAGGGCGGAGGGTGTGTTGAGTTCAAGAAGATACGGCACTTTTGTTAACTACAGTTTAGCCGACCCAAAATTAAAGAGACTTTTGAAATCGATTAAGGAGATTTATTGTAAATGAAAAAATTAATTTTGTTAGTTGGATTAGTATTTTCTAGTTTTTCTCATGCCGAAGTCGTTTCATTTGAAGTGCTATGGTCTAATGTTAAGCAGAATTCACCAGTGTTATCTCGTGAAGAACACAATTTAAAAGCGTCAGAACTTGGCGTTTCAAGAATAAGCCATCATTGGCTTCCTTCGCTGTCGCTTGGGGCTTCCGCATTTTCAACAAATGATCCTGCATCGAATTTTTTTTCTAATTTATCCCAGCGTCAAGTGACCAGTCTTGATTTTAATCCGACAACGCTAAATCAGCCGGGTAATCATACCTTTGAAACCGCAACACTTGGCTTAGATCTTCCGCTTTATGAAGGCGGCAGAAAGGTTGCCGAGTATGAAGCTCAGGGTAAGGTGCGAGACGCTCAAAAATTCAATCAGCAAGCAATCATTTTGAATGAATATGTTGAATCTGCGCTCAATTACGCAAAGGTCATGTCTTTTGCGGTTGCGAGAGAGCGCCTTACGGCTTTATCAACGCGAGTCGCGGAATTACTTTCACGCTATTCAATTGGTAGCCAGTCTAATCCAGTGGGGTATTCAGGATTGCTCGGTCTTCGCAGTCTCAAAAATCGAGTTGCAGGTGAGTTGCTCGTGGTTCAATCGAAAGAACTTTCAAGTAAGGGTGCATTGTCTGAAAAAATAAATCGCAAAGAGCAAGATTGGTCACCTCAGTCTGAGGATTCGCTAAAGTTTTTAGAGCGTACTTTAGTGCTCGCAAAACAAGAGGGGCCATCGTTAATGGAATTGTCATTGCAATCAAGGTCTGAAGCACTCGATGATAGCTCGGAGTTCAAATCCGTGAGCTCAGGGTTTCGATCGGTGATTTCAGACAGCGTTGAAGCCATGTTGGCCTTGCCTCGAGGATCAGAAGAC
>CAIMWN010000276.1 GCA_903845155.1 Oligoflexia bacterium
AGTTCAGAGACATCGACGGAGACGTTGATCATAAGGGGCTCGTTTCTTTCTTTTTTTGTTTAAGCACTAAAAAAGTATCAGAAAACGGCCCTTTTTGTTTTTTACTACCTGCGCAAACTACACAATTTTTTTTACATCACCTCATTGGTGATGATGATTCGCAATATTTCAGAGAAACTGAGAGTAACCAAGGACAGATACGTTCCACCGAGCGGAAGACAGAGACTCCCTAACGCAAAGCCCAGGATGCCGGCACAGACGGCGCCTATTCCAAGACAGAGCGGGATGGGTAGACCAAAATGAATGGCAAAAAGCGCTGAACTATAAGCACCGATCACAGCAAATGCAGCATGAGCAAATGATACTTGTCCCGTATATCCGGCAACGAGATTCCAAGAGCTCGACATCAAAACGAAAAAGAGACTAATAATCGCAATGTGAATTCCATATTCATTTGAAACCTGAGGAATAAAAAATAGCGCAATGACAGTCATGAGTAAAAGCATTACGTTTAATAGTCGGGGCTTAGATTTTGTTTCCATACAACCCCATCGGCTTCAATAAAATAACCCCAATCAAAAGAATGAAACCAAAAATTTGACCATACATTGACGATAAGTAAGTTGAACCAAAATTCTCAGCTAAGCCTAATAGCAATCCACCCATTAAACAGCCGCGAATCGAGCCCATCCCACCAAACACCACTACCACGAACGCCGCAAGCGTAATTGCTTCTCCCGAAGTGGGTACCACAGGAAAAGTGGGCGCCAGCACCACTCCCGCCAGTGCCGCGAGTGCCACTGCCAAAGCAAAGGAAATAAGATTCACTTTCTTTGAATCAATCCCCATGGCCTCTGCCATCTCAGCGTCTTGGGCGACCGCCCGAATCATCAAACCAAAATGACTTTTTTTAATGAACCAGTAGAAAAATCCAAAAACTATTAGTGACACCGCTCCTGCGATGAGGCGCTGCTCTCCAAACGAAACCACCCCCAGTAACTGGATTGAGTCTTCTGAAAACGAAGGTGGTTTTTTTGGATACGGGCCAAATGCGAGAAGCGCGATACTCTGAAGGACCATTGCCAGAATAAAAGTAGTCATCATCGACCTCATCGGAAGGCCGTAGGTCGAACTCATGAACATCTTCTCAACGAGTAGCCCCACACAAAATAAAAGCGCTACCGATAGCATTGCCGACAAGAGCGGACTTAAGCCGAGGCTGACGCTAAAATAGTAGCTAAAATAAGCCCCTAGTATATAAAACTCACCATGAGCGAAGTTCACCACTTTCATTACGCCCGCAACTAACGAAACACCTACAGCCGAAAGTGCATAAATCGCACCCATCACCAGACCGTTTGCGAGAGTAAATAAGAAATTATCCAAGAAGAAGGTGAATCATTTCGTTAATACCATTTTTCCTGTGGCGACATTTTTCGGAAAGACCACAACCTGTTGATGATTTTGCCATTGAACCGCAAGCATTTGGGGAGACCATTGATGAAAGTGAATGACACCGGGCTTAGTTCCGAAAACGATCTTGCCGGTTGGACTACTAAAATTCGAATGTTCAAGCGCAGTAATGACGTCATTCGCTTGCAGCGACTTCGCACGAGTGAGCGCGTCTGCTGCCAAAAGAACGGTGCTGTATGCCGATCTAATCTTATAGTCACTTGGGGTTTTTCCAAATTTTTTCTGATATGCGCTCCAAAAAACCTTTGCTTCTGGGTTCGGTTGAACAGACTCATGCATGGGTGAAATGAAGAGTTCACCTTCGCCAGCCTTGCCCACATTGGCCCAAAACTCGGCCCAAAGACTGGGGGGTCCAGCGCCATCTAACACTAAGGCGTTTGGGCTCACACCCAACTCACGCGCTTGAGAAACAAAAGTGTGCAAACCAAAACTATAAATATAGGCGAGAACCAAATCGGGCTTTTCTGCTTTCACTTTGTTGAGAGCTGAATAGAAATCTTTTGCGTTTTGATCCACCTCAATGAGGCTATGCTCAATTTTTTCACGTTTGAGAGCAGCATCGGTCAGCGCCCCAATTCCCTTTCCCCAATCCGAATTTTCAGCAACGATACTTACTTTCTTAAAATGTCCTTCTTGAATAAATTTGGCGATAGTACTATTGACGACATCGGTGTTGTAAGGTCCCGCACGAAACACACTCGGGTAATTTTTCTCCATAATGGAATCAGCCCAGGCTTCAGCAACGATAAACGGAGTATTGTATCGCTTGGCCACTTCGATTTCTGCAAGAGCTGCCGACGAGTGACTCTCTCCGAGTACGATTGCCACTTTATCTTTAGACACTAATTTCTCAAATGCAGCTGCCGCTTTTTCTGGGCCACCACCGGTATCCTCAAATACCACTTCGACCGGGTTTCCGTGAATGCCGCCCTTCGCTTTAATTGCATCTAGGGCAAGAGCGATTCCTTCATCAAAAGCGGTTCCCTCTGCAGCTGCCGAACCGGTACGTGGGCCCACTACTCCAATTTTAATTGTTGCGGCCGAAACTATGCCACCTTGAATAAAACACACTGATAACAACACAAAGAAAAATTTTCTCATAAACGAGCCTCTCTATTGGAACTGTACTTGAATCCGTTTCTTTATTATTTACTGAAGAGAATCAATTTCAAAGCATAAACGAGGCTTAAGCGTCACTTCATGGCCGTCAAATCTAAAACGCAGACCTTCATTTACTTTCAAGCATGCTTTTGCTTTAATAAAGACATGGAAATGAACAAGCCCTCACCCATCGCCGAGACCCATATTCGCAATGTCGCGCTCGATCTGATTTTGACGATCCTGATGTGTGGGCTCTGGAACATGGTTCTACAACACTATCAATGCAAGACCTTGAATTATCTATTAAAGGAAGAGAAATATAGCCTTCTTAAAGTATCTATTTTCTCTATTCTCACTTGTGGTATTTATTTTATTTATTATGAATATTTAAAAGCATCCGACTTCGCCAAGCTATCCGGCAGCAATGACACCTCAGACCCAATATTAGCACTGGTCTTAAGTATGTTTGGATTGAACTTTATTTATGATGCTATTTTACAGACGAAGATCAATGCATATCTGGCCTCCATGTAACTACCATCAAATAAAGGCATGATCCAACTGAACTAAGGAGACTAAACTTGAATATTAGACCCGCTACCATTCAAGACGCACAAGCCATGTTAGATATTTATGCGCCTTTCGTTTTAAACTCGGTGATCTCTTTTGAATTGGAGGTTCCCAAGCTTGCAACGTTTGCAGAAAAGATCACGAGCACCACGCAGCGGTACCCTTGGTTGGTTGCTGAACAAGATGATGCAGTAATTGGCTACGCCTACGCTTCTCCATTCAGAGAGCGTGCCGCATACGACCTTACTGCGGAATCATCCATTTATGTATTGCCTGATTTCCATTCTAAGAAAATTGAAGGCGTATCGATTGCTGCACGCCTCTATGATGCGCTTTTTACAGAGCTCCAAAAATCAGGCTTCAAGCAAATCATCGGTGTGATCACCAGTCCAAATCGAGTCAGCGAAAATTTCCACACGAAAATGGGATTTAAATCGATCGGGATCTTCTCCGCCATCGGCTTCAAGTTTGGGCACTGGCACGATGTACATTTTATGCAGAAACCGCTTTAAGATGATTAAAACACGGACAAAACAATGAAATGCATTGATTAGTAATTATTATATTAACATTGAATAATTAATTAATTGATTTTTACACTCGGTTAATATAGTATGTGGCCACTGAAAGGAATAATTCGATTTTCCAAAAAACGTCGAGTTAGACAAATTTATGAAAAAAATGATTTTACCAATTTTAACTATTCTCTCTTTCCAAAGTGCTTACGCAAGCGCAGAAGTAAAAATTGAAAAGATGGTCACCAAGAGCGGTGATCGACTTTTGTCTGCTTCAGTCGTAGCCGAAGACGGCACCACAATCTACTCACATCCAGTCATCCACTTTGGGAGTGATTTGGCCACCCGAAACGCCATGTACGACCAAGCAGTTGCAAAACTCCCAGCCACTACGTGTACCGCGGTAGCCAATGATAAAGAACTTCAGGTAGATCCAGATGGAATCGCGAATAATATGGTTATCTGGAGTGATCAATGGATGTATTCAGGAAATAATAAAATTTATACATCCATTGGCTGTCAAACTCAACGCCTCAAGGCGGCAGTAAAAGAGGCTGAAGAAAAGGCTGCTGAAATCGCGAGTAAAAACGCTGCAAAAACTGAGAACACCCCACATCGTTTTGAGCACATTGAATAAATAGAATTCTTGTAAATCTAAGCCGCTGGCGTAAACTAATTTTAGTATGACCAGTCATTTTTTTTTACGCAGCCGCTATCGTATGCTCTCTCTCATACTCTGCTTGATCGTGGCGCTCACCAGTTGTGCCACTTCAGACCACTACAATTATAGTAACGGCGATACACCGGCAAGCACCCCCGCTCCACCCAAACCTATACCGCCACCTCCCCCGCCCAAAACTCCTGAACTCTTTTCGCGTTGTGGGATTTCAAATGGAGAAGGCCGCATCTTCTACGCCACTGATTCCTCTCAAGATATTGCCGAAGCAAAAGCACGCAGAGAATGCGAAATGTATTCGAGGCACTGCGTTCTTTTGGATTGCAACTCCACCACCGAGTTTGATGAATGATTGATTGTCAAATTTCTGATCTTCCGTCAGCTACCATACGGGTCGGCTAACATTCGCTACTGCGTTGACTCTATTTATCGCCATTTAATTACCAGGGGCATTTTCTATTTCGGCAGTGTTAGAATTAACTTCATTACCCGTTTCTATAAATTTTAACTCAGGAAGAGGATGAATCCATGAACACTCGTAATTTTAATTTACTTCGCATTGTTTTAACCGTCGCTACCATTTCAATGATTACTTCTGCGTGCGGAAAGGCAACAACTACAGCAGCAACGCCAACTCTAGCAGGTAGAAACTCTGCAATTGGATCCGCGATGACTCACGCTTCAACCGCTTATTCCAATGCATCGTTTGCGGGCTACGATCAAAACATGCTCACCACCTATACAGGTTCTGCTAATTGCCCAGTGAGCGGAACGGTCAGTGTTACTTCAACCGTTACCCCACCTACTGCAACTGGAAGTAATCCGATTACGATTGATTTTACCGGTACCTCATTTACTGCCACCTACAATACTTGCAAAGTTGCAGGTTCCGACGGAATTACTTACACCATCACGGGCACCTTAGTGCAGACCATGGGTGGTTCAATTGTCATCACCACTAGCGGAAGTAATTATACTGAAGTCGGTACCATGACCATGGCTGCTGTTTCTAGTAATTTAGCGCTCACTTCGTCTGATGGAAGTGTAAACCTAGGAAACGGGATCAATATCAGTGAATCCGTCACGATCAATGGAACCCAATCATCGATGTCGGTATCTGGTACCTTTACCGGAACAGAATTTGGAACTACCGTGAGCGGAAGTTTTTAATTAATTTCGTCACTGGTTCCGTTTCTATTATTTTTCGCTCAGCGGTTTAATCTTTTTCTGAGTAAGGGGAGATCCTGTGTTCATTAATAGCCGGATTGCTTCAAAAACGGACTTAAATTTCTGATCATTTTTTTGCTCATATTAATGAAGCCGCTTAGCTAAGTCTTTATTGGTTTCCAGTATCTCCCGAAGTCTAACAAAAGTACGAACGACCGCGATACTTACTCTAACCCTCGCACTCATCCTTCCCCGAGTTTCTTGATGAGTTACAAGCAAGTATTTTTGTAAGGTGAGAGGGGTTTAGAAAAGAATTGTATTTGCGACTTAAAGAGTCCCCAGGAGCAAATGCAATTTTTTTCTAAACCCCTCTCACCGTGCGAACGCAATTGCATGTAACGCATAAAAAAACCCGGGTAACGATTAGTCACCCGGGTTTAGGAGTAAACAAAGTTTAGATGGCTAAATCTAAATCTCTATCTCTATTTTTTAATGTTTTTGTATTTGTTCATGAATTTTTCTACGCGGCCTGTAGTATCCATACGCTTGTCTTGGCCAGTGTAGAAAGGATGAGACTTAGAAGAAATTTCCACTTTTGCAAGTGGGTACTCTTTGCCATCTTCCCATTTAATGCTTTCTTTAGTTTGAATCGTTGAACGAGTCAAAAATGAGAAATCACTAGATAAATCTTTAAACACTACATCACGGTAAACTGGGTGAATATTTTCTTTCATTTTCTTTATTCCTTATTTCTTCGCGTGACTTGGCATTTTGGTTTCAGTAAACATCACGTGCTTACGAACGATTGGATCGTATTTACTTAATTGAATTTTATCGGTCTGCTTTTGTTTATTTTTGGTTGTATAATAACTATATCCAGTTTTAGCAGATGAAATTAAACGTACTTTTTCGCGCATACAGAACTCACTTTATGTTGTCCCAAAAGAGATCGCATTTTCAGATACGACCAAACGAGCTGCTGACACACAGCCTGTTATTGATAATACAATTGGGCACCGGTTAACTATTAATAATAAGTAATAGAGATGAGACAATAGGACAAAATGAAGAAAATTACAAGAATGAGAACAACAGTTTAATATCTTCGTCGTCAAATCGGAGTCCACCGCCGAAAAGGGCAGATACCTTACCATTTTGCTGGCGTATTCCTTCAAGCCCAGCTGAGAGGTAAATTGCTGAATAGGGCTGAAACATCATATAGATACGTCCGTCCGGCTGAGCAGTCCAGCTGCCATCCAAAGTATTAGGTCTAAAATAGAGCTCACCCTTAGCTTGTAGCATTTCAGGTTGGCTAGCTGGTCCAAGATTCCACCCAGCCATCGCTCCCCCATCTCCATGAATGAGCCCCACCGCCACCTCAAGACGCTTCCCAAAGTACTTTCCAATCATGGCAGAAAAGGCAAAGCCGATCCCCTTATCCACTTGAGTGGCACTTACGGTGTTTGAGGTGCCGTTCGATTGAGTAGTAGTGATCACTTGAGAAATTCTTCCGCGTGGATCATTCGTCATCCCAATAATATAAAAACGATCTGGTTTAGGAATAATTCTCACTTCAAAAAATGATCGAGCCGCCTGAAATGCTGAAAGCTCTTGAAGCCCCAAGGTCACAATTAATCGCAACTCATTGGCCCGATTTAAAAGATGATTTAAATTCACCATCGCTTTTTTCAATTCTTCTGCATAAACAGGGTCATTTAAAATTTTACCGACCGAACCTTCACCTTGATTAATTCGGGTCATCTGATCTCTTAATTGTTCAATTGCATCTTCGAGTTTAATCAAAGAACGTTGAGCGGTGACAGTAAGGCCGCCCTCTGGAGACAATACTTTTGATGCGACTTCCAGAGTCTTATTCAACTGTCTAATCGTTCCGCGAATTTCATCAGGGTTGATGGAATCCTTTAAGTTTGTCGTTACGCTTTTCACTTCTTTCATGAGTCCGTTCAATTGACTCATTACTTGTTGCATGTCAGCCGAACTTGCAGCGACCGGAATATCTTTTCCATTTTTTGAAACGGGTTGATCTTTGACATCTGTCCGCGCGGGCTGCCCTTGTGCATCTTCAGCTCTTGCCTCATGAATGCCAACGATTGATCCAAAAGCATTTTCCAAAAACTGCATCAGGGATGAAGTGGTCGGGATGGGAGTCGCATCAGGTTTAATTTCTTCAAGGTTGTGTGAACCAATATACTTCACTGGCTTCAATTCAAGAAAACGGTCCCCTAAAAAACCTTCGCCACGCACATAAGCGCGAGTTTCTGAACCGATTTCTACCGGTGCGGTAATGCAAAGCTTGATTTTTACGCCCGACTCCACCAAGCCAATGTCATAAATATAGCCAATTTCAAGGCCTAAGGACTTCACTGGAGATTTTGGCTTTAAGCCAGTTGCATCTTCCACCGTCACTTGAGCTAGGTTACAGGGGCGCCACCAAAAGGGGCGATTGTTAACATAAACGGTAAGCACTCCGAGCAGCAACAATCCGCCTGCAGTAAACAGACCCACTCTGATTTTTGTTTTTGCCGTCGCTTCATTCGCGTTACTCATAATCTCGTTTCCTTGTCTCTCTCAATTTATCTTTTTAGTTTTATCTTAAAATCATTTGATTGGCGCGAATCGGAAGAACCATCGTCCAAAAATAATCTAATAACAAAATGGTCAAACAGGTAGCCACCACTGTTGAGCGAGTTGAAAATCCAACTGCGCGAGCTCCTCCGTTAGCACGAAATCCATAAAAGCATCCAAGTAAAGAGAGCGCACATCCAAAAGTCACTCCTTTTACAAAGCAATGAAGCATGTCTACCCAATCCACCCACACTCGAAAGGTATTCCAAAAGACAGGGTAACTCAGGCCTAAAACACTGCATGCAATCACTGAAGCTGAAATGGTGGCGATCCCACCAAAGATCAATGCAAGAAGCGGCATCATCGCCGCTCCTGCCACTACTCGAGGAAGCACTAAATATTCGTGCGGGTTCACACCCATCACTTCGAGCGCATCAATTTGTTCTGAAACTCTCATACTCGCGATCTCTGCTCCGATCGCAGCCCCAGCCCGACCCGTCACCATGATCGCACCGATCACGGGGGCCATTTCTCTAAAAATAGAAACACCTACCGTGCCACCCACCATTCCTTGAGCGCCAAATAATTCAAATGAAGTATAAAGTTGATATCCTAGAACGGCACCCATGAAGATTGCGGCCACGGTCAAGATGCCCATGCTGCTCACGCCGATAAACTCGCACTGATTGATGAATATATTTGAACGATACCAAAAGCGCGGCAAGGCTTGAAAGATCCTTACGGTAAAGAGCGTGAGTTCGCCCATCCAATCAATGCCATTACGTACGCCAGAAATCAAAGGTGAGAAAAATGTCACAGTAGAATGATTATGATTGAAGTTACTCACTATCGCAAAACATTATTTGTGTCTTATTTGCGAAGTGATGATGAAACTTGGAACAATGAGGACCGCCACTAACACACAGGCAACTTCCCCTAAGACCGCTATTTTTCCAAAGCTCACAAAGGCCTGATTCCCAGCGATGAGGAGTGACCCCCAACCAATAACGGTAGTGAAACTGGCCAGAACGACAGCCCCCCCGGTGTGAAAAACGGCAGCTATAGTAGCGTCAATTTTTTGTTCCCCCTTCCGCCGAAGACACTCTTCGCGATAGCGATGGAAAACATTCACTGCATAGTCGACCCCGATTCCAAAAGTGATGGGGAGCGCAATAAAATTCAAAAAATTAATCTTGAGACCAAATAGAATCATTGCGCCTACCATCCATAGTACTCCCAATACGAGTGCCCCCAAGACGAGCGCGGAGAAGGGAATATTCCTAAAAATCAAAATAGTAAGCAAGAGTACGGCCAAGAATGAAACTAAAGTCGCAATCGGTCCTTCCTTGAGAATGGCCGAGAGCATATCGGCAGAAACCGGCAGTCTTCCAGCTACTGGGATCCTTACCCCATACTCAGTACCCACTTCATCTACCACTTCCCTAATTTCCTTCACAAACTGAAGCAGAAAACTCCCCTGCCTAATGTCATCACTGAGCGGTGGCTCTACGAGTACCAGATGATCAAAGCTTCCGTTTCTTTCACGAAAACGATCAAGAAGCTTCACCGGCAAATCTTTAATCCCGAAAGGGGACAGTGTTTCTGGCGAGACAAACTCATGCACCCGTTGCTTCTCTGAAGCCGAAAGATGCCACATAATGCGTGGACTGAGCGTTTCTTGAATGGATTTAAGAATCCTGATTTTTTCCCTTTGCTCGGGTGGGATAAAATCTTGAACTTGAATGACATTCTCGATCATGGAATGGGAACCTTGACTTGCTTTCAATTTCTTTAGATTCACCGCAATCTTGTTCGCCTGCACTTCATTTTGTGCAAGCACCGCAATGGGTGAACTATAGCGTTTTAAAATCAAATCCACATCACGCGTGAGAAAGCCTGAGCCCTGCTCCATGGAGTGGCGATCGCGCAGCTTAGTCAAATCAGATTCAATGATTCCACCATTGAGGTGAGTAAGAGAAAACAGTGATACCAGCGTAATGACGATACCTAAAATTGCCACTAATTTCGGAACATGCGTGAGAAGACCTTTTAAAATAGACGACCACAGCACCCGCGATTCAGCTCCACGATCTTGCCCTGCGAGGGAAACCTTACGATTAAAAAGTGAAAGAATAGCGGGGAAATAAGTGTAGGCACAAATCCAGCACGAAGCCATTCCAATAAACCCAATCATTCCAAATTGACTAAAGCCCCTAAAGCTCGTGAGCATAAGTGAGCCATAAGAAAGACCTGCTGCTAATGCCGCGGTCAGTGTGGGTAATAGGGTTTCCTTTAAGGAAATCTCGAGCGCCTCTACATGCTCACGACCCCCTGTCCGTCGTTCCTCTAGGTATCGGGCCAAAATCATGATGCCAAAATTAATTCCGTTGCCCATCACAATGGAGCCTAAAAATGCTGAATTTGCATTCAGATACCCCACTGCAAAATAAGAGATGCCGAATGTAATCGCCGTACCCACCAGCAGGCTCAAAATCAAGGCGAGGGTAGCGAACAAACTTCTAAAATAAATGAGGAGTACGACAGAGACCAACAGTGCTACGAGCACGGTAGAGAGCGCAAGATCGGCAAGTAACGCCGCTTGCTCTTCAATAATATCCTGAACGTTACCCGAATATTTGACCTCAATATCTCCGGTATGAAGATCATTCACGATCTTCGCCACTGCATCTTTTAAACGATGTGCAGTGATAATGGACGAGTTGGGCGCATAAACCAGAATCAAGCGATTGAGCCCATCTTCAGTGGCATATACACCACCCGGAAAATGTGAATAGGTGTCGGATTGTGAACGGTAACGCTTCTCTAAAGTTTTAAAATCAAAAACCGGTTCATTCGGTTTATTCTCAATTACCAGATTAAGGGGATTATAAATAAATTTCTCATAATCAATCCGCTTTTGAATGAAGTTCCTGACGTCACTGAGATCATGCGTGGATATAAAAAGGGATTTGCGGCGATTAAAGAAATCGAGTTCATCCGTAATCTTGTATTCCACTTGTGCAACCGTATCGGCCGGAAGCTTGTCGAGCTCTGTCACTAGGGCTTCTTGAAATTGTGATGAAATGTCCTTATTTTTTAGCGCAGAATTTTTTGAATAAATTAAAACGGCAAGATTATCCATCGATCGTAATCGAGTGGTGACCTCTTTTAAATCCACTACACTTCGTGCAGTGGTGGGAAGCAACTCTTCGATATCTGGCTTTAAATTTGAATACAGTTTGACGACATAAAAACAAGCAACCACGGTGAGGAGAGTAAAGAAAGAACAGGCCTTAAACGCATGGTCATTGAAAAACTTTGCCCACCCCTTAAAACTCATTTCTCACGCTCATTCCTTATGAACGCCATGAAGAAAGCGCTGAAGGTAATAAAGACCAATGATGAGGGAAAGAAGTGCGTAGAAAAATGCGGCTGAAAAGGCCACGAGTACGGGATGAACGAAAGGGAAAAAGTCATTGTGAAAAACACTAAGCAGCAAGAGACAAATGCTGAGCACTGATAAAATATTACCATCACCCACATATGCGGTTGCTTTGACTGCTTGCCTAAACTCACCCTTACGCGTGATGCATGCAAGCTCATTCATCAACGCCGCCTCATTCACTGCTTTTGCTTCCCAATCACTTGAGTCTTTTCGCTTCAGTACTTTTGCGTACCATTCTACGGATACAATACGAATCGTGACAGAGTCCAACCAAAACCCAAAACGATCAATGAGTCCGCCTTGCCCATTTTTTAAATTCATATAGTGCTCACGCCAACCGAGCTCTACCAGGTCCACTTCCTTGCAGATGATAGACCCGAGTTTTCTTTTCATCAGTTGATAGACCGTGCCACTATTTGCGGTAACGAACGCAAAAATAAAAACACCGAGCGTAATTAAGGCGGCATTATAGTTTCGGTAATCTTGTATTAACCTGAGCGCCCCAGCGAGCATGAGTGAATTAAATGTAATGGCGTCCCCGATCGTATCGAGAGTTCTTCCCATGGCACTGGTTTGATTTTTCGCGCGGGCGAGTAGCCCATCCAAACAATCTAAGATCGTTCTCACTTCGTAAGCGAGTACTGCCAATAGGTATTGTTCATGGTAAATCATAAATGCGGCCGACACTCCTACCAAAGTATGAGCAACGGTAATTTCATTCGCAGTCACAGGTACCGTAACTAACTTTTTGCACAAGTATGCAGCAACGCGAAGTCGATAAACTCGATTGAGTGGATCGATTAAGGATTGAGTGAGTTTCAGGGAAAGCGCAGGTGTTTGACGAACCTGGCTGATGTTTGCCATACTTTATTTTAAGGTGAGTTACTCATTTTTGGGAAGAAAAATCTACCGTGAGCATGTTAAGGTGCTTCATGCCCAATTTGATTCAAGTGAAACCAGTTAATCCAACCGCCTTAGCTCTTAATTTTGAAAACGGGGAGTCTTTTGTACTTTCGTACCTTGACCTCCGCTTTGCCTGCCCCTGCGCAAGCTGTGTGGACGAAATCACGGGCCAAAGAACCCTGAAACGCGAAAGCATCAAAGCCGACATTAAACCCAATCGTGTAGACCCAGTAGGCCGATATGGGATCCAAATCGAGTGGAGCGACGGACACCGTACCGGTATGTACCATTTTGATCGCTTGTATGAAATTGCTTCCGGCAAGACGTTAGAACAGCAATAAACCGGCCTCTTTTCGCCTTGTTCTGGACTTACGGCCAAAAAGTGTTACCCTGCGCTCCATGGCACATTTTGATACCTTTAAGCTTCTTCCGCCCCTTAAACAAGCACTGATTGCACTCGGCTATAAGAACCCTACGCCCATCCAAGAAAAGGCAATTCCTTCCATTATGGCGGGCGCTGACATTGTGGGTAATGCCCAAACTGGTACAGGCAAGACGGCTGCCTTTTGCATCCCAGCCCTCACTGCCCTTTTAAAAAGCCCTGAAAAAAACGCGCTAATTTTAGTCCCCACCCGCGAACTTGCACTTCAAATTGAAAAGTTTTGGCTGGGCCTCAATCAATTTTGCAAAGAAGTGGATTGCGTCAGCCTTATTGGTGGCGTGCCGATGGAAAACCAAGTCAAAAAACTTGCCAAAAATCCTCGCTTGATTATTTCGACGCCTGGGCGAATGGTGGATCACCTGCAGCATAAAAATTTAAACCTCAATAAAATTACCTTACTTGTTTTAGATGAAGCCGATCGCATGCTCGATATGGGTTTTGCCCCGCAACTAAACGAAATCCTTCATGTGCTTCCTAAAAAACGTCAGACCTTACTATTTACTGCAACCTGGGATGCCGACACCAACGAGTTAGCAAAAAAATTCCTCACCCATAACAGTGAACGTATCCGTGTGGGTGAAACGTCTAAAGCAGCGACCACCGTTAAACAAAAATTACTTCACACCACTCAAGACGGAAAACGAGATTTGTTGTTAGAAGAACTGAATGCAAACCCGGGCTCGACACTCATCTTTGCTGGCACACAAGCGAAGGCAGATCGAGTCGCTGAATTTTTAGAATCATACGGAATCGAAGTGAACGCGCTCCATGGCGGTCGCTCACAAGGACAACGAAAAACGGCGCTTCGCGAACTTCGTGAAGGCAAAATCCGTGTGCTCGTTGCAACTGACGTAGCGGCACGTGGAATTGATGTTCCAGAAATCGCTCACGTCATCAATTACGATCTTCCGCAAATTGCAGGGGACTACATTCACCGTATCGGTAGAACTGGGCGCGCAGGCGTGACCGGGCTATCTACTTCCTTCTTAGCACCTGAAGATCAGCGTCGTTGGGATGAGATCGAAGCGCTGCTGAAAAAGACTGACTCTTCAGTTCCAAAAGCCGCACACGCTAAGAAACTGAGAGCAGCCAACGTTGCTGACCTCGCTCCTGAAGCGGAACTCGTCAAAGCGCCTAAAAAACCCACTCGCTCAAATCCAAAATACAAAAGAGATAATGCATGGGCAAAGGGTACCGTGTCGGTTAAACCCGCACATGAACAGCGGATTAAACCAAAAAGTAAGTGATCTTTCGGAATGAGAATCTGAAATTCACCGCTATTTTATGTTAAAATCCAGCCAAACGTTCAATTATCGTCCCGATATCGATGGGCTTCGAGCTCTGGCGATATCCCTGGTTGTTTTATTTCATGCCTATCCGACGGCCATTCACGGCGGATATGTGGGCGTTGACGTATTCTTCGTCATTTCAGGATTTTTGATTTCAGGAATTATTTTTAAAGGCTTACAAGCGGAATCGTTTCAATTTTCCAGATTTTATTTTGGTCGGGCGGCCCGCATTTTTCCGGCCTTGATCCTCACCCTTTTGTTTGTGCTTGTTTTCGGCTGGATCACGCTGGTTGCAGATGAATACCGACAACTTGGAAAACACGTAGCATGGGGAGCAGGTTTTGTTCAAAACTTCGCTCTTTGGGGTGAGTCCGGCTATTTCGACCAAGCAAAGTGAATTGAAACCGCTCATGCACTTGTGGTCGCTTGCGATCGAAGAACAGTTTTATCTGATCTACCCCGTTTTTGTTTTTTTCCTATGGCGGGCTCGCTTGCTTTCATTTCCGATTTTGCTCGCGCTCGCTGCGATTTCGTTCGGATTAAACGCGTACGGAGTATTCATAGATTCGGTTAAAACTTTTTTTCTTCCCCACACTCGGTTTTGGGAGCTGCTAGTGGGAGCGTGCCTGGCCTATTTTTCGGTGCAGACGAATGGCTCGCTCGTGGAGCGACCCCGAACATTGAAAAGTCTTTTATCCGTGATCGGCGTCAGCATGATTTTGTTTGCTGCTTTTTATTTAAATCAAAATGATGTATTTCCTGGCTTTTGGGCCTTGCTGCCAGTGCTGGGCTCGGTTCTCATTGTTTTAGCTGGCCCGGAAGCATTGATGAATCGATTCATATTTTCAAATAAAGTTTTAGTTTGGGTCGGTCTCATCAGCTATCCTTTGTATCTTTGGCACTGGGTGCTTCTCTCGTTTTCTTTTATATTAAAATACGGAGATCCACCCTTTTTCATGAGAACGGCAATAGTCGTGTTCAGTGTAGCTTTATCTTGGCTCACTTATCGATTTTTCGAGCTTCCGCTTCGAAGAATAAAAACCGATCCTAGACTGGCCGTCGCTCTGACATCAGGCATGATTTTGGTCGGTGGAATGGGGTTCCAAGTTTATAGAAACGAAGGGTTTGAGAACCGCGCTGTGATGCTGAAAAAGGATCAAGCGATTTCAGGAAATATGCATTTTGCACCTTTCTCTTTCGTCAAAGCCGGATGCGATTGGGTTAACCCTGATCCAAAATTGGCATTTCATTGCGAGACCGACATACGAAACCCGCCCCGCCACGCTCTCATCGGTGACAGTAAAGCGTTCGCATTGAAACCTGGTGTTTTTTTCGAATCAGAAAAAGGAACAGGCGGCTGGCGATTCATGGGCTTGGTTGGAGGGGCATTTCTACCCGTTTTAAGCGAGAACCCTGCATGGGCGAATGCCCAACTGAGCGCGCATGGAATTCAGAAAAGACTACTCGGCGATCCAGACCTCAGGGTTGTCGTTTTGATGGTTGCATCGCGCCAGTTGTTTAAATTGGCTAACGAACGCTCCATCGAAGACCTACCGGCAAGTCCGTACTATGACGAACTTCTTAAAGGGATGGACGCTTTCATCGCTCCCCTCGTCGCTGCCGGAAAAAAGGTGGTGCTGACTATCGATAATCCGACGTTGCGCCCCCCCGGAGAGTGCATCGCTCGTCTGACGACCATCGAGTGGATCAATTCGGCGTTGGAATTAAAAGCTCCGCCGTCGTGTTCCGTGCCGTACGAAAAGCAATTACGGCTTTCTGCACAATATCGAAAACTCTATTTTACACTCGCCGAGCGTTATCCAAAGCAAGTTCTGGTATTTGACACGCTTCCCGAACTTTGTGATCAAAAATCACATGAATGTCGCGCTTTTTTGGATGGCAGGGCGCTTTACTCCTATTCAGATCATATGTCAGATTACGCGAGCATCCTCGTAGCGCGAAAACTTGTTCCCTTTGTCGAAGCGCTTTGAACTATTCAAGCTTGCGATAGAAGTTGAGGACAGCCTGATCCACTTTAAAACTATTCATGGTCACACCTTCAATCGTCAGATCTGCAAGCGCACGAACCCGACTTAACGCGACGTAAGCTTGGCCATGTTCCCACACACCGCGAAGATCGGCGTGAACTTTATCAAGGGTAGCGCCTTGAGCTTTATGAATCGTACAAGCCCATGCAAGATTAAGCGGAAAATTGCTGGCAGTGGCGACGACCTCACCTTCGGCATCTAAAACACTGAATGTCACAGGTTCAATCTCAATGGTTCTTCCGTTGAATAGTTCGACTGTGATTTCATCCTTCTCCATCGATTTTACAGTGCCTAAGGTTCCATTTACAAAGCGATACTCAGGATCATTTTGCCTGAACATCACGAGTGCACCTTTTTTTAGAATAAGCACTTCAGGAATGGGAGCATTTCTTTTTAAGTCATCAATTTTTTGCGCATTTCCAATGTAGACGGTTGGATATTCTTTTGCCGTCGCGCTTAAAGTATCTAAGCGCTCTTGATTCAATTTTTCAACTTGGTTTCTTCGTGCGAAGAGTCGCGTGCCTTGAAACAAAAGTGGCGCTGGTTTCACTCGCTCTTTTAAAACAGCTCTCCCCTTTTCTGAAACCAGCCCCCAGCGAAGCTCATTTAATATTTCATTCCAATCAGCATCCTCAGAGCGAACTACCTTTTTCAAATACACGGGGTTAAACTCTGAATCGTTCCAAGTAGAAGTTAAAAAGCACCAAGGTTTTTCGGGTGGCACGAGATGATCTTGGTTGAAGGAATCGAGGTCACGATTCATCCGCACTACAGGCGGTAATTGGGCAAAATCACCAACCACGATCAAACGAAGACCTCCCCAGGGAGCACTATTATTACGCGCTTTTCTGGCAATTTTTTCTGCGGCCATGAACTCCTGGGCCCCAATCATTGAAATTTCATCGAGTAAAATAGTGCCCGTTTTTCTGAGCCGCTGAACAATTCCGCGGTGTTTGAGTGCGCGCTCAATGACTTGATCTACGCCACCTTCCATAATTCCTAAACCGAAATAACTGTGAAAGGTTCGTCCGCCCAAAAGAATCGCGGCAGTCCCCGTTGAGGCCAATACTGCCACTTCTTCGTCTCCATTTAAATGTTCACGAATATAATGTTGGATGACGGTTGATTTACCGGTGCCTGCGCCACCGGTGATAAATCCATTTTGCCGTTCCTTTAATACGTGGAGTGCTCGATCTTGATCTTGAGTCCATTCCATTAGGACGTAGTCACTTCTTCAGCCGTGAGGGTTACTGGTACTTTTAATTCATGTTTTTTTACCGCTTTTGGCGTTGGCTTCGCATTCCAAAGTCGAACGGCTAAGAAAAACCCAATCAAGGTAACTGGAATCATCGCTACTGGCCATGCATGCCAATTTGCCGGATCCTTCGCTGCAGGACCATTAGGAAGGACGGCACCATAGTAAAGTGATTCAAGCGCCGTACCCAAATAAACCATCCCGTCGATAATGCCGACTGCAGTCCCTACATTTCGCTTTCCACCGAAATCCATGCTCGCTGCGCCTGAGAGCATGCCGTGAACGCCAATAATCGCCATCGATAAAAACACCATGAGCCACCCGAGGTATTCAGAGTGAAGCATAAAGGTAGCGAGGATCCCTCCGGTAAACATCACTGCGTACAGGAGAGCAGAAACCGGGCCACGACGAGACTGAAATACTTTATCTGAAATGGTTCCGGCCACTACTCCACCTAAAATACCGGCACAACAAAGCAATAGTCCCCAATTTTTAGGAACAAAACCTGCCGCAATTCCGGTTTGTTTAGAGAAAATCAAATACCAATGCATGATTCCGTTTCTTAAAAATCCGCTGCAAAATTCGATCAATGCAATGGTGAGAATAATCGGATTTTGAAACATCAGTTTCGCCAATTGAATTGCATTGATTGGCTTGCCGTTATGAATATGCGCGTCTCCGGTTTCAAGTTCCTTAAAACCTGCTTCGACGGGTGTGTCTTTCACGAGAATAAATGAAAGGATGAAAAAACCAACGAGCATCAATGTTGGTATAAAAAACACCCATTGAAGAGGAAGAGACTTCACAATGATTCCGCCCCAGTCGTAAGCAAAATAGAGACCGAGTGAAATCAAAATACCAAAGATGCCGCCAAAGGTTCCGCGTTCACGCACATGGAACCAATTCGAGTTCACCTTTACGATCGAAACTGCACCGAAACTTTGAAAGAACATATTGAGGGCATAAAGTACCGAAAAAGTGACTTTGAGGTTCCCCGTGTATCCGTAGAAAGTCACAAGGCCCATCATGAGGTTCGCAAGCGCTGCCCCGAGCGCCGCAATGAGGATTGCAAGGCGTCCCCCGATTTTATCAGTGAGAGGACCATTAATGACGAAAGAAAAACCATAGACCACGGTTCCCACACCAAAAATAGTTCCGAAATCAGCATTGCTCATGAGTGATCCAAAAGCACTTTTACTCACCGTTAAATTATAACGGCCCATATAGAGGAATGCGTAGGTAAGCCCGAGAGGCAGCCAATTCCAAAACCTGCGTTTTTTAAACGCTTCCGTGTGGCCAAGTTCAACTTTAGGGAGTCTCGACAACACCAACCAAATGGCGAGGAGTAAGAGGACTACGGGCATGAATTGCTTCAGACTTTCTAAAAACATGATCGCAAGCTACCAATACTGAATAGAAGTGGCAAGAGATAACGCCCTGCGACGACTGTGAGATTAGTTCTTGCCGCAAAGTCAGTTTTCGGTCAGGATAACAAACCGATGACCGCACTCCCACTCTTCGTAAATAAAAGGAATAAATTCATAGTTGGGGCGATCATGTTCGCGCTGGCCTACACCCTTTATTATCTCACTAATCATTACCCCGTCATAGAGCCAAAACTTTTGCCCATGACCATGATTGATCGCGTGACGCCGTTCCTTCCGTACACCGTCTTAATTTATATTAGTGAATATATTTATTTTATATTCGTCTATTTCTCGCTCCGAAACTACGACAATATTAATCGCTACCTCTATTCCTTTTTTCTTTTGCAATCGGTGAGTTGCTTTGTATTTGCCGTATATCCCACTATTTATCCGCGTGAGCTTTTTCCGATTAGCCAAGAATTGCCATTTTGGCTTCAAGGCGTCTGGGGCTGGCTGCGTACTCAAGACGCGCCCACCAACTGCTTCCCTAGCTTGCACGTAAGTTCAGTCTATCTTTCAGCACTCGCATTCCGCACAGACGGTCCGGACCATCAAGGAAAAGACCTCGCAAGCAAAATAAAATACTGGATTTTCATGAGCTGGGGAACTTTAATTGCGCTCTCTACCCTCACCACCAAACAACATTACCTTGCAGACATCATGAGCGGACTCACGCTCTCTTTGGCATTTCATTGGTGGTTTCACCGCAAGCAAGCTTATAGCCGTACCGCCTTTGCGCAAGCAAGCGTAGCAAGTTAAGCCCTATTTCGGGCGTCTTTCAGGGTGAGCTTTATAATATTTTTGCAAGCTCTTGATCACGTATGCCGTTTTTGCGTTTTGATCGGGAGCGATGATAAAGCGCGATAACAGGTCACTCTGAGCTGCATAAGGTTTAGTCGCTTCATACCAAGGTGCGTAGTGAATGTTTTTATCAGGGCCAATTTCGATGTATTTTGGCTCGCGAATGAGAGTCTCTGCGTAGAAATTAATATCCCAAATATAAAGACGGATCGATCCGTCTGGGAGGCGATCGACTTTATATGCATTCACTACATGAATATCAGCGTTCAAACCTAAGATCACGTGAGAAGGAATAAGCGAGGAGAACATGATCTTCACTTGTTCGTTCCTTGCCAGTCTGGTTTCAATATCTTGGAGGGTGCCTTCAATTTCGTCGTGGGTCATGAGGTGCGTTGCATTTTCAAAAATATGAATACTGCTCCACTGCTTGGCGCGACTTTTCCAAAGGTCCATAATATTCAATTTCATGAAAAATTCAAAATTTGGAACTTCGGACAATTCTCGAAGATTCTTAAACCCTGGAAACAGCGCGGGTTCACCCGCAAGCACTTTGGCAATTCGCTCTAAATATTCTTCCTCGGCCTTGAGTCGTGGAAGCTCAGGCGCGAAATCAGCAAGATAGTTAAAATCACCTTGTAACTCGGTCAACCCGTGGCAAACTCCGTCTTCGCGCTTACAAATTCCTTTGTATTCTTCGTCAGTGTTGACAATGGTGGAACCATTTTCAACTTGGGGTGCAAAGCGATCATGATGAATTCCAAGCAAACTCTTTGCCTCAGCCGATTGAATGAGTTGATCATTTGCGGTTTCATCATCCGCATACTCAGAAAGAATGCGATGATACGAGCCAGAAATATTTTCATCAATATGACTGAATGCCGCGCTCACTTTGCCACCTACAATTTTAGGACTAAACAAACCACCACTCACGCCGCCAAAAAGCAAAAGATGCAACTGTGATTCCACGTGATCAAAATGAAGCTTCGTGGCTCCGATGGAAGGATCATGCCCTTCTGATTCGCGAGAAGGGTCTGGTACTTCAGCAGTATCTGGTACCGCAATCGCAACTGCAGGCGCACCTTTAATGATGTTTAAACAAGGATCAACTTTTAGGGATTTAAGAGGCGGCCCCCCACTCGCCAAGGCTTGACTCATGGGAATCGCGAGAACTGAACTCAAAACAATAATACGAAGTGAGAGATTCATTTACTGTCTTTATACACTGTGTGTGTTGAAAAATCAATTCCTGCTTTTCTATTAAACTAAACTGCTTGATAAAACTTCAATTCCATTTAACTTTCCAACTCCCCCGCGATCAGATCATCACAGCACCACTAGACCACAAGCATGCGTGCAAAAAAGAGATTGACCGAGAATTTAAAATTGCCTCCCATTCCATTCATTCTTTATTAGCTCGCAGCGATCCAGACATTTGGAAGGCATCAAATGCAGAAGTCTTTTAGGAATTGCGATTTGGATCTCACAGTTGTTGAGTCAATGGCATACGATATGCATCCTTACTGTTGAAGCACTCATGAAAGGGGCATTATGGAACTCACAAAACAGGTATCTCAGTTTACTCAAGATTTTTTTAAACAATTCGCCACTCCGAAGGAACAAGTCGCCACGGTTGATTCAAAGGCAAGCCTTTTTGATGCGGCAAAACTCATGCGCAAAAACCATGTAGGGAATATCATTGTCGTCGAACTAAAGAATGGGAAGAAAAGCCCCGTAGGTATTCTTACCGATCGTGATTTGGTGATTGAGACTTTGGCCCAGGACGTTGATGCTAAAACTTTAAGCGTAAGAGACATTATGGCAACCGAATTAGCAACCGCCACACAAACTGACGATGTATTTAGTCTTATTGCAAAAATGAAGGAAAATGGTGTGAATCGGCTACCCGTCGTGGATGCAGATGGAACCCTGGCCGGCATTGTGACTTCAAAAAAACTCGTGCAATGCTTGGTACAAGGGATTCAGGATCTTTCTGCATTATCGGCTCAGCAGCATGAAAAAGAAAAAGAACTTCGGCATTGAGAAATTCAGTAAATTCTCTAAACTGCTAAGTTTTTTGCAATGGCGAGAAGGTCTTTCGGTAGCGTCGCTTTTTTGCCCGTGACTCTATTGAAAGACACTACTTTTACTTCTTGCCCCTGCACGCCCACCATTCCTTCTTTTACTCCGGCGAGAAGCGCATGGACAGCAACAGCACCGAGTGTGGATGCAAGTAAGCGATCGTGCGCGCTGGGTGCTCCACCTCTTTGCGTGTGGCCCAAGATTGCAATTTTAGTGGAATAACCACGTTTTTCAATTTCCTTTGCAAGAGGAGTTGCCCCGCCAAACTGGCAGCCTTCGGCGACTACAATAATGCTACTTGTTTTTCCGCGGCGAACACCGCGATCGATGCTTGCACAAATGGCATCCACGGAGGTTTTCACTTCTGGAACAATAATACTTTCTGCTCCTCCACCAATACCGGTGTGGAGTGCAATCATTCCTGAATGTCGTCCCATCACTTCCACTAAAAAAATACGATCGTGCGAAGAAGCCGTGTCTCTAATTTTATCAATCAATTCAATCCCCGTATTCAGGGCAGTATCAAAACCAATCGTGTCGTCGCTTCCGTGGATATCGTTATCGATGGTACCAGGAACGCCCATCACGGGTAGACCAGATTCTTTATGAAGTAAATGCGCACCTCGAAATGAACCATCTCCCCCCACCACGACCAGTGCATCTACCCCATGCTTTTTGAGAATTTCAAGCGCCTTCTTGCGACCCGACTTCAACATGAACTCTGGGCAACGTGAAGTCCGGAGAATAGTACCACCTCTTTGAATAATATTTGCAACTGAAGACGGAGTCATGGGATGCACTAAATCTTCAAGAAGTCCTGCGTAGCCGCGCTCAATTCCGGTTGCTTCACAGCCGCGAGCAATGGTCGTTCTTACCACTGCACGAATCGCCGCATTCATGCCTGGAGCGTCGCCTCCGCTAGAGAGAACTGCAATTTTCTTAATGTGATTTGCTTTTACCTTGAACTTTGGAACCTGGAGCATCATTGCCTCATTATGGGGTTATCGAGAACTCAACTCATCAGGTAAACGAAAATCAGATCGAGGTGATAAACTTACCTGATGAACTTTCGGGCCCGGTGGAAGAGTCGTCCGTTTGAATTGTTGAGAGAAAAATCTTTTAAAGAATATATCGATCGCTTTATCCAACTGAGAAAGGAGATCTTGATCACCTTGAAATGCCACCCTCGCCAGCGCATGAATTTTTTCTTTTGAAAAACCATAATTCAAAAATTGATACAAGAAGAAATCATGAAGATCATAGCTCCCGATCAGGGATTCTGTTTCTTGAGCGATCTCCCCACCTTCACCCGGTGGCAGAAGCTCTGGTGAAATTGGAAGCGCAAGCACATGCTCGAGGGTTGAACGCAAAATACGAGAAGCAGCAATCTCAGCCCAATAAGAAACGAGCCCCTTCACTACGGTTTTAGGAATTCCCGAATTCACCGCATAATGGGCCATATGATCGGCGTTAAACGTGCACCATCCGAGCGCAAGCTCAGACAGATCGCCCGTTCCGACCACCATTCCATGATGCTCATTTGCGAAATCAAACAAAAGTTGAGTGCGCTCACGGGCTTGAGTATTTTCATAGACAACACTGCGATCGCCCTGGTGCTTGCCAAGATCTTTCAAATGCTGAATGACGGCATCATTAATAGAGACTTCAATCATTTGGTCCACATCTGCTTCTTGAAGCAGGGTTCTTGATAACTGCAACGTTCTCTCTGAAGTGCCAGGCCCAGGCATGGTCACCCCAATTACCTTAAAAGGAGCTTTACCACTGAGTGCTCGAGCGCGAAGTGCGATGTAAAGCGCAAGGGTAGAATCTAAACCACCTGAAATACCAATGATTAAGCTTTTCACATTGGCACTTTGTACCCTACGCAATAAACCATTGGCTTGAATTTGTATCACGTCTTCGAAGTCTGGAATTTCAGCCAAAAATGGATAGGCTTCCACCTTACGAATCAGCTCTCCGAGTGCCGGTTTTGTAAAAGAGAAAGAATGAGTGATGACTTTCGAAGCTTCTAGTTCATCCACGGCTTCTAAGAAACATACATCCTTGCTTCGCGAATTTAAAATACGCTCAAAATCAAGATCGAGGGTGAGATGATCATCACCGATGAAAAACGGGTCAATTTCAGCCAATTTCTCACCAAGCTCGGCAACAATGGTATGTGCAGAAAACACAGTATCTTTGCTCGATTCATAATTGCCGGCACTCACGTAAACATAGGCGCAGTGAAGTTTATCCGACTGAACCTGGACGAGCTTACGGCGATAAGCTGCCTTTCCCACGAGTTCATTACTTGCTGATAAATTTAAAATTAAATTGGCGCCCTTAAGTGCAAGGTGGGTGGAGGGATTGATGGGGCCCCACAGATCTTGACAAATTTCTATACCGACTCTCACTGCACCCGACGCAAAAATTTGATGAGGCGACACCCAGAAACTACCTAAGGTCGCGTGATCAATTTTCTCATGTACTTTTCGGCCACTTACAAACCAACGGCGTTCGTAGAACTCGCCCATATTGGGGAGAAAAGTTTTGGGAACGACGCCCAGTACTTTTCCTTCATGGAAAACCCAAGCCCCATTGAGCACTCGGCCGTCCATCAAACGTAAAGGAGCGCCCACCACCCAAAGACTCATACTTGCTTTAGAAGCAGTCAGAATTTTTTGGAGCGCGAGCTCCGACTCTTGAAGTAAGGTTTCAGAATAAAATAAATCTTCGCAGGTGTACCCAGTAAGCGCGAGCTCGGGCGTTACTATTACTTTTGAACCTAAACTTGAATGACGAACAAAAAGATCGATCAGAATATCGGCGTTCGCGAGCGGTTGACCTAATTTAATTTTAGGCAAGAGAGCACTCACACGCGAAAATCCGAAATCAGACCAATTCATCATGCGGGCGTAGAGGCAGACTCACTGCCATTGCTTTCAGCGGATACCTCAGGTGTTGCAGCAGATACCGCAGCAGTGGATTCTGCAGCAGCATCACTGGTGCCCGCTGCATCTTTAGCGCCATCGGCCACTTGTTTTGGGGTCGCCAACTGAACAGTGAGGGGCCGTTCGTTTAAAGTTGCGCCTTCAAATTTTTGAACAGCCGCTTGTGCTAATTCTTCGGTTTCCATTTCGGCGAAACCATAGCCCTTCGAACGGCCAGTTTTCTTGTTAATAATGACTTTTGCTTCCACAACCTTGCCTACTACCTCTAAAATAGTATTCAGATCTGCGTCATTCACATCGAATGGTAAATTTCCAATAAAAAGTTTCTTTGACATAATAGCTCCACCTTAGCGAAAATGGAGGCTATATGGCAACCCTTTTTACGAAGATCATCCAGAGAGAAATTCCCGCAAAGATCGTTTACGAGACCGAGCAAGTACTCGCTTTTGAGGATATTAACCCTCAAGCGCCGCACCATGTGCTCATTGTTCCCAAAGTGGAAATCCCGACGATCAATGATTTGACTCCGGAGAATGCTCATCACATTGGGGAACTTTTTCTGGCAGCAAAGGAAATCGCGCTCAAATTCGGAGTCGCTGAAGAAGGCTATCGGGTAGTAATGAACTGCAATGCGGGTGCTGGGCAGACCGTGTTTCATCTACATCTGCACTTTTTAGCAGGACGACCACTGCACTGGCCGCCGGGGTAAGATTAGGTTTTGATGAACGGTGAAAAAATGACTGCCCCGATGCTTACTCTATAGATTTAAGGAGCGCGACTACAGACATTACAGTTTTTATATACGTTTGATTCACGCAGTATCAATGCTATAATCAAACATATATGCCACACCTCAGAAATCGACTTATTCTCCACCCCGTTCAAAAATTGCTCCGCTTTTGGCCTGTAATTTCATTATTGGGACCCAGACAATGCGGTAAAAGCACATTTCTTCGCGATCTTCTTTTTAAAAGCACTCACAGCTTTGATTGGGTTACCTTGGATAAAAAAGCCGATCGAAAACTGGCGAATGATAACCCTGAACTCTTCTTGAATCGTTTTGAAAAATCAACATTGGTAATCGACGAAGCACATAAAGCGCCAGAGCTCTTTGATGAGATTAAAAGCAAAGTGGATGAAAAAAGAATACCCGGAGCATTTATTCTATCTGGAAGCGTTAACTTCTCCAGGAATATTGGCATACAGGAATCTCTTACCGGACGAAGTGCTTTAATTCGGATGGACACGATGACCATACCCGAAACGCTTTCAAAAAAAGATTATACTCTGAAAGAAATGGATTTTTATCTTAAAAAGGGAGGCATGCCCGGGGTGTGCTTCACGCGCAACGAAGAAACCTCGCAAGACTACTGGGAGCAATGGATCGAAACCACCTGTCACCGCGACCTACAAATTTTTTCAAAAGGTAAATTATCTGGAGATTTAGCTGAGGAAGTACTTGCACAAAGCGCAAAGTTGCCACTGCCCCAAATTGCCGAAATCGCGAAAACCATTGGTGTAGACGCAAGAAGGGTGAAAACACACATCGAGGCTCTCACTGAGCTTTTTATTTTAAGAAAAATTGAAGCAGCTGGTACCGGTATCGGTAAAGCGATTTACCTGCCATTCGATACCGGGCTCGCAATGCATTTCGGGGCCTCCCTGAAGCGACGTTGGCAAACTGGCTTCTTAGTTCACTACTTCAATCAATCTCAATTTATGAGTCAAAAGGCCAAACCAGTAAAATACTACCTGACCAGTAGACATTCTTTTATTGATTTTGAGATCGGACTCAACGAGTTTCATCTTTTTTGTGACAAACCAAATCCAGGTAGATCTGAACTCATGACCATAAAGGCCGCCAAAAAAGCCAATCCGAACCACACGATTTATGTTCACTGCGCGACTGACTCCTTCCAGGAATTAAAACATGAACATTCGCGATGGCTAGGATGGGTATATGGGTGGCAGATGCTCTTTACTAAAACCAAGATTAAAACTGGACACGCTTAAAGCAAACATTCGCCATGATTTCATTCATGGTTTGAATTCTGACCTGTGAAAGAAGTACGCCCTCCCCCCTTTCGTGTACCATCACATGATTTACTGAGCGTTCAATTTGATGATATAGAAGAGAATGATCATCAAACTCTTGAGTTTGATCGATATAAGGTTGAAGCGACTGTAAAGAAAATGAAAAAGCATCATTCAAGCTCGACGAAAAAAGGAAACCCGCTAAAGAAGGTAAGAAAAAAGCAGCTTAGAGAATAGTATTTTTTAAGGCCTTCCCCCATGAGCTCCGACTCCTAAATTCCTAAAAATTCGCCGCCGGCTCTCGCCGTGATTGCCTTATAAATGATTTAGCCGCTGCGGCTGGGCTCCGCTCATTAGATTATATTAAAAGGTTATCGGCAAAATATCTACCGCGACTGCAAGTCGAGATTTAAAGTTTGGAGTAGATAATAAAATTCTTACTGAAAGCGGCGATAAGAGAACAACACTTTATAAGTTTAAATAGCCGGTATACTGCAATGCGGTTCAGAATCGCTTAAAGCTCACCCACATGCAAATGATCGCCATAAAAATCAAAGCGGAAACATGAATCAACACATAATGCATTCCACCGCCTTTGAGCATAATGTTTCTGAGCAATCCCAGATAGTGTTCGAGGGGAACACAATAGGCAATCCATTTTAAATAGTTAAAACGAACACGTTTTTTCCATGACTATATCAAATCAAAGTTCTATTTTTTCGAATATTTGAGTTACACACATACATTGAAAAAGATGAACTATATGAGTGAGCGGCCAGGAACAAGCCCTAGCCACTCACATTTTTTATTAAGATCATACTTCTAGTTTCTGCTTGGATAGCATTCCTAAGTTAACTCATCGGTCAAAGAAGGCACTTATTTGCCATCCTCAGTAATAATACAAGACTCGCCAGATCTAAGGGAAGGACAGTCACCCCCGTCCAACCAGCCGCTAGTAGGGTAGATAGTTCCATCACTTCTAATTTGCACAGTGCGGTGATGCAGCTTCGCGCTATGCCCCGGCACTGCACTCGGATTTCCCTTTGTTGGTTTGACGCTCACAGGAGCAGTAATAATAGGAATGGGCGTTGGCGACGATTTCGGTGCGGCAAACGAAACACCACTAATCATCACCCCAAGCATCATCATAACAATTAAATTATTTTTCATCATCAAACCCCCTCGGCATTAAAAACAAAAGTTTTCCCTCAACATTAAAGTAGCAAAACTTGCAACATCAACTGAGATTATGTATATATTACCCCCCCCCAATTTTTTACAAGTGTGTCAAAAATGACGACGTGTCTTTTTGTTTACAGCGCTGTGAACGAACAGGTAAGAATAGGATTTTCAATGACCGTCACTCCCATACGCGGGCGACCGAAGTGAGTATCTGGGGATATCAAATTACAGACATGAAAGTTAATTAAGTATTTGATACATTTACATCATTAAATTTTTTATTTTATTCCCTGGAATTTTCAGTAATTTTCGGAGAGGGAATGGGACTACAGCACTGCGCCCATGGGTGCCAACAACACTCTGCCATTGACTGCTTCGTATTCATTTTTAGAGCCAGGATGGAGGACTATCATTTTTGAGTTTTCATAAGTGGCGAGAAAGCTTTTGATTGAACCGGAATGGTGGGAGATAGAATCAATTTTCTCTATCGGTAGAATTCCAACGATTCCTTGTTGATGCCTAAATGCCAGGGGAATGTAGGCACCACCCCTGGTACGATATTGAAAAGCCTTCACTTGCTCTCCGATTGCATATGCAAATTGTGCTCGCAAGTGGGTAAAACAGAGATGCTCCAACTGATTTAATCTATTCGGTTTTTTTGAACAAAGGTGTCGATGCTCACCCTGATCTTCAAAATACAATACAAAGCCTTGCGATGAACCCTCAATTGATACACGACGGATAAGAAAGACTGCTTCAAAAACATCAATTAGTTTTTTTATAGTTGGGGTAGAGATACCCGTCTGTTTTCTTAATTGGGTGTAGTCAATGGGTATTCCTTGAATATCTGCTAATGCAATTATTAATTTATAAATATCGGTATAAGATACATTTATTTTTCGAACCAAATGAAGATCACGTTCCAATATTGTTTTGAGTTGTTCATTGAATTTAAGATTTCGTTGCTTTTGGTCTCGAAGAAAACACACCCCGGGTAGCCCGCCCTGTTCAAAATATTGATTGATCCGCTTATGGATTACATTGATTCGAACTGCATTTGCAGGATGATCTGCAGTAAATCGAGTAAGGTTATTTGCCTTCAGAAATTTGATCAAAATATCACTTAAGGGAATTTCCTCTTGCTCTGAAATAGTCATGGGTAGTAGTTCAAGATTTATAATTCTCCCAGTAAGCGATTCCTTAATCACTTCCCTACTGGTAAATCTAACGGATCCACTTAAAATAAACTGGCCGGGTGTTTTATGGGTGCGCACCCATTCTTTCAGTTCTGGAAAAAGTTCTGGCACTATTTGGCACTCATCCAGTGCTGTAGCTTTTCCAGCACGTTTTTTCAGATAGGCATAAGGATCTGCTCTTGCCTCTTGCGATTCTGATTTTGTATCAACCACATAGTATGCGCCACAGTTAGATTCAATAAACGTGGTTTTGCCCACTTGGCGATGACCAACCACTCCCACCAACGGTGAAAGCTTCATACTGTTTTGAAATAGATTGTACAGATACCTTTTTCTCTCGTGCGCCATCATTACAATAATAACATATCCTGTTGTTTTTGTAAACTTTGCAATCATAACAGGTCCTGTATTTTTTTGCTATAAAACCAATAATTCGTTATTATTTTCAGCGGACCTAATTAAAAACGCTCTACCCCCAACATGCTTACCTGTGGGCTTTACTGATTTTACAGTATACTTACCAGTTACCAGCACCACAAAGTCGATTTGCAGCACCGGCAAGTACTGAATAGTTTTCATTATCTCCCTGAATGTATCCGCCACCTTTATTGCAAGTAATAGTTACCGCACCGCCACTGTTTATAAAAACCTTTGCACCCGGATGATGGATCAAAATATAAAAAAATATTCGATTTCAAAACTTATTAAAAAATAGGTCTTTAGTTCTTTTAAAACGCCAGATCGTTATTTTGAACAAGTGAAATTCATGCCGTTTACTGTACAGCTTTTACAAGGAACATAAACGTCGATGGGCATTTTACCGATAGGATACGCGCAAATTGCCTGTGAAGCAGACGAGCACCACGCCGAAGTGGCTGACATATTTTGTCCATTTCCGCTATAACCATCAGCGATTGTCCAACCATTATTGGCACCCGGCGGATTAGCACTCATCGTACCCGGTGGGAGCGAGTAAGCTACTTGCAACACAGGACAACTAAAAGTACTTAGCGCAGGTGTTGGGCTTGGGGTTGGCGTCGCCACTGGTGTTGGTACTGGAGTTGAATAGCTAGATGCTGTTCCACTACCCGATCGCGGAGTGGAAGTAGGAGCCGCAACAATAATAGGCATTGGTGTTGATGCTGGACGAACTGCAAACGAAACCCCACTCACCATCGTCACCAGCACTATCATCAAAAACAAATGCTTCTTCTTCATCTATCCCCCCTAGTCTAAATATCAAAATTTACACCTCAGCATAAAATTGTGCAATTACACAATCAACCGAGATTCCAAATAATGGTACCCCTCTTATTTTTTTTACAACAGCGTTAAAATTAACCGTTGAAAATGAGCGCCACTTCCTTGACTCTTGAATATTTCCTGACGTGCGGCCCCTTTCTGCGCTACACTTTCTCTAATCCACCATGAGTCTAAAGCACTGCTTCATCAGCGTATTATTGGTTTTAAACCTGCCTCTTTACTCACACGCCCTCACTCAGTGCGGCCCTGAGTGTCCTGACCTAGGAAAACGGGCATCAGAGAAACAAGTAGAGCTTGCACGCATTCGAATCATTCTCGCGAAGAACGAAGATCTGCTCAAAGCCAATGCTGCGGCTTCGCCTTCTCTCTTAGTCAAATTGCGCTCTAGTGCAATCATGTCAAAACTTAGAATCGAAACTCTCCAAAATGAAAACCAAGTCATCGGAGATCAACTGAAAGCTAAAGGATGCCAATCATGTCTAGTAAAAACTATCAGCGGCAGTTAAAGAATCTGATCATCAATCCGAAATTTCAACTCCGTTATACCTTGTGGGTTACCGGCACGGGCCTTACGCTCATCACGGTAAATGCAATTGTGATCTACCACTATATTAGTGAAAATTATCTCACCTTAGTTGACTTAAGCCCCATGACCGACGAGGCAAAGGCCCAACTCTACTCAGAGCTTCATCATTTTATTTACATTTTGGGAGGCATCTCCATCGCATTTATTATTCTGGTGGCTTTTTTCGGCCTCATCTTTTCTCACCGTACTGCAGGCCCGCTCTTTCATATGAAGCGGGTGTTCGAAGAAATTCGTAAGGGTAATAAAAATCAACGCATTCGTCTGCGTCCAAAAGATGAGTTTCGTGACGTTGCCGACTCATTCAATAAAATGATGGACACTCTACAAAAATAAATGCGAAATCGATTTTCGTTTTTTAGAATCTCGCTGTTTACACTTCTGTTCATAGGATCCACATCGTGGGCGCTCCCAGCCCCCGTCGCTGAAGTGGCAAGAAAGATCAGCCTTAAAGAGGCAATTGCGCTCGCGCAAGCTCAAAACTTAGATGTCGCTCAAGCCGCTCGTGGTTTTGAGCTCGCACAAATTAATTACGATAATGCATGGAGAACATTTTTTCTGCCTGCCGTGACCCTCACTTCAACCAGCGCCTCCGCCTACACCTTAGGGGCCATTCCGGGCACTCCGGCCGCAGACAACTGGCATCAAAATCAAAATCACGGCTATCCAAGTTCAGCCCTAAAACTTTCGGTCGCACAATACACCCTCTTTAACTTTTGGCGTGATCGCATCGCTTTTGACGGGTCAAAACTTACCTTTGAACGTTCTCAACAACTTTATCAAGAAGCGAAACGAAACAATAAAATTCAAATCATCAACGCCTACTTTCAATCCAAGTTCAATCAAGAATCGCTCGAAGCCGCTAATCGTTCTTACCAAATTGCTCAGACCGTTTTGCAATTAGTAAAATCAAGGGTTCCGCTTAAACTCGCAACCCAAAATGAAGTCGATTCTGCCACCGTTGACATGAACGATGCTTTAGTACAGATGGAAGCTGCAAACACCCAATATCAAACCGGCCTTTATAATTTGAACGTGCTGCTCAATTTACCGGTCACCTCACTCCTCGACCTTACAACGCCGCTAGAAACGAAACCGATTTCTTTAAACGTGAATCAAGCACTTTCTCAATACCGACTCACATCGCCTACCATTCGCTCATCAAAACTAGCACTTCAACTCGCGCAAAATAGCGTGGAATTGGCCGAAAAGAACCGTTTACCTTTACCCACCGTGAGTTTCACGGGACTCAATATTAGTTACGGAAGCACTTACAGTGGCGGTTACACTAACGAACAAAGCACCAGTTCCGTACCGGGCGGACAAATTGAACTTCAGGCTGCAATCAATCTCACCTTGCCCATTTTTGGGCCAGGCGGCTTATTCGGCAAAGATACGGTAAGGACCGCATATATTCAGGCAGAACTTGCCGACCTTCAACTTCAATCGGCAAACTTGAATGGTGAAAGCCAAGTGCGCTCATTTTTCGTGCAGATTAAACAAGTTCAAGATCAATTAAAAACGATTCAGCAATCATTTGAAAGTTCAGCACAATTGCTTGATCGCGTGGTGAGCCAACTCTCCAGTAAACCTGCGAACCGACTTGAACTCCGAGACGCGCTTTCGTCCGCACGCGCGAGCGAACTTTCTTTTCTACAAATCACCTTCTCCTATATTTCCGTAAAGAATTCGCTTTTCCAACTCATCGGTATAGATCCTGAGGATGGCACATGAAAAATTATTTAATCAACTTAGGATTCGTCGCGGCACTCATCACCATCACCATCACCGCGCCTGTCGCGCTTGCAGTAAGCACTCCACCGAGTGGAATTACCCTAGCGCCATTTTACAAAGAAAATACAAGCTATACCATCCTCGCCCGACCAGGGCGGATCAGTCACTTTGTACATATTGACCTCAATCCCACCAGCGGTTTTGCAAAGGGTGCGGGTTACCGCTTTCAATATTCATTGGGCATGACCCAAGTTGATTTGGGGACTCAATATTTACGAGGAGGTCTCAGAAATTTTTCTCCTGAACCCAGTTACACCGATGGCTCGAATTCTTTTTTAGATCAGAACCATTCTGCAACTTCGCCTTGGTCGCTCGCTACCGCTGAACTCGGGTTTTCAGTACGAGGCCGGATTTTTCCTTACGCAGAACGGGATTGGATTCAATATGCACGTGTGTCGGTAGGATATGGCGCACTAAAAGATGAAACTGCAAATTCAAATTATCCCGGGTATATTTTTGGCGTAGAAGCTGGCCTTCAGCGCGCCATGAACTCCCGGTTTTCTTATGCTCCCTACCTTGCGTGGCGTTTTGGATCGCTCGCTTCTGTTCCGCTTTCGAGCATTGTGCTTGGGGTGGGTATTGGATTTGGGGGATGAGTGAGCATAAAAAAATGGTGACCGAGACAAGCTCAGCCACCAAAATTTTTACCTTTAATTTGATCAATCAAACCAGATTCAAAGTATTACTAATTGCACTTGCCTAAAATAGCATTTTTAAGCGCTTGAACATCATTTTCATCCACTGTTCCATTTCCATCCACATCGCCAGTAATCAACAAATTAGAGCATGCCCGAATGGCCGCTTTTCCATTGATATAAGTTTGTAATAAGGCAACGTCAATTGCGCTTAATTTGCCATCACAATTCATATCACCACGAAGTGTCGCTCCGGGTACCGATTTTGCAGGACAAAGCACTTGGGCCGCTGAAGAAGTACTAGATGGTGACGCTAATGGGAAATAAGCACTGCCAGTTCCATAGCCAGAAGCGGGTTGTGCTGGCACTGGAGTACTGGTCGGAGCAGCAGTCATCGGCTTAGGGGTAGCAAGCGGAATACCTGCACCACTCGCGTTGCCATTCCCTGCAACCGAACCGCCAAGAACGCACTGATCAACTTGTTTACCTGATCCGTCTGGGACCTGCGTATATCCAGGGCTACAGATCGCAGATTGCAAAGGAGTGGTCACTTGAGCACTCTTGTCTGACCAGCCTTCTAAATGACATTGATCTTTTCCTGGAACATGACACAACAGTACTCGGAAACAACTGATACCCATCGGCGGTGCAATAGATGGGCAATGTAAATCGCCCGCACTAAAACCCATCGAGCTTCCGCCCTTCTGTCCATTTTGACTGCTCACCAGTTCGCAACCCATGGGAGTCCCTTGGGTCACCACTGGGCAAACAAATGTGCCAGCATGGACGCTTCTTATTCCCAATGCACACAAAACTAAAAATACCGAACTCAATTTATTCATCATTTCCCCTCATTTAATGGTTAGTGTTTAACAATAACAAGGAAGATAGAGGGTGTAAATGCGTCAAAAAAGTGGTCACGCATAGTTAAACAAAGTTAATTTAATCTATTTTAAAAAAGTCAAAAAAATGTGAATTTCTTGCTTCTATTTCTCAATCACGGTAGACTCTGCCCTGATTTAGGAGGCTCGATGAATAAAACTTTTTTGTTAATTCTATTTCTGCTTTCCTCTCCCTCTCAAGCTTCGCACTTTAGCGGAAACGTCGTTACGCCTCCCCTCACCATTAGTGTGAAAGACTTATCCGGTAAAATTACGGAATACCCTCTGCCCAAAGAAGATGACATTTGGGGAGAGCTTGATGGAAGTTCCATTCACCTTGCTCGTGGCGGATTATTTGCGGATTGTGAGGGCCCTTATTTAGGCGAACTCGCCTCTGACTTCGCCATCACTCTCCAAGGCGAGAACGATTTAAAAAAGACAGTCGTTTTTTCTCCCGGTACGAAGAATCGAAAAGTTGAAGTTCGCGGAGAATGTGGAAATGGGGCCGCCCTGATCAAAGAATTTTACATTGCGAGCTCATTTAATCCGTCTATCAAATAAGAGAAAACTATTTCACGAGCCCTAGGGTAGTGAGCATAAACCCAAAATACTGGGCTGCATCTTCATTCGCGCCCTCATAGGTCCCGTCATGATCACCTTGATCGGCTCCCAGTACGGTCAGTAACAAAGGATTGCTACTCTTCCGAATGACTCTGAGCTTTGCCACAAACTTCACGCCTTCGCTGAACATTACATTCTCATCATCCAGCGCTGCACGCACATAAAGTGGTGGATAATCGAGCGCCCGAATATTATCTTGCGGTGAAAGTGGTAGCATCCAATTAAAATCATTTACGTCTCTGGGGTTTCCGTGGAGGTCCCATTCCAGTTTAGTGAAAGGGATCTGAGGATTAAGCATGGAGCCAATATAATCCGTGAAGCCCATATGAATCACTGCGGAACCCCAATAGTCTGGAAACATGGAAATCATATTACCGATAATAAACCCGCCTGCACTATAGCTACTGATTGCGATCCATTTTTTCTTCGTCACACCAAACCGCACTAAATATTCCGCACCTGCAATGAAATCCTCAAGCACATGAAGCCGGCTCTGATAACGGCCGCCTAGGTACCAATGAAGCCCCAAATCTCCCCCACCGCGAACATGTGCAATGGCGATGATCATTCCACGGTCCATCAAACTAGTGGCGGTGTTGAACGTAAACCCATGTCCATAATTCAAATCATAATCTGAGCCGTAACAACCGTAAGCAACATAATGCACGGGATGCGGCTTTGAAAAGTCTAAGCCCTTTTTGTAAACCAAGGTGAGCGGCACTTGAGTTCCATCCCGGGAGGGATAAGCGTACTGTTTTGCAGTATAAGCATCAATATTGAGGTGTGGCAGCTTCACTTCGTTCGCTTTTTTGAGCCCATGGGTGCGATCAAAACTGTAAAGGACTTCAGGGACGAGGACACTCCTTTTTATGATTCGGGCACGAGTATTAAGGTACTCAGAAGTATTGGAAGTATGATGCGGCAGTATCGATAGCCCATACGACGCTTCGTTAAAGGTGAGCGTTTTAAGTAAATGAAAATCGAGATCGGTGATTTCAATTTTCTCATTCCCTTCCAGGGTCCTTCTGACGAGTAATACAAAATTTTCGAATAAATTCACAGAGTCGATATCAGAATCACGTTGGCCGTGAAGCAGCGGCAAAACTTTTTGTGAATCGTCGACGTCTTGAATTTCATACAAGCTGTAAAAATCTTCATTTCCGTTAGTCCGAATGATAAAACGACCATGGTCGTGATCTGCAAACGAAAAACGAAGTGTAGCTTCTGGCACGAGCAATTTGAGCGAGGGCGGAGAAATTGGGTTTGCCAGCAACCCCGATGCACCGAGTGCGTATACTTCATGATGCGCGTAGGATGAAACGCCAATCAAGAAATACAAGTCATCTTGACTCTTCATCAACTCAACAGTCGACCGTTCATTCGTTTGGGTAAAAACAACAAACACGCGTGTGTTTGGATTCAAAGCTTCACGAATGAGCACGCGAGAGGTGCTCGCCTGCGAATGGTTAATCGTGTGAAGAAAAGCCTTACTATCGGGAGTCCACTCCACATTGAATTCCTCTGTGGGCGCTTCTTTCGTAATTTCCACTAGTCGACGAGATGCGGAATGATAAATAAACACTCGACTTTTCAGATGTGCTTGCATGAAGATCACTGCCTTTTCATGATCAGGGCTGATCCGGAACTCAGTAATAGTAAAGGCCCCCAGGCCTTGTGGAAGATCTGCACCTAAACGAGTGGAAAACTCTGCCGGATTGAAGAAAACTTCTTTTTTAACTCCACCCGGAAGATAGCGCACAATTGCATTTTCTGAACCTGGCGCAGGCCCTAACTGATATTGATATCCATCGAGTTCGCGCGGAATTGCTGCTGAAAGGAGGGTATAATCTTTATGCTTAAATTCTTTTAGTAAGATATTTGAAATGTCGGTTTTGGAATGGATGAATTGTTCAAACCATTGAGCGGTATAAGCATTCTCTTCGTCCACATAAGTAGTGAGTGCGCTCGGAATTGCCCGACCTGGGTAGGTATCCATCCAATGAAAAGGATCACTCCACGTATGCGAACCTATTTGAACTGAATAAGGAACTTGAGAAGGAATGGGTTCACGCACAGTTGATGCAATTTCGTAACTCGAAGCCACATTCGCCATCAGTAATAAAATGGAAAAAGTCCCAATCCAGCGCATTTTTTTTAAATTATCGCAGCTTCTCGGCCCTGACAACTCAATTCCCACTCATTAAAATTTCTTAACTTGCACCCCAATTTAGGCCGTCTGAACGCCCGACTTAGTCGTGGCTTGGGCGGCCCATGAGTTGGTTATACGCATTGAATGCGGCCGACTTGTAAGCCTCAGCTAACGTAGGATAATTAAACACGCTTCTAATGAAATACCTTAAATCGCCCTCAAGCTGCATGACTGCTTGGCCAATGTGAATTAAATCGGCGGCATTATCTCCGATAATATGAACACCTAAAATTTTCATGGTCTCTTTGTGAACCAGGATTTTCAACATCCCCCACTCATCACCTACAATTTGACCGCGCGCAATTTCTTTGTAACGAGCCCGGCCGACGACAAAGGGAATATTTTTTTGCATGAGTTCTTCTTCGCTCATGCCAATCGTGGAGATTTCAGGGATCGTATAAATTCCGTACGGGTAAACTTCAAATCCACTCAATTGTTCATTCAATTTAAATGCATCACAAACCGCAATTCTACCCTGCTCCATACTGGTGGACGCGAGCGCCGGAAACCCGATGACATCACCGACGGCATAAATCCATGGTACCTCAGTAGCATACGTAGAATTCACCTTCAGTTGTCCACGTGCATCGGCTTTCAGCCCCACCTTTTCCAATTGAAGTTGATCTGTATTTCCTTGTCTTCCCATGGCCACTAAACAAACTTCAGCTTCGAGGACTCTGCCGGTAGAAAGGGTAATTTTCACGCCATTCGGTAATACTTCAAACTGCTTGGCTTCCGCTTCCAGAACTAGATCCATCCCGAGGCTGACAAAACGATCCACCATATGGAAAACAATTTCGCGATCTACAGTATTCAAAATTTCTTTTCGCTTATCTACTAATATAACTTTCGTTCCTGCTGCCTGAAAAATACTAGCAAACTCGCAACCAATAATTCCCGCGCCGAGAACCACCATCGTCTTAGGAGTATGGGTCAGCCCGATTACCGACGTACTGTCGATCACCCTGGTTCCGTCGACCTTGCAATAGCCCGGTGATATGGGGCGAGCACCCGATGCAATAATTGCGATTTTAGTCTTAAGAGTACTAGTCGTGCCATCATGATGAACAACCTGAAGCTCATGATCTCCATTAAATTTACCTTCACCCAAGAACGTATGAACCTGGTTTCGCTCAAGCTGGTGTTCCACAATTTTTGATTCGTTTTCAATCACCCGCTCTTTTCGTCGCAAGAGGCGATTCATATCTGGAAGTTCAACGTCGGTGAGATCGCATACAAAACTGCCCTGATCCATGCGACCCAATATACCTTTAGACCCAAGCGACCAACGATAAACGGACTCTCTGAGTGATTTCGACGGAAGGGTTCCCCAGTGAACACAACCTCCACCCATTTTTTCGTATTTTTCAATAAGTGCGACACTCTTGCCAGATTTCGCAGCTTGAACGGCGGCACGCTGACCTCCTGGGCCTGAACCAATGACGACTAAATCAAAATCGTACTGCTGACCACCGGTGCTAATGACACTCATAATTTAAGCTGCTTTTTTATCGGCTTCCTTCATTTTCACGTACCAGTCAGGTGCCGCGAATTTGTCTCTCGTGAACGGAAGGCGATTGGTTTCAATTTCGTGCATGAAGGAAGGAATATACCCTGTAGGAATGAATTCTCCAACAATTTTTCCATCCTGTGTTCTACCTCGTTGAATAAATTTGTAAATGTCATGAATGACGTAACGTCCGAAATCATCCACTTCAGGAATCACTTCACTGATATTGGTAATTTTACGCGTACCATCGGCTAGCCGTTTAATTTGAACCACAATGTGAATTGCTGAAGCGATCTGTCTTCGGATGGCCGCAGGTGGAACATTGGATTCCCCCATCATGGCCAAGGTTTCAAGCCTCACCAATGCATCATAGGGCGTATTCGCATGTGCGGTTCCCATAGATCCTCCGTGACCGGTATTCATGGCGCTAATGAGGTCGAGGGCTTCGGGGCCGCGAACCTCACCCACCACAATTCGGTCAGGGCGAAGCCTGAGTGCCGAACGAATCAAATCACGAATGGTAACTGCGCCATTCCCATTCTCATCACCATGCTTGGTTTCAAAAAACACCACGTGATCGGTATTAATTTTCAATTCAGATGAATCCTCAATCACGAGGACGCGCTGATTATTGGGAATGCGTGACCCTAAAACGTTTAAGAGTGTGGTTTTACCTGAACCGGTCCCACCCGAGATAATGGTGTTCTTAGCAAGAAAGATGCATACATCTAAGAATCGTGCGGCTTCTTTAGTTACTGAACCGCGATTAATCAGATCGACAAAAGTGGGATTGCCTTTTTGGAACTTACGAATCGACATCGTCGTACCCTTGCGAGAACAAGGCGGCAAAACTGCACAAATCCGGCTTCCATCGGGAAGTCTTGCGTCGAGCGTCGGATGATCTTCATCAATTCTTCTACCCACAAACTGGGCAATATTTCTTACTGCTGCTTGCAAGGCCTGTTCATCTCGAAAAAAGGCGGGAGTTTTTTCAATCAAGCCTTTCCGTTCAATAAAAATTTCTTGGGGTCCATTGATCATGACCTCCGATACACTGTCGTCTGCCAAATAGGCGGTCACAGGACTAAGAAAGGTCCCGATCGAGTCTTCAAAAACAGTGCTATCTTTTTTAACATCACTCATCGGTGACCCCGCCATTATTTTTCGAAATTCGATTCGTTGTTACTCTTATCGCCATGCTCTTCTTCTTGGTCTTGATCTTCACTATCGGCTTTGCTTACGGAAACAGAGGCGGGCAAACGACCCACATCAATCTCTTTCACCATCACGATCCCTTTTGCTCCATTCATAGGGCATGAAAAGGCAAAGCTTCCGCTTTGATCAGGAGTAAAAGTGATCTCTTCGATTTTTTGGCTATGAATTTGCCTGCGAACGCCAAAAGCATCGAGCATAAAACACTGTGATTTTGCTGAAGCACCGGTGACATAGATTTTTACAGGCACCCCTTGGGTGACAAATACGGTAGAAGGAAAGAAGCCAAGATCATTCGCGATGATGGCCACCTCTTGATAAACTTTTCTTTTCGCCAAGGTTCTCGTCCACGCTTTAGGAAGAACGCCGTGATCAGTGGGCGCAACGGTTGCAACCGTCGCGGGCCCACGATTCGAGGTGCCCCCTTCAGCAACCGATGCAGGAGATCTGCCATGAGACCCATTATTTTCAAAACTAGCTTCAGAGATGGGGGCCAAGGGTACCGCTCTCAAAACCTTTTGCGATTTTTTCGATTTCGTATTTTCCTTACTCCATCGCGATACTGCATCCATGTTTTCATTCTCACTCGTCGACATCATCATTTCGCTCGCTTCTTGATCCGAATTGGCGAAAGCCGAAATCGGCATGAGCACAGATTTCGACACGATTAAAAAAACAGCCACTATTTGAAATGAGTTCATCATATTTTCCTCATAGAGCGTGTCGGACAAAACCGGGCAAAAGTTGAATTTCCTAAAGATAACATAGTGAAAGCGTCAAACTTTGATCGTACGTGCACCAGACACATTTTGAATTTTTTCCCGAGACCGATCTTTTCACACAGGTATAGTGTACTCAAAAACAAGGGGCAAGCTTTTGTTATGTAATGATTATTTAATAATTGATCGCTGACACAATCCTGGCATAGACCTTGTATATAATAGAAACAGTATGTTGAAACACCAAGAGAATGTCATCGATCTAGTAGCAGAAAGAAACAAGCGGGGTAGCGCCCAACACGATCCGTATTATCAGGTACGGATTGGCAGAATGAATAAGATTGAACTCCTCGAAGAGATGGTTCGCTTTCAAGAAGAGCGTTCATCCAAAGGGAATCTCAGTCTTACCATGATGGTTCGGGGCCGTATCCTATTCAGTGCACTTGAAAGGTGCGCTGAAACAGATGAGTTGCGTTTACTCGCCAGCTCATACCGCCGTCATCTTGAGCATGAAATCGATCTTAGCATGAAAAAACCGAGCCAGAATCAGTAAGTAAAACGGGTGGCGCAAACCACCCTATAGCAGATTACTTGCGAGTTCGCTCAATTTAGACCGCTCACCCTTCGTGAAGGTGACATGGGCTGCAATTGGTTGATCTTTAAAACGATCGACCAGATAAACAAGCCCATTGTTAGCCGCATCCACGTATGGATTGTCGATTTGAAATGAGTCTCCGGTCAAAACAATTTTTGTATCATCGCCCGCACGGGTGATGATCGTTTTGATTTCGTGAGGGGTTAAGTTCTGAGACTCATCCACAATTAAATATTGTTGTGGGATCGTTCGTCCGCGAATGTAAGTCAAAGGCTCAATCTGTAACAAACCCTGATTCATGAGCTCCTGAGCACCCTTCCCTGCACCACGGCGGGCACGATTTGCCGTACTTCCAAATAAGAAATCAATATTGTCATAGATCGGCTGCATCCACGGATTGAGTTTTTCCTCAATCGTACCGGGCAAAAACCCGATATCTTTTCCGAGTGGAAATACGGGACGAGACACCAGTAAGCGATGGTAAATGCCTTCATCCACCGTCTTCGCCAACCCTGCCGCAATCGCAAACAAGGTTTTACCTGTTCCCGCTTTACCGAGCAAGCTCACTAATTTCACTTCATCGTTTAAAAGCGCATCAACCGCAAATGCTTGTTCAGCATTTTTAGGAAAAATACCCCAAAGCCCCTCAGCAGGTTTCACGAGAGGAACAATCGATTCTAATTCTTTTGAATAACGGCCCATCGCAGTGTGTGTAGGATTTGCGTAATCTTTTAAGATCACATATTGATTTGGATAAAGGGATTTTACAGCCTCTTTATCATTTTCAAATATCTTCTCTGAGTAGGGAATACGTTTATTTGCATAAAATTCATCCACGAGTTGTGGATCCACTTTAATAGTCGCGCTTCCTTGATAGAGCTGATCCGGCTCTACGTTAGAAGGTTCATAATCTTCGGCAGGAATGCCGAGTGCATCTGCCTTAATTCTTAAGTTGGCGTCCTTAGTGAGAAACACCAACGGCCTGCGTGGCTGCTCTTTCTTGAGCATGAGCGCCAAACCTAAAATTTTATTGTCGGCTTTATCCATTTGAAGCTCAGATGGCAATGGGACATCACCACCACCAAGTTCAACCGAGAGGACCGCACCATTCGAAAGCTTCACGCCTTTAGACAGTTCGCCGTCTTTTCTCATATCATCAATGAGACGGGTAAAGTGACGAGCGTGACGGCCATTCTCACTCATTTCTCTCTTGAAGCGATCGATTTCCTCGATCACCACAATAGGAATAATAATGTCATTGGCGCCGAGTTTGAAGATAGCAAGCGGGTCAAAAAGTAATACGTTGGTGTCGAGAATGAATGCTTTTTTCATAAGTTGGATACCCCCTAATGAAAAAGTATCATAGGAATTTTGACCCTACCAGAATAAGATAGAGTTCATGGAAGATTTCATTCGCGCTTTAAAAGAAGAAGCATTGCCTGGAATTTGGTCGAGAGGGGTTCAACTTTCAAGAAGTCCAAAAAGCATCGAGCAATTGGGTGCGCTTGCGCAGAATTCAATATCAGGTGAGTTAAAATTTAAGATTCAAACGACAGAACGCATGGTCGCTTTTCAAGTGACCCTCTGGCCAGATGATGGCGACTCTCATTGTAATTGTGGCAGCAAAATAGAGCCCTGTCACCACATTGTTGCGGTCGCGCTCGCGTACCAAAGCGGCCAGATCGAAAAGCCAGAATTACGTGTGGGTGCGACACTCACCTACAGCTGGATTTTAGACCAAAAACAAAATCCACCTGTACTTTCCTTAAAAAGAGAAATTGTTTCAAATGAGGGCAGAG
>CAIMWN010000277.1 GCA_903845155.1 Oligoflexia bacterium
ATGAATGCCTTCACATGACTGCATTCAAAAAACCATTGCTAAACAAAATGGCCGGAGTTTTACTCTCTGCGCCTATTTTTATTTCATTCACTGGTTATCGCAAGCAGCATCTTTGGCACCACAGCAAGATTGGAACCCCGGAAGACATGGAGTTTTTCCGCCATACAAGTCTTCCACAAAGCCGGATTGCATTTCTAAAAAGCATCTTCAATCCAAGAGATTTGTTACGAAAAATCATTAACTACTACGCAGCGAATATGAAGGTCATTTTTAGCGGTGAGCAGCAAAAGTTAAAAATGGATTCAGTAATTGAAATTACCTTTAGTGCTGCTATTATACTGGCGCTGATATTAAGTTCAATGGGTGGAAACATTCAGATTCCGTTGTTTTACTTGTGCAGTCTTTTCTTGGTCTTTAATCCCGTCCACCATCTTGTTGAGTTTCCCGAACATGCTTTTTGTGACACCAAAGCAAAATCAGTGACTTTAAACACCCGCTCTATAACAGGTAATTTTATTTCTACGTGGTTCACGAATTATAATAATCTCCATGTTGAGCACCATCAGTACCCAAACGTGAAATTCTATGACCTGATACCAATTCACGGTAAGAAAAAGGCAGCATTGAAATATACCAATACCAGCTACCTCGAGTTTTACTCAAACTTCTGGCTTAACTTAAAACCACAACATGGAGAACACTTTTGCATACATTCATCGAAGGCGTAATGGCAGGGTTTGCTTATGTCATGCCTATTGGCGCTCAAAATATTTTTCTCATTCATTCGTCCATGAAGCTTGGAGCGCCCAAAAATCTGTTGGTAGCATCTTATGTTTTTCTTGCTGATTTGAGTTTGGCATTTATCTGTTTTTTCGGAGTTGGTCAGATCCTCACGTCTTCCTTTATTCTTAGAATTATTCTTTCGCTCCTTGGGTCTCTGGTCCTGTTCATGATGGGTTATAAATTAATCACTTCTAGCCAAGTAAGCCAGGTCGGTGAAGATCAAAGAATAGGAACAGGATATCTAAAGAAGGCCGTCCTCGTGACCTACGCAAATCCGCAAGCAATTATCGACGGTGCTCTAATTTATGGAGCCTTAAGAGCAACCTACTCAAGTGGGAACCTTGCTAGTTTTTTCATGGGTAACGTGACCGCATCAATTCTTTGGTTTGGTGGGCTATCCACGGCAGTAGCAATATTTAAAAATACTGAAGTACTCTCTAATTTGAAGTGGGTGGAAAGAATTTGTGGTATTTTGATGTTATTAATGGGAGCTAAGGTAATTTGGGTGGTATTCAGGAGCGTGTATGATCTTAATTAGAAGCTTCCTGGTCTTGGCGTTAATGATTTTTGAATGTCCCGCGCATGGTACAGAAATTAAGGTTGCGGTCTTAGATGCACTTCAGTCTCAAAAACTCGCATCTGAAAAATACCAGAAAAATTATTTTACTGGACTTGACCTAGCCAATGCTTATGGGAAAAAGTATGGACTACAATTAAAGATACAGTATTTTGAGTATGGCAAAGGCGATCTTGATGTTCTGGGAAAAGCAGATGAAGTAAAAAAATGGAGCCCTGACATCGTAATTGGCCCACGGTCATCGGGAAAATTCCTGATGCTAAAAGATAAATTCAATGATGTAATGGTCGTGTCACCGCTCGCTACTTCCAGCGAGGTGGCCTCTCTCCCCAGAAATTTCTACAGCATGACTCCAAGCAACGCTGACTCAGCGGTAGTAATGAGCATCTACATCAAGAATAATTTTAAAAATAGAGACGTAATTTCTATCACTGAACTTGATTGCAAGAGTTGTGTGGACTATACAAAAACCCTAGCGGCAGACAAATCGCTACATTTTAGATCCCAGTCCTTACTAACCAGTGAAATAGAATCTATTGCTCCAGAAAAAATCATTCAAGGCATCAAAGCAAATGATTTGATATTGCTCTCCGCAACGTCTTACGCCGCAGGAGTTCTATTAAGTAAAATTGTAAATGCTGTCCCCGATATAGCGCGCACCTTTTTAGGGACTGATGAATGGGGAAGCTTCAAAGCAAGTTATGTTGGAAAAGTCCCAATGCAGGGGGATTTTGTAGCCTACCGTTTGGTCCCTTGGTCTTTGAATGTCAATACGAAGGACATGGTGCTTTTTCGAGATCTCGCTAAAGCTTTAAAGAATGCGGAAATAGATGAAATCAGTTTTGTTTCGTTTTCGTTGGGTAAGGCAATCATTGATTGCTATTTAAAGGGTAACGCAAAAAAACTAAGTACAAGAGAAGCTCTGCTTTCTGGATTTGAAATTAATCGAAAAAAAGATCATCTGTTTGCAAAGCCAAAAAATTATTCTGTTTTTAGACGAACTAAAAATAACGAAACTTTTGAAAAGCAAATACCATAAGGGACTACTATGAAACGTATAATTGTAACAGGCGCGACTGGCGGCATCGGAAGTGAATTATCAATGCATTTGGCGAAAGTTGGATATGACGTGATTCCGTTTGCTCGCAACAAAGAAAAGTTAGATTTATTATCAAAAAAAATTGCAACAGCCACTGCAAGTAAAGCTCCGAACTTCAGCTTGGATCTTAGTGATATCGAATCTATAGATAAGTTTGATTTTTCTTCGTTGGGTCCAGTCGGTGGGCTCGTATTAATGCCGCCGCAACTTGACCCAGCAACAGATCCTTTTGCCACGCCAGAGGCTTGGAAGAAGTATTTTGATGCTAGTTTTATTGGACCATTGCATTTCTTCAGTAAACTAATTCCAAAGCTAAAGGAGTCAGGACGAGCTAAAGTTGTCTTAATTTCTGGAATATCTTCGCTTCAAGTTCTGGGGCATTATGCTACCAGCAATGTTCTTCGATGTGCTTGGGTTGCTCAGGCCAAGACTCTCGCTCATTATTTAGGAAAGGATTTAATTCATGTGAACACCCTTTCCTTGGGTGGAGTGCTGACTGATGAATACGTTACGGAACTAAAAACCGAGGCAATGTCGAGTGCAACAAGTATTGAAAAAATTCTTGAAAGAGAAACCACAAATGTACCACTTAAGAAATATGCAAAACCTATAGAAGTGGCGTATGCAGTCGAGGGGTTACTGGGTAACTTTTCTGATCATATTACGGGAGTGAATATTGCCGTGGATGGTGGATTTACTCGAGCTTATTAATGCTAAAAAACGCCTTACCATTTAAGCAGCTCTTTTTTAATAAATTGGCATTACCAATGGGTAGCGTATTCACTCTCCTTGTTACCGTGATTGCATTGCAGTTTTACTTTAATGCAGAGTCAATTGCCAACGTAAAGCTTCATGCTCTTGATGGAAGTGCCCAAAACTTAAGTGAATTTATTGCAGCTCAGATTTTAGTGAGTAATGAAGCTGCCGTTGAGCAAAAGGTTGCTGAGTTTAACAAATTACAAACCCTCGCGATAGCAAGTTGGCATCCTGACGAGCACGTTGCTCAAGTGACGGAATGGTCATTTCCGTTAACGCTAAAGAAAGCAATCCCTGTGCAGGTAGGTGCCAAAACTTTCGGAAGTATCAACCTGAAAATTGATTTATTGGGTCAAGAAAAAATAAGAACTCTTTTAGAGTTCAGCACAAGCGTGATTCTACTTTCAGTTATTCTCCTGATTTATTTATTTTGGTATGCAACAAGAAAGTTTCCTAAATATTACCTCATCCAGCCACTAAATGATTTAGTAGAAATTCTTGAAAATAAATCCACGGGCAATGAACTCAAAATCATCCAGAAAATTGAGGAATTTGAAGGAGCAAAAACGAGAGTTACCCAACTGCTTAAGCAGCTGCGAGATTCAGCACAATCAGAATCACTTATTAAGGTTGCTTCTCAAATTTCACACGATATTCGCTCTCCGCTATCAGCCCTTGAGATGATGTTCCCATCACTGAACGAGCTGCCGGAAGAAAAGCGCTTGATCATCCGTAATGCTGTCAATCGCATCAAAGATATTGCGAATGATCTTTTGAGAAAACACAAAGATCATTCGCAAGGACATGATATCGAAACTATGGCAGTTGAAAATACATTTAATAATACCAGCAGTCATCTTCTTCTAACGTTGTTAGAAGAAATTATAAGTGAAAAACGCATTCAATATAGAAATGCCTTGAACTCTGAAATTTATTTTCATCAATCAAAGGATAGTTATGGGCATTTTGCAAAAGTGAATCCAGCAGAATTCAAAAGACTTATGTCCAACCTCATCAATAATGCGATCGAAGCCCTACCAAAGAAGGCGGGTGTCGTAAAAATTGGTCTACAGGCCCGCGAAAAAACTGTTATTATTTCAATCGAAGACAATGGAGTAGGTATCCCCAAAGAGTTGCTTAGTAAAATTGGAGTCCGTGGAGCCACCTTCAATAAGTCTGGTGGCTCTGGATTAGGATTGTTCGGCGCAAGGGAATCGATTCAGCAGTGGGGTGGCGAATTGATTATTGAGTCACGGGATGGAGTAGGAACAAAAATCTCTGTTGCGTTGCCAAAGAGCGAACACCCAGAGTGGTTTGTTCCAAAGTTGTCGGTAAAACGAAAAACTAGTGTGATTGCGTTTGACGACGATCAAACCATTCATCAAATCTGGAAGGGTAGGTTTGAGTCTTTAAACATAAAAGATGAAGAGGTTTCACTTCGCCATTTCACCAGTCCTGCCCAATTGCGCCAATTCTATGGAGAAAATTTCACGGATCTCGACAATGACCTATTTTTGATGGATTACGAAATCATTGGATCTGACGACACCGGTCTCGACCTTATTGAGCAGCTTGGAATTCAATCACAATCGATATTGGTCACAAGTAGGTACGAAGAAGAGTCGATCCGCAGTAGGTGCATTCGACAAAATATAAAAATTCTTCCAAAATCTATGAGTGGGTTTGTACCCATTGAATTTATTTAACTCGCTATTTTCTTCGAGCTGATTCGACGAACAACATCCTGTACCGCTTTTTCATCGAGGAATTGGTCAGTAGCGTATTTATGCAAAACGCTCCCAATGAGCGTTTGATAGGGGATACCTTCACGTTCTGCTTTTTCTCGAATTTTTTCCACATCGTCTGGATTGAGACGCAAATTCACTCGAGCGTCTTTGTTTCCATTGTGGGCAGCTTCAACCATTTCAGAGCGAAACTGGTCAGAGTCCTTTTTGGATACGGACTTCCAATCGCCTCGTTCAATTTCAGATTCAAATTTTTGTTCGTCTTCGCTTAGTTTGAAAACGGGTTTTTTCTTTTTCATTTCTGTTTGCCTCCGTAACGCTTCTGATAAGTCCGCGATGGGTACACCGTGAATAGAAAGAATGTTTCTTCCGCCTCTTTAAATGGGACCACGTGCGCATACTCCTCAATCATCACCACCAGAAGTTTTTGATTGGGGTAGCTTGGGTTACTAAGCACGTCACGAAATCCACCATTTTCCAAAGCAACTAAAACCTCCTCGAAGCAGGGTCGCCCCATTTCTTTCAGCTTTTCGTTTTTCTCTGGTTTCCAGGCCCAAGATTTCATAGAGTCATTTTATGACAACGTACACACTTTGTCAATCTATGGAAGTGGCTTGTTTTTGCTCAGAATTCCGGTCAAGAATCTGCTGCACCGTTTTAGCGTGCCACTTGCCGCGACCGGTTTTAGTCGGCATTTTCCAGGCATTCATCACGTCTGCGATTTTCCAGTAAGACCAGCCCTGGGCTCTAAGACCGAGCATTTTAGCGATTAATGATTGCTCCCGCTTGTGGGCAACGATCTGTTTGTTGCGGTATGCCTCGCCAAAACCAAGCTGGCTCCGGGTTTTATCCGCCGGGCGGAGGGGGATACCAAACTCCTTCAAATGCTTGGAAATGGTGGTTCGACAGGAAAAAATTTGGGCTGCTATTTCGCCCGGTGAGAGCCGTTCTTCCACGTACTTTTGATACAGGAAACTCTTGTCCTTAAAGAGGGGAGTGTAGACAAAATCAAGAATATCGGTTACTTCTATAGAAGATTCTGGCAGGAAAAACAGTACGGAATGGGAATCGCTGGCGACCCCATTTACACACATACTGAACCCCTGATAATCGGGTTCACAAAGAGCGTAAGCGGGAAACACAGAATTTAAAACGAGTTGAGGACGGGGAAGCGGGTTAACCGCTTCCCCTTTTTTATTTGTAGTAATCGTGCGTGTGAACCCTTGTGAGATCACGCCATTTAAAGAAACTTCACCGGCCATCGAATAAAGACTTTGACCGTCTGATGCTTTGCCAATTGGCACTAATCGAATTTTCTTTGGAAAAAAAGTTCTAATGATAGGAAAGCAGTCCATCGGGCGCATAGCAATGGTTTCAGCAAGGAATTCAAAACGCGCCTTTATGTCTTCAATTTTTATCTTTGGTGTCTTGGTAGACGTACGTCTCAATGATGCAGCTTCGCTCATCACATGAACTTTACGTTGTTCGCGATCTTTGATTGCAGAGTTCACTGTTTCTGAAGCATTCCCACTAATAATCACTTTAATCAGGTTCTGAAGTTCCAAATCCAAAAGACCAAGTTCTTTTTCCAGTAGTTCTAAGCGTTCAGGAGCGATAGAAAGCTTTGCTTCTAAAGCTCGATTGTATTTTTTGACCGTAGATTCAATGATTTCTGGCGCAGTTAATTTTTCCTTCAGTACAGAAATTAAAGTGCTTTCGACGCGTTTAATGCCAATTGAGAGTTTGTTTGTACATGCGCCACTTTTATGTGCCCCGACGCATCCGTAGTAGCCTCCTTTTTTTCCTCCGATTAATTGAAAATTGGCCGCGCAAACACCACACTCCATGAGGCCAGAAAAAGGGTGCGATGGAAGAATATTTCCTTTATTTTGCCATCGCGCTTTGCTTCGCAAGGTATAAGGGCTTTGTTTGGTTTCCGAGAATATTTTTTGAACGGCTTCCCACGTATCCAGGTCAATGATTCGAAGATCTTCTCTTAATTCCTTTCCTGCTAAATGAGATACCCAATCTGTTGAAGGTCGATCTTTTGCTGATCTAAGTTTCGTTTCTGGGTGAATCCCATTTTTGGTCTTTTTCCAACGCCAAATGCCGATATATTTTTGGTTATGAAGAATATGCTGAATTCCACTCGCAGACCAAGTGGGCTGAAATCCTGGTTTCGCAAATTGAACGCCTGGCGAAGGGAGGTGTTCTTGATTTAAAGCTTTTGCGATACGGCAAAATCCGAGTCCTGTCTTGTACATGTTAAATATTCGCCTTACAACTTGTGCCTCGGCTTCATTAATGGTGACTTTATAATGGGATGGAAATGGACGTCCCTTTGCGTTTTCAAACTTTGTCGGGTTTGAATCGTAACCATAAGGGTAGTCGCCGCAAGAAAAGCCTTGTAGGACTCTCATTTCCATTCCACGAATCACGCGCTCTGCATGGATATCGTTTGAAAAGTCATTGACCATTCCTTTGACTGTAAAAAATGTTTTTGCAGAAGGATCTTCACTGCTGATTCCATCACAAATGGAAATGAGTTCCACTTCATACCACTTGAGCATCTCGTATAGATCGAGAAGATTGCCAAGGGAGCGGGTGAGTCGGGACAAGTCATCAACGATGAGAATGTTAAATGACTTTTTTCTTATCCCATCAAGAACTCTTTCGTAGCTGTCGCGTCCAGCGAGTCGGCCACTTTGTGCTTCGTCTTTAAGAATCCATTCTTTTGCAAGGTCGATCGTACGACCAAAAAATTTATGTGAGCGAATTTGACCTTGGTCAATTCGGTATTGGATACGCGCGATCTGATCATCAGCGCTATCTTGGCTTTGCATGTCGCTACTATAGCGAGCGTATATTGCAGAACGAACACCAAGACGATTAAGCGCATTTTTGGAATCGCTCTGTGGGTTCTCTTGCATCGTCTGATTGGTTTTTTGTACTTTTGCCATTGTTGTATTTTCCTGATTTTATATCTTCGTCAACCCATATCTCCGCAAGTATTGCAAACACTCAGTGAAATTAAAGCTAAAGGAGAGAAGGTTATTGTTTTCACTCTTTGGAAATCTATGCAGTCAATTATCTCAAAAGTTATACATGAGCATTTTGACGTAGTTGCAAGGACCATTAATGGTGAAACCAATAGTCGTGATCCAGACGAGGCAGATAGAATTATTAACTATTTTTCGAAAACAAAAGGCTTTGACGTTTTGATTGCAAGTCCAATTGCAGCAGGAGCGGGGTTAAATATTGTTGCTGCCAATCATGTTATTCACTATGGTCGTTGGTGGAATCCCGCCAAAGAAGATCAGGCAACCTGTAGAGCATATAGAATAGGTCAAGAAAGAGAAGTTCATGTTTATTACCCAATTTTACATCACCCAGATAATGTAGAAGAAGGATTTGATATTAAGCTGAATGCACTTGTGGAAAAGAAAAGAAAACTCGCTACTGATTTTTTAAATCCAGTTGGCCCTGAGATTTCAGCTAATGAATTTGAAAATGTAATTTATGGAGTAAAAAAATGAAACTTTTGTTTAGATGGAATGTTGTTTTTTCAATTTCATTACTGGCCGCTATTATTGGATTAGTAGCAAATGAAGATCGCGGAATTCTAGATCATTTTACAGGCAAGCTGGCAGGTGTATTGGTGTTTGCGATCGTTGGGCTAGCTCTGTGGTTAATTAAAAATTTAAATGATGACATTTCTCATTTTGAAAAAATTATTTCGGACATAGTTGCCTGGTTAGTAAAATTCAAGGATGATGCAATGGCCGATCTTGAAAAGCTAAGAGCATCTGCCCCAAGTGTATTTAAACATATGCTCATTTCAACGATTAAACTCGGTTCAAGTGATCAAGGTAGTTCGAAGTTAGTGACTTCTATGGATTTAACTAAATATGTAGACCAAGTGTTTGAAGACAAGTTTGAAAACACAAAGGCGGCTCGGTTTGGTGGATCCATTACTGGTGTGTCTCTAATATTTACATTTGCTTTAATAGCGCCTGCTGTAATTAAAATTGGACAAGCCTTAGATATAAAAGATGCTTCAAGCGGCAATCAAGACGCGCTGCTGAAATCTGCCATTATTCAAATTGGTTCAAAGTTCCTAATTAGTGCTACAGGTGTTTTGTTTTCCCTTCTTGTGATGTGGGAGCTTGATGATAAAAGGAAGAGTTTTTTTAGACGAAGTAGTAATACAATAAAGAGTTTGAGTAATGTTTCATTAACTCATGAAGAGGCATTGTTGATGGTGCAGACACGGGCACTTTCAAGGCAAGAAGATCTCATAAAAAAGAGCGATGATATTATTAGTAGTCTAGGCAAATTAGAAAGCATTAAAGTGGACGTGACGACACTGGGTAATGAGGTAATAACTCAGCTAAAAGGTGTTATTAAAGATTCAGTTGGCGAACAAATCGAGCGCTTATTAGATAAGCAAAGTAATGTAGGTGATGTAAAAAAAATTGTGTAGTTTGCGCAGGTAGTAAAAAACAAAAAGGGCCGTTTTCTGATACTTTTTTAGTGCTTAAACAAAAAAAGAAAGAAACGAGCCCCTTATGATCAAC
>CAIMWN010000278.1 GCA_903845155.1 Oligoflexia bacterium
AGTGTCAATAAATGGAGCGGGTCCTGCAATTGATTTATCCACATGAGACTCTGCCGCAAAATTAATGAACCAATCCACTTTGTGCTCACGCAGGAGCTGAGCAACGAGCTCCCCATTTTGAATCATGCCCTGAACAAAAGTAAGGTTCTCGGAGTTCTTTATGCCTTCCAAATTTTCGCGATGGCCTGCATAGGTAAGTGCATCCAGGACCACCACACGATGACCAGCTTCAAGTGCGATTTCTACAAAGTTACTTCCGATAAAGCCGGCGCCGCCGGTGAGGAGGATGGATTTCATGAGATACCTTTAATTGAATTTCAAACCTATGATCATACTTGTTTCAGAACGTTAAGCAGATAGTCACCATATCCACTGTTTTTAAGGGGCTGTGCAAGCTTTTCTAATTGTGCGGCATCAATGAATCCCATGCGATAGGCGATCTCTTCAGGGCAAGCAATCTTTAAACCTTGGCGCTGCTCAATCGTTTGAACAAAATTTGAAGCTTGCAAAAGAGTTTCAAAAGAACCGGTATCAAGCCAAGCAGTACCCCGACTCATCTTCACGACATTTAATTTTCCCGCTTTTAAATATTCGCGATTTAAATCAGTAATCTCTAGTTCTCCACGGGCGGAGGGCTTGAGCGCCTTTGCTTTTTTACAAACGTCGCCGTCATAAAAATAAAGTCCGGGTATGGCAAAATTTGATTTTGGCTGTGATGGCTTTTCTTCTAAGCTCATTGCTCGCCCACTGGAATCAAATTCAACAACGCCGTATGCATTCGGCTGATTAACATAATATGCAAAAATAGTTGCACCGTCAGCATGGCGGTGCCGCTGAGCTGTTTCATGGAGCAATTTACTGAGCCCGTGAGCATAAAAAATATTATCGCCCAACACCAATATTGAAGGTGAACCACTTAAAAACTTCTCACCCAATATAAACGCCTGCGCCAGCCCCTCAGGCTTGGGCTGAACGATATACTCAAACTTCATCCCCCAAGCTTCACCCGAACCTAACAGTTCTTGAAATCGGGGAAGATCTCGTGGAGTCGAAATCACCAACACCTCGCGGACTCCAGCGAGCATGAGAGTACTTAAAGGATAATAAATCAGCGGCTTGTCATAGACAGGAACCAACTGTTTACATACGGATTGCGTCACAGGATAAAGTCGAGTGCCAGTTCCACCGGCGAGAATAATGCCCTTCATATATGGCAAGTTAACCTGATTCTGCATAATTTTTTACAAAAAAAACTACTATTTACAAAACACATTTAACGCATTGACCCATTCTACCACTAGCAACACCTTTACTGAGATTATTGACAAATAACCGAAAATTTTGGACAAGCTCGAGTGCTTAATGGAACAATTTAAGACTGAAGGTAGATCAATAATTGATCATACCGTAGAAGACACGCTATCTTTACTTTCATGACCTGCAACCGAAAAATGTGACTATGATCGAACTCTTTTTAATCCGACATGGACAATCTGTCGCCAATACCAAAATGCTAATCTGTGGCCAATCAGATTCACCTCTGACGGATTTAGGGCGTGAGCAAGGGCGAAAACTGAGACCCTACCTATCTAGCAGGTTGGCTACAAATGCGGAAATTATTTCAAGCCCACTTTCCCGGGCTCTCGAAACTGCAGCGCTCGCAACTGGAAAAACTGAGATTTTCATTGAGCCTCAAATTACTGAGCTAAACACAGGTTCTTATAGCCACCTTACTTACGATGAACTGTATTTCAAAAATAACCACTACCGGTTCCTCAGTCAGAATTTGGATCTTTCATTCCCAGAGGGCGAAAGCATACGCGAGCTCCACGATCGTATTAAAAACTGGATGTTTCCCAAACTTCAATCACTCCAGAGTCCTCAACTCGTGATTTTCTCACATGCCTACGCATTGAATTGCATCTTGCACGCTATCACTCAAGAAGCTCTGGAACATTATCCAAAATTCATTCTTCCCAATGCTTCGGCAACGATACTCAGGATAAACAATCGAAACCCACAGCAAACCTGGCAAGTCAGCAAGCAAGAACTCTTCAATCCCAGTGAACAAAATGAGCACAAATAATCCGACTATGATTGATGTCATCATGCCGATCTATAATGCTTCAGAGTTTCTTGAAGAAGCTATTCGATCACTTCAAACTCAAACATTTACCCAATTCAGAGTCATTGCCATTGATGACGGAAGTACCGATGCTTCTGTCGAGCTTTATCGTTCATTGACCAAAGATGATGCTCGATTTCAACTTATCCAGCAAGAGAATGCTGGAGTAGCAAGAACCCTGAATCGGGCTCTTGCTTTGTGCGAAGCTGAGTTCATCGCAAGGCAAGACGCTGACGATATCTCTGCTCCCACCCGGTTCGAAAAACAATTAAAACACCTTCAATCAAACCCAAAGACACTGGCAGTGGGATCAGATTATCAAAAAATTATCGAAAACAAGCTCGGATATATTCGCGAAGTTCCAATTACCTCAGAACAAATCCAATTGCTCATGATCAGCCGTAATTGCCTTCCCCATGGCGGGATGCTTATACGCGCGTCAGTTTTTGACAAAACAAAGGGCTACAGCGAAGCCCCTGAAACAAAACACGTAGAGGATTTCGACCTATGGGAACGAGTTCTTAAAATTGGGAAAATTGAAAGCATACCCGAAATACTTTACTTCCACCGATCTCACTCAGCGGCTGTTTCCACGCACGGAATCATTGAACAAGCCGAAAAAGCGGAACTCATTTGTAAAAGAATTGCCTACGGAATTGGAAAAAATCCTCAGCGTTTATTAAAAGTAATCACATACTCCGCAATGCAATTAACCCGGAATAGACTATCGCCAGTTCGCGCACTCTTCCTAAAAGAGCATTTAAAATTGGCAATTTTAAAAGCTAATAAAGAAAAGCTGACTTTACTCGCTTTTGGATTAAGGCTGTGCACATGGACAATTCACACTAATCGCGAAGATTAACAACGTGCCTGAATTTGGATGAATTTCCTCTTCTGATAAATTCGTTCAAACCCTTGATCTTTACATTCATGGATTCATGAAACATCGATCGCATCTGCTCAATTGTCCACTCAACCCTAGCGCCACTCCTCAGGGCTAGTCGCAACTCAACTTCAGCGGGTGATTGCACTACTTGAAATTCAATCACATCGGGAAAACTGAGAATCATATCTTGTAATTGCTTGGTAGAATACAATTTTCCTTTAAGTTGAATTGACTCAAAGACTCTTCCATAAAGCCCATGAATCATTGTTCGATCGGACTCCTCAACTATAGTTCCCAAGTCACCCGTTTTGTACCGAATTAACGGCATCAGCTTTCTTCGTAAACTGGTGAGCACAATTTCGCCATCAACCGATTCAGGATAGACAATCGTCGGCAAAACTTCGACTTGAAACGGATCCTTAATCCCCAAACCCACCACTCCAAATTCGGCCAAACCATATCTATTTACTACTTTACAACGAAACACTCTCGCAATGGTTTGGGCCTTCAAGGGATCCAAAACCTCGCCTGTTGCCTCAAATATTTTTATGGTTGGCCATTCTCTCTCGGTATATTTTCCTAGCAGGTAACAAGCCAGAGCATAGAATACGGACGGTTGTCCCTGCACAAGAACAGTATTGATGTTTTTTAGTTGTTGAAACGACTTTTCCAGAGAGTCTTCGCTTAAGTCGGAAGTAAGCACGACTTTACGATTTAACGCCAAATTTCTCGCCACCTCTTTCCACCTAGTCTCAAAGGTCTGTGGAACCGGTGATGGAGTTGCAAAGTGAACTTCAGGGTCTGAAGGATCCTTACCCCACAAGAACCTCGAATAAAGTGAGACCGCCGCAGACCAATCTAGATCATCGGTTGAATAGAGAACGGCTCTACTTACCCCTGTCGATCCATTACTATAGCGCCAATGCACCAATTCGCTTGAACTAACCTGAATTTCCTTAAAATGTTCATGAATATCATCTTTGGATAACAAAGGTAGTTTTTCCAAATATTTAATATCTTGAAGAATCAAGTCAGCATTAAATTGATGTTTTTTGAACAAATCCCTGTAATAAGGCACTTCAATTTCACAATGTTTCAATGTAGCGAAAAGCAACTGTTTCTGAAGTCCCAATGCCCTAGAATGAGAAATCCCTTGCTGCATTAGCAACTCATAATACTTGGATCGAATTTTACGTTTGCTCAGCTTTTCACCGATTTGAAATGCAATAGCCGAAATCTTCTTTTTAAATTGATACGCAAATGGAACTTCATCTTTGCCGACTTCGGTTAGGTTTACATGTTCCTGAGGGGAAGGAAAAGTGATGTGGTGTTTTTGAATTTTTCTGAATGTATAGAGTTCCGATAATAGTATTCTGTACGCAGAGGTCATGCGCTCAATTCCAAATCGATCTTTCACTTTCTTTTGAGCCGAAGCTGAGACGGCTTTATAATGACTTTTATTGTCGTATAATTTCAAAATTGAATCTGCAAAAGCAGAGGTATCATTAGGAGCATGAAGGTAACCTTGTTGACCCATGGTAATTTGCTCAGGGATTCCACCAATTGCCGAAGCAACAACAGGCAAACCAAAATACATTCCCTCGAGGATTACATAGGGAAATGTTTCACTCAACGCCGGATGGATTAAAATATCTGCATCAAGATAAAATGGAGACACATCAGCCGTGTTAGGATAAATACGCAGGACATCTTCAATTGCATTTTGTTGTGCAAAACTTTTGATTTCTTTAATGTATTGGCTCTCGATAGCCCTAAAATCCCGGGCTCCCACCAAGGTCAACTGAGCTCGAATATCGGGCCGTCTCTTTTTTAACTCTAAAAGAACCTTCAAACACTGCAGCTGATTTTTTTTAGGACTAATAGTACCAATTTGCAGCAAATTAAATACCTTCCGCTCGGCATGTGGCGTAGGGATTGAAAAATTTTGCGAATCTAAGCCATTATAAATAAGCCTGCCCTGATCCTTCTTAATGAACCGTTCATAAGTTCGGAGGGTCTCCGCTGCCGGGAATGAAATGGAATCCGCGAGTGCTAAACCATTAACCAGTTCATCAAAGTTAATGGAGGGAATACCCCATAGTTTTGAAAATACATCCGCTGCATGATCCAATTCCATTGTCTCGTGAACAGTCAAATGAACCGGCAGGCCATATGAGCGTATCATTCCAATGAACGGTGCATTTAAAAGCGTGTTTACTACACACACATCGAACCGACTCGCATTTAGCGAAAAAAACGACTCCAATTCCGAATAGGAAACAACATTTGCGATGCAACCCAAATCGGCAAAAGCCTTTTGCCGAACTCCAACATAGGGAGAGATGATCTCAAATGACCACTCCAACGAAAGACACCGAATCAAATCATAAACAAAACGATTTGCACCATTATTTTCATAATTATGAAGAAACAAAATACATCGAGGTTGTTGCGAAAAGACAGTCATTTTATTCCCAAGAATAGCATATTATTTGTGATTTTGCTGGATGTTTTTAGGAATGAAGCGCGTAGCCTATATCTGGAGTTCCCTCTGAATTTCATCCAACCTAGCGTTGTAAAATGCCGAAGTTTTTTGAAATGAATACATGTCTTGAATCGTTTTCTTTCCGTTCTCAGAAAGACGTGCCCTTAAATTCGCATCGTTAAAAACCTCAAGCATGTGATGAGTTGCATGATCTACCGAAGGCTCAGCCCACCAATTCTGGTGATCAAAGAGATAGTGATACTCCCCTGGTCTGACGGGAACTTTTTTATAATCAACCAACATGGTGTTGGTCTCGTTGCAAAAGTCAGTATTACCGGAGTAATTGGTTACAATACAGGGAACACCCAGAAGCATCGCCTCCGCCATCCCTCTACCAAATCCCTCACTTCGATGAAGACTCACAAAACAATCAGAAGCCTTCATTAATGAAAAAGTATCTTCGCGACTCAGTGGGCGATTGATCAAGACTATACGGGGATCTTGTTTTACCCGATTTTCAAATGCCACCCAAACCGGATCCTGGGCGCTACCATTAATGACCTTGATCACTAATGCTACATTTTCATTTTTGGTAAACGCTTTTTGAAACGCTTGAATTACTGCATCCGGATTCTTACGATGTATAGAAGAATTGAAACTAAAGGAGAAGGAGAAAACAAAGGTTCCCGCTTTGACTCCAAAAGGAGCTAAATCAAAAGGCTCTACCTTTAGCGGCACTTCCACGGTTTGAGGGACCACTAACACTTTCGTTTCCCCCGAATCCAAAAATGAATTCTTAACAAAGTTACTAATGGTCCAAATCTCCCGGTTCATTCGATAAAGGGACATCAACTCCTTCGGCCATTCTTCTAGCTCCCAGGCCCAATATCCAATCGAGTAACGATTCTGAAAAGTGTCCACACCAAATTTTCGTAAGAAATCAAATTCCTCCATCCCCGGAAAATGGAAAATACTGATAGGATGCGGAAGCGTGAGATCTTCAAGATGACAGGTCGAAAGATCTAAGCCGGGCAAGCCATGACCAATAATAATTGGATAAACCGCAACGGGATAATGGACGCTTTCAAGAGCCAAAGCCACCATTCTCGCATCTTCTCCAAGCCCTAATTCTGCGCGAGTATACCCAATAATGTTCACGCCTTTTTTAGTTTGAGGAATGGTGAAATTTATTTGAGGGTCAATAAAATCCTTCAAAAAGTCTTCCCATCCCTCATTCAGGCACCAATCCACAAAAAGTTTCCGCCCCGTTGATTCATTCAAATCAAATTTTCTCGTAAGATCTGGACGGGTATACAAACGTGCACAGAGAAGTTCAGTCAAAGGAATTCTTTGGTCTTGGATTACGCTGGTTGATGATTGTCTTAACCATTGATGTATCCGTTGATGATCCGCCTTTGGTTCAACTGCTTCTTGATATTGCGTTTTTTCCAAAGGAAGAAGGTCACTTCCCTCTTGAAAGAACCAAATTAGAAATTGCCTTCGTCCTTCTGGTTTTTTTAAGTCGAATTTTTCTCGAAGCGCTTTGTCTTTAGCGAGTAAATCCAACATTTCGGGAGTGATCGGAAAAACCTGATCTTGCATCATAGAATTTTCTGATATCCGTGAATCACATCTCGCGCGGTCTGATCCCAAGTATAATTGGAAATCACGTGATTTTTAAGCATCTGGGGATTGCGGTCCAGCTTTAATTCCTTGTCAATTCCCTGGGTGATCGAATCAATCAAAAATGGATTTACGTAAGTAACCATATCCTTGAAATATTCTTCGGTGGGTCCTTGGTCAGTAATGACAATTTTTGCACCTTGCGAGGCGGCTTCAAGAGCGGCAATTCCTGGCGTCTCACAAATACTGGGCAACGCGTACACTGAACATTGCTGAAGCGCAGATTTAATGAGGGTTGAGTCGCTGAGGGGACCCACATATTTTAAAAGCGGGTTTTTGCCTTTAAATTCGTCGAAATAGATTTGATCACGGATATGCCCAATTAAGACCAATGGAAGGTTCAGGTTCAAACAAGCCTGACTTAATGCATGCGTGTTTTTCCTTCGGTCGATGTTGGCGAGAGAAAGGATAAAATCACCCTGAATGGAATAATTTTTTCGAAAATCCCGCTGTGTATCGGTGTTCAGAAATTCTTCAGAAATACTGTTTCTAGTTTTATGAAACTTACTCAGTTCAATTTCAAAATCTTTGGAGAGTTTTTCAGACTCACGATCTGAATTGGTGAGAAGAATGTCAGCCAAATCAAAAATTTCTTTAATTCGGTAGTACAAGCCACCTTTTTCCGGAAAATCAGCCCAGAGGATGGTGGAAAGTGCTATTTTCTTGCCAAGGTTTTTATACTCCCTCATCGGCAGTTCAACACCCGACTGAATGGAGAATTGGTGGAAAATGTCGCAAGTTTTGGATGGATTCCATTGATCATACAAAGAGACTGAAACTCCGGCAGTCTCCAGGTGGCGTTTGGTATTGAGAAGTTGAACTTCCCCTCCTCCAGGATTAAAAAAAGCCCCGGACCATGTATTGAACACCACTTTTGTGTTCATACTTTGCCCCTGAGGTCGATGACATGGCGAAATTTCTGCTGCCAACCCACTTTTTTTAACTGTTCATAGTCAATGAATTGAACGGAAATTCCCAGCGGCCATTTATCCTTCAAGGCTTTTTCAATCCTTGGTTGATCTTCGACAGACTCAGGGACGATATTTATTACAGGCAAAACACCATCTTGAATTAATATTTGGAATTCGCGAATACGCCTGATTTTATGGTCCAAGTAATCCATAATATAATGGGTAGTAAAATCCTCTTGATTAATTTTCACAAGATCGTGAATCCTGCCCTGAATGTCGTAGATAAAGCTTCCATCTTCTTCATTCTTCACCGTTCCCACATCACCGGTGTCATAGCGAAGCAACGGCATTGATAAATTGGTGAGATTTGAAAAGATGAGATTGCCCTTATCCGTTTCTTCCGCATAAAAAGCGCGATTAAAAATAAGGAGCTTGTTGTAAGGATCCTGAGGCCTGGTGTGTGCCATGACCCCGAACTCAGCATTTCCATACCGATTTACTACCTTGCACCCCAAATAAGTCTCCATGGTTTCGACCATTTTCGGGGTGAGCGTTTCGCCACTTGGTTCGAAAACATCACAATACTTTTTCGGTTTGATTTTCTGGTTTTTGATATAATCTGCGATTGCATAACCAGAAGACGGATGTCCCTGAAGTAGAAAAGGTCGAATTTTTTTCAAATCATTAAAAGTTTTTTCGAGATCATGATTTGAAAAAGAATGAATCATCAATCTGTTCCTGTTTTGGGAAAATAACTTCAATGAATCCATCACCCTATATTTTAGCGGAGCTTTCCCTAAATTTAACTCGGAAGAAATATGACAATCCTTTTTGTGCGGAAAGTTGCCCGCCATATCGTACGCAATCAGGTTGACCGCAGCCGTCCAATCCAATCCCTCATCGTCATAATAAAAATAAACGGATTGTCCTGTCGAACCGCCGGTTTTTCTGCCATGGATCGCTCCAGGCAAGCGGATTCGATCGGTATGTTCGCGAACAATTTCCTTAGTTAACAGGGGAAGTTCTTGAATATGCCTGGGGTCTTTGAGTACCAGATCAACATCGAAGGAAACTTTTTTAAATAAATCTTGATAATAAGGAATTCGATCCTTACAAAAAAGCAATGTCCGATGCAGTTCATTTCTTTGAATGCGATTTTGCTCGCTGATGGGCAATGAATTGAATTTCTTCAATTCGCGATATTTTGAAACAATCTGTCTTTTGGACATTTTTTCCAAGATCGGAAATAAAACATAACTATTAAAATAACGAATCAATCGAGGACTCCTTCTTATCTTAACAAAATACCATAGGTTATCGGATTGATCTTGCAGTAATATTCAACAAAAAACAGGTTAACAACATGCATTATTGTTGCCAAACATTGGCTTTTGTTTCTTACTGTTAACTATGAAATCGATCTTGGTGACTGGTGGTGCCGGATACATAGGTTCACACACAGTGAGGCAACTCTCAGAATCCCCCCTTCACTCTCAAAATAACATCATCGTGCTAGACACTCTCGAGACTGGCTTCAGAGAATCTATCCCTAAAAACATTACTTTCATTCAAGGTAATGTTGGCGACCAGGAGCTCGTTCACTCCATCCTTGAAAAACACAATGTGAACTCCATCATCCATTTTGCCGCAAGCTTAGTCGTCCCAGAGTCTGTGGCCAACCCCTCGAAATATTATAGAAACAATTCCTTCAATACCCTGAATCTTTTAGAATGTGCAGTAAAGCAAAACGTCAAACATTTTATTTTTTCATCTACGGCTTCCGTATATGGAAACTCCGACCAAGCCACTATTGGAGAATCTACCCCGGCTCAACCCATCAATCCCTATGGGTTTTCAAAAATGATCTCGGAGCAATTCATTAAAGACATTTCTAAAATAAGCGCTCTTCAGTACGTCATCCTCCGTTACTTTAACGTGGCAGGTGCAGCATCAGACTTAAGCAATGGACAAAAATCAAAAAATGCCTCTCATCTCATCAAAATAGCTTGTGAAGTGATTTGCAAAAAAAGGGAATCGATGACCATCTTCGGGACGGACTACCCCACCAAAGACGGAACGGGAACACGTGATTATATCCATGTGGAAGATTTGGCTGATCTCCATGTTCTTGCTCTCAGTTACCTAGATCAAGGTGGCCTCAGTGATACCTTTAACTGTGGTTACGGGCATGGCTTTACGGTTAGGGAAGTCATTCACACCCTTGAGAAAGTAAGCCAAACAAAGATTCTTGCTCATGACGGAGCAAGAAGGGCTGGAGATCCTGCTGTCGTCATTTCAGATGTGCAAAAAATAAAACATGCTTTCCACTGGAAACCCAGACACGACAATATCGATGAAATTTGTAAAAGCGCGCTCCTCTGGGAACAGCACTCTCTTACCTCCTAAAGGCTTACCCATGAAGAAACATATCAACGGTTTACTATTTTTAATTACCCTGGTTTTGGTCGCATGGAGTACCACTAACCTCACACCCCGAAGCCCAGCTTGGGACGATGGTTATTTCTTAGAAAAGAGTGCCTGCGTGAGCGTCAATGCTTGGCAAGGCCACTTTCATTCCTCTTTTCAATGCCTCTCAACAATGTCGAAGTCTCCCATTATGGCTTTTTTGCTTTTGCCGTGGGGCTGGAAACCCATGAATATCGAAACACTGAGTTTCGCGGCTACCAGTTTAATGGGATTTATCTTTTGTCTCATTGCGATTTCATTTTACGCGCTTTATAAATCCGACATTTCTCCGCTCAAGTTGATGCTTGCAGCGCTTGCTCTCGCACTCAACCCCATTTTGCACGATTCAAGCGGAATTATTTTATCTGACAACTTGGTTTCTTGGGCAGTGATTGCGCTCTTTTCCCTCGTGTTCCTGGAATCAACACTGAGCTCTGTTAATCTGAAATGCTCAATTTTGATGGGCCTTTTGTGGGCTATTCCAATCAATATCGGACTACTTTCAAAAGTTACTTTTTGTTTTTTCCTGATCTTCCTCGTTCCTTCCTTACTGTTCGTTCGCTGGAGGCGATCGAGTCAAAAAAGTCTCTTCATCAGCATGCTCACTGCAGGAGTGGTGTCGATACCAACTCTGATCATCTGGCTTAAGTTTGGTTCTCATTTCATTGACCACGCGATCATGTTTAGTCATGGCCCCCTCGCGGCCTTTTACTCCGTACCCGGCATGGACAAAATAGGGTTTCTGAACCTCTTTTTGAGTTCAGTAGGAAAATGGAGATACCCGGTATTACTATTGGCCACGATTGCAATTGGAATGTCATGGTCGAGAAAAAAATGGAGTTGGTACGAATGGGTACCTACCGTAGCAATTCTTGCTTATTATTGGGTGTGTTCAGGTACTCCTAATCGAGACCTTCGATTCGTCTACCCTGTGATGTATGGGCTACCTCTTGCACTGTGCCTCATTGGCGGGAGGCAGAAAGTACTCGCACCTATCATCCCCATTTATCAGGCAATATCATTTACGGGCATGATCGGCCTTTTAATCTTGGCACCCCGCTCGCTTGGAACCGAGAATTTGAATCAGATTGCTGATCTTTATGAGTCCATCGATCGCATCTCCGTCACCTCATCCCTGCCCGGTGACATAAAAATGATCATTGCTCACGAGAATGCTCATTTTAACATTAACACCTTTCAATTGGTGACCTGGGCCAAGCCTGCGAAACGTGGGAGTATCGTGGTGGACACAACCGTTTACGACTTTATGCATTCGGTTTCGTTAGAAGAGAGCAAAATCCATCTCGCCAAAAATGATTTAGCAATTTTTGTTACCCCCCTCTCTGAGCAAATTGACTTTACCAGTAAATACTCAAAAGACCTTTTTGCTTTTGCGAAGGAGCACGGCACACCACTCGCGCTCTCATCGACGCAGTTTACGGTCTTTCAACTTGATCACTCGAAATAGGAATGAAGCCGGTTGACTCAGAATAACATGTCAGATAACTTTTAAAATCATATGGCAAGAAAACAAAAGGAAAAACTAATCCATGTAGATCTTTACGTGATTGCCACTCATAAAAAAGCAAAACCTAATCCACTCTTTTTTACGAGTTTGCAGTTTTCATTATCGGAGGCGAAGAAAGCCGGAATCCAATATCAGATTCAAGTTCTCAACATAGCGGATCGGACCACTGGTGAGAACTCAATTTGCTTATTCGTGAAGGACGATGGTTTTTTTCACCCTAATTTTTTTATCAGTCTTGCCAAAATTCCAATTCATAATAAAGAATGGCGCGGCCTCTTTGCTGCGTTACGCTTTCCGATGGAAGCACCCATTGCCTATCACATCAAGACCGGTGAAACAAAATGGGCGCACCTCGACGCCTTTGCGATCCACCGCCATCAAATGCTCAAAGTTGCACCTTATCCTCTTAAAATGAAAAATGAATTCGCGTCGGACCTCAAGTATTGTAAAGATTTGAGAAAGCAAAATTGCAAAATTTATTTTATCGAGGGCTCTTACTTTTGCCGCCATCCTGAAACTTCGACTTTAAAGAAAAGCTTGGAAAAAAAAGAGAGTAAAAAGGAGCTACGCTGGTGATCACTCAATGCGCGTCGGTCGTATTACGATTTCATCACGGAGCATCCCTTCGACTCCTACAAGATGCTCTATGTTCACTTGCAACTCAAACATATCAGAGCATTGAATTGGTTGTGGCAGGGCAAAATCTTGATGCTCTAGAATTAACAGAAATTCAAAGCCTTTGTGATACTTACCTAAAGCCCCGTAAAATCAGAGTGCAATTGCATAATCTAAAAATGAAAAAAGGCGTTGACGGTCGAGCTCGATTGTTGAGCTTAGGAATTCAGGCGTCGCAAGGACAGTATCTGTCGTTTCTTGACTATGATGATATCCTTTATCCTGATGCGATCCAGTATCTCATTGGTGAGCTAAAGAAGAACCCGAACTGCGTATTGGCGGCAGGTCTTTGTATGCGAGCTGACCTGCAAGTAAAAAACAGGAAAGCGGTCTACATCAAATCAAAAGAGCCATTTCTTCCACATAAGGACTCAATACTTGATCTGTACGTGGATAACTTCCTTCCCATTCATAGCTTTGTGATCAACAAAAAAGTATGTAAACCTGCTGATCTAAAAATTGATGAAAAGTTCTTGGTGAGAGAAGATTATTATTTATTGCTCAATTTATCAGTGAAATATCCATTTTGCCTTACCAGCAAAAAGATAGCCACCTGCGAGTATCGTTTTCGCGACGATCAAACAAATACTACACCAGTATGGAAAAACAAAAAAGACAAGCGCATTCAAATTTGGCTTAAAAATTCAATTCTCTTGGAAAATTTCAAGAAAACACTTCATTTAAAAATGTCGCTCTCTGAACTTTCCAAAGGCTTGATTCAATCCATGCAAGTATGGGCGAAAGAAGGGGAGAAAAGTTGATTCACGGAATATCTACTCTCATGCCTGTCTTTTTCAAAGCGCGTGACTCACGTGCTGAGGCCCTACTTCAGATAGCAATTCAATCTGTATTGAACCAGTCGTGCGCCATTCCACATGAATTACTGATCATTGATGATGGCTCTCCTGTTCCTTTGGAAAGCTTGAGGGCGTTCATCCCTGAACTGAACGATCCCCGAGTCAGGATCATTCCACTACCACTCAATGTAAAATTAGTAAGTGCGCTTAATTTTGGACTGAGAGCTGCACGCTATAATCTCATCGCTCGTCTTGATGCGGATGATGCGTGGAGACCCGGAAAGCTGGAGCACCAACTTCGCGTGATGGCGGCAGAGCCTGAGCTAACCATTTTGGGAACGTCGATGAGGATTCATCACGAAGACGACCCCTCAAAAGATTGGGACGAAATCAGGCAGGGATCATGGGATGGAATACATCAACTCATTGCCAAGCTCGGTTGCCCATTTCCCCATGGAAGCATTTTGGCAAAGAAGGAAATTTTTCAATTTTTGGGAGGCTATCCCACCGACCCAGTATTCGCTCATTGCGAGGATCTAGCACTATGGTCGATTTGGACTCGCTTTTTTAATTGCGCAATTTTGCCTGAAATTTATCTCGAATATCGGGTTCACGCTCACGGTGTAAGTAGTCAATTTGAGAATTCCCAGCGACGGGGAAGTCGCATAGTGATGAATCGATACTACTCACTGCATCTCGAACCTCACTATTTCGACGGATACGCATACTTTTCAAAAAAATTGGGGTGCGGCTTAAATGAAATCGGAAAACTTTTTTATACGCTTTGGAAGTACTACCCTGGCGTCAGAGTCGCCCCTGAAGATCTCGCCATCGTCCGAAAGCTACTTCCAGATAGGCCCATCATCGCAGTTGATGACTTCTCCACTCCTGGCCACGAACATTTTGCAAACTTAACTCAACCATCAGATTACTTAGTATAAAATCTAGACTGCTCTGATAAATCCATGCTCAGCACAATTGCATTTGAATGCTCAAGTAGGGACCTGATTAAATTCTTAGCCAAAGGGCGAGTTTCTGCTTTGTCTTGATAATGTTGATCAACGAAATCCACTCCAGACTTCATAATGGTGTACCATCCCCACTCCCTTTCGGACTGAGCAAGACTTTTAAAATCAGATTCAGGATATTGATAACTGAGTATTTTGAAAGACGGATGAAGCTCTTGAATAAAAGTAGTGACCATTCGCTCAAGTACAAAAACCCAATGGGGAACATGCCCACCATGATAAATCGCACCTGTTTGCTCTGATTCCATCTTCATTGCCGAATCAAGCAATTTCTTAATCAGTGGAATATAGCTTTCCCAAAACTTAGGAGAAGCGACCCAATAGTTACAATGCGATGTGTATGTTGAAGTGCCACGAGGAAAATCGATAATGCTGCAACTCAAACCACACTGATCAAATAAACTCTGAGCATAAGAAATTAACCCTCGATGCCAAAATTCGCCTTCCTGCCAAACGTTATAAAATGTGGTGTTAGCCAGGGGAAAAGGATTCAGATGGTAAAAATCGTAACCGGGATTCGCTTGCACCCAGTCATGAAAGGCGGAAAATTTGACGTGCGTTTTTAACTCAAACTTTGGAGAGAAAACACCGCATACATCATACTGCTGATATTGCTTCTCTTCGAAAAGCTTAAAAAGAGGAGGATATTCCCATAAATTTGGAGATGTATTTACCCGATTATCGAAATTAATGACGTGAACATTAGTTTCCTGGAAGGTTTCGTCGTTGTAACAATTTTTGTAAATACCGACTTTCATTTGAAGTTAATCTTACCATACCAAGGGAGGATTTCCAACCTATCAGGTTATAATAAGATATTGAATTTATTCGCGAGATTGGGCTATATTTTTATACTTATGCTAAATTGGATGATCTATCTTTTCATCAGCCGCAGAGGATTTGGAAACCTGAGTTGGTTTGACGGCAACCCCATTCACTCCTTCGCGAGTGCTCTGACTCGCTTCGCTCTCTCTCGCCCCTATCTTGCGCAGTGGCTGGGGAAAATGGAAACCATCGGGGTAAGAAATATTCAAGTGAACGGAATTGGCACTCCTTCCTTATTGGTCGTCAGAGTATCAAAATCGAGTGCTGGATTTATTTACCTCATCACCAAGGAACAGACCATAGAACTCTCGTTTCAAAACTTGCAAAGTGATCTGAAAACCCATTATGCCGTAGTATTTTTGCCTGAGACGGCACCCGAACCTACTTTTAAAGACCTGTGGGATATCATGGATAGGCTCCATGAGAGCACGGGCTGGGGAGAACTGCCCGCACCGTATGTGGGAAAATTACCTTTGCTTCAAAAAGTTTATACCAGTCGCTTACTCGGAATCATCCTGTCACAATTACCCGATCAAATCACGGAATCAGATTTTCTCCAGATGTCTGAGGAGTTGGGCGCAATACCCAAAAAAACAGCAACAAGCACAGCGACCGACCAGCAAATTGAGCCTCAGTGTGTTTTTCAAGCGGCAGCGGGTGTGGAGACCACACTCAAATTAGAAAACCCTCTTTCATGGAAGGGGATCTATTCACCCTGGATCAACACTCATCAAGCATGTTTGGTATTGTACCCGACCTTAAGTCAATTGGGTAATCCCCCTTTTTTAATGAGCACATCCGTTGATCAATTGCTTAATTTAAATCCGCAATTTTATGCAGCAAGACTGATTGGAGCTCCCTCTCAACTTACCTCATTCGAAATGCTGAACTTTCCCTGCTCCTTTTCGACACTCTTGGAAACCGTACTTCAGTCAACGCCATCGAAAAATCTGAGAATCCTCATTGATTTATTCCACCCCTGTTACTCTACTTCCGCAGATTTAACTGCGCCACTACCAGGGCAACCTCCTGATTTCGATTCCCCCCGAATTGCTCAGTTCCGCAGGAAATTCCCTGCTTATTTCTCCTCCAGCCAAAATCAAAAAGTAATTTTAGCAAGACCGTCCGAACTGCCTAATAAAATAAGTGAACAACTACCCATTTCAAAAGCGGATGCCAATCCAACCTTCACTATCTTAATTCCCTATTATCGCCATTTCGATTTCTTTCGTCATTGCGGAAAATCTCTCGAAGCGGTCTGCAAGGGAGAGGCTCTCAATACCTTAGAGATCATTATTTTAAATGACGACCCCTCGTGCAGCGAAAAAGACTTGATGGATTGCTTGCCCATCCTTGCCCGGCGTTTTGCTAGAGTTATTTCCTATCCAGAGCGATTTGGAATCACTCGATCACTCAATCGCGGAATCAGTGAAGCAAAAAACGATTGGATAATATTTTTGGATTGCGACGACCTGATCGAACCCCATGTTCTAAAAACAATCAGAGAATATATACTTCGCTATCCTTCGTGCCGTTACATGAGCTCTAATATGATTGACATTGACTCGAACGGAGAAGTTTTACGTTATCGTCCGAGACGGGCTAGTCCCATCCAACTGCTTACTCATGGAATGATCATGGGTCATTTAAAAATAGTACGGAAAGATGCATTTGATGATTTTGGGGCCCTGGATTCGAACTTTGATGGTTGCCAAGATTTTGAATTTGTTTTCAGAATGGCCGTACATGAACCATTGTTGACTATTCCAGAATATCTCTATCGATATCGCTGGCATCGCAACACACAGTCCGTGTCGCAAGAAGATCGGCAGGCTCTTACCACCGCACGTGTTTTTGCGCTTTATGCCATGATCACCTTAATCAAGAACGGAAACTTCAAAAACGAACCGCTTCTGTGCGTTAGTTTTAGCGGCCAGCACGCCTCAAAATGGGCAGAGGCTATCAAAATCATTTCTGTCGACTCTCATTCGAGAACTGCTTATCACATTAATTGTGGTAATTTGGAGCCCACTGCAATCCATATGGAATGGATGGTGCTCCATCTCGCTAAAGCGATGTTGGGCTGGAATCAATCAGAAACACTAGGATTAATTAAATGAGTAAAAATATTCTATTTTTTGTTCAACGCATGAAACAGGGTTTTGGTGTTGCCGTAGTTGTAGATCACCTCAGTCGCGAATTGAAACATCTGGGCTGTGAAGTCGGTGTTGTTTGTTTTGAATCAGATATTGTAGATCCCCCTTATTCTATTCACCTCATTCCAAGTACCATTTCTCTCGGCGAAATCAGAGAGCTCGGCCGTCGGCTAGGAAATCCAATTCTCATTGCCCACACCGCGCCATTTATTGAGTGGGTATCAGAGCTCAGCGACGAATTTGAATGCTGGGCATATGAGCATGGCGAGCCCACTCCTACATTTTTTCCGGATGCCGTAGCAAGAGAAGCGGTCAAAGTGAACAAGCAGTTAAATTGCTACAGCAAACTAAAAGGGATCATCGTCATTTCTGAGTTCATCAAAAAGGACATCGGTTTTCCTGGTGGGAAAGTGATCTACAATGGTTGTGATCATGCGCCTAATCGGGGGAAAAAACAAAAAGTTGAAACTGACTTTACGAACAGACCTCTCCGCGTTGGGACGCTGATGCGCCTAGGGGAAGGTGAAGCCTTTTATAAAGGGAACCAGATATTCACCGATATCGCAGCATCATTTAGTGCAAAGTCATCCAATGCAGACGCGCAAAAAGATTTTGAATTTTTTGTCATGGGAAGTGGGACTTTGGCTGATGCTCAACTGTTTCAAAAAAAAGGCATTGAAGTTCACTTAAATGGTAGCGATTCCGAGAAGTGGGATTACCTGAGGAACTTAGATGTTTTCATCAGTTGTAGTCAGTGGGAAGGCTGCAACTTGCCACTGATTGAGGCCGAAGCCATGGGGACATTGGGTATTGCATTTGCAATAGGA
>CAIMWN010000279.1 GCA_903845155.1 Oligoflexia bacterium
AGTGAAGGCATTTTCTACTGAAAAGCTCACGGAAGGACTAGTCGGTGTTCCACCTGTTCCATAATTAACCGCAGTCAGGTTTTGAATGGAAGTCGGGCAAAATACGCCGGCGTAGCCTGAGCCATGCGATACGCTACAATCCACTAAGGCCGCAATGCTTGGCATAAACAATATACTCGATCCACTATCGATAAAACTTGGTATATGTGTGGTGCTGAAGGCTGCAAATTCTGTTTCAAACTGACCACTGCTATCTGCTGGGTATCGGGTGTGTCCAGTAGAGGTGTTGTCTGATTGAGTATCAATTCCAAGATAGAGTGTACCTGAAGTAGATGCCACGCCACCCGCTGCAACGGAAGGAAGTTCTAAAATCACCCCATTGTTATCGAGGGGAAGTGACGAAACTGGGTTTTTCACTTGAGCGTAAGCGTCTGCAGTGGCGCCACAGCTACAGTTGTTGTTTTCACAAGTAAAGTATAAGCCGTTATTTGGATCGGTGAGACAGCCATCGCCGCAGTCTTGTGCGAATAATCCCACTCCTAAAATACCATTAAAGCCCGAAGTGTTCGGATCTACATCGGGATTACTTTGAGCACTGGTGCAAACGCTGGGTGGCGTTTGGTAAGTTGAATTGATCGCCAAAATAGGTACTGCTACTTTTGCTTCATTTCCGAGTTTAACATATGCATTCACCACCGGACCCCATTCGCTGCTTCCGTCTCCGAATTGAGCGCATTCCGCGAGTGTTTTATCACCGTTGGTAATCGGAGTGACAGGTATAGTGATCAATGAATTAAAAATTCGAAGACCGTAACTACCGGTATCGAGCAAAATATTATTGATAGTCTGGCAAGTGTTAGGGTTTGCGATGGAGCAAATGGTGACACTTACAGTTGGTTCATTGGTGTAAGCATTGGTGAGACTGTTTCCGGTATTCACGGAAACAGCCATCGTGTGGCCAGTTGAACTGCCGCTGACGGCAGTATTGGTACCCGTAAATGCGCCGGCAGTGCATGACCCGACAGGGGTGGTGGCAGTAGGAAGGAGCGCGGTTTTTGCACACGAAGAAAGCAAAATGAGCGCAAGATAAACAAAGTTGTTATTTAATTTCATCGAGTTTAACTCCTTGAGGAATGAGTTTTGGAAGAAAGGCTCTGCCGCGAGCGCGTCTTAAATGGCCAGAGCGTTCAACGGTCACGTTTTTCCCGACGAGCGAGTTATTCAATGCTCTGCCTTTGATTCGATTGCTCCGTTTTGGGATTTTCTTAAATTCTTCAAAATAAGTTCCAAGTAAATGAGTTAAATCGGGATGGGTATTGCCCTTCCAGGTAATTGCAAAAATTTTTCCGTCGCCTGAAAGATATTCACGCAAGGTCACCCCATTGTTAGTGATGGTGTGAATCTCATAGAGTGCATAAGTTTCAGGCGCACTTCTGCGACCTGAGAGTCTCGCGCGATCCGTCTCAATGCTGGTGATCGAATCACCGAGTGATGCGTGTGCTTTAGAGTGAGTAAATGAAGTTAATTGTAGGAATAGTGCGAGTAAAATCATCCGTCTTAGTATATCGCATCTTTAACAATTATTAAATTTTTAAAATTCACAAATGTTACTTTTTTCGTCAACTAATTTTCATGCTGAATAAATCCTAAATTGGTTTGAAACCGAGCTAGTTTAAATTATTGAAATTCAGGCCATAGAAGTTGGTTCAGCTCGTCTTCGCTTAGTTTAGGATGCTCGGGATTGCTCAGAATCGAGTCAAGTTCACCAGCAAGGCGTTCAAGCTCATTATTTGGCATCTGAGATTTACCGTAAACATATTGGCGGAAATCGTTCTTGAGTTCAATACCACTATAAGAAATAAGTGCATCTCTAAACAGTTCTGTAGTGACTGTCGTATATTTGTACTGATTGAAATAGTCCTTCAAAAAGGTTTTAAAGCTCAAGTTCTTTTGGTTCATTCGGTTTGCTACCCAGGCCAAGAATTCAGCCCCTTTTGAATAGGCGTCAGTGTCAGTCATGCGGCTCCATGCGGAATGTCCTGCCATCCGCGCGATAGAAAAAGAAGGTTGAGAGACGAGTGGATATTTTTGATCTCTCCACACCGCAATCGCTTCATCCATCCAGCCAGCATTTCCGTTTGCGGGCATGAGTGCGCGTGCGTGGTACGAGTGAAAAAGCTCATGCGAAAGGGCAGAAATGCTTGCAATGGTAGCCCCCGAATATTCCATACCACCTGAACCTGCTCCGTAGATCACAATTTTTTCGTGAGGGAAGGGCGCGTAGTCATGCTCGAGTTCATTCAATACGCGAACCGCTAGTGCAGCATAACTGTCCACGATGCTGACTGAGTTTGAATAAATTTGCATCGGGATAACGCGACCATCGATGGATTTAAATTCAAACGTTTTGAAGGCAGCAGAATCAGTAGGAAGAAGATGAAAATAGAGTGAGGAACAAGTATAGAAGTGTGGATATTCTACTTCAAATTTGTTTTTGCCGATCTTTTTCACGCGCCCATTGGTCATCAGTGAGTGATCGACTGCATTTCCCACGACTTCGACTTCAATCTTCATCGCATATTGGTCGTATTCAAAGCTGGTGGGAAGATATTGCTCTAGATAGTGACGGTCAGTCAGGTCTGAAGTGAAAAACGCAGAAGCGACTTTCCCTTTTTGATAAGACACGCGCGTAGTGAGCGTGTGTCTTATTTCGAGGGTATGAGTTCCCACTGGAACTGCCTGTTTGATAACACGAAAGGTCGTTTGCTGATCGGGATCACGGATGGCTTCAGACTCTACACGGGCACCATCTAACATCACGGATTGGGGATTTTCAATTAAATCAAAAAGAGGAAACCCAGCATGGGGAGCATCAAACACAATCGTGCTCTCCACAGTTGTGCGTTTTTGATCGACATCGTAACTGATATTATAATGTGCAGTTTGAAAATCGACATACACGGCATCAGCTGTTTTGTAGCGAAAGGACGGTGGTGCTTGTTCAAACGACGCAAAAGTTGAAGAGCAAAGTAACAGGCCAAGGATGATTAAAGTAGATTTCATGTTTCCCCCGATTTTTCAGCATCCTCTGGCAGCTTCCCAAAGATTGCAATAAAAATGGACATGACGATCTATACTATTTATTTATACTTCGTAAGTGAGTGGGGCAGCTTGGGCTAGTGCGAGGCCTTTTTGGTACGGGATATAATATTTCTCATAGAATTCAGCTTTGTAGTCTTTGTATGAGCTAATTCCACCGATGAAGTGGTAAAAGCGGATAAACTCCCATGCTAAATCCATTTGATAAGGGAGGAATCCCGAACGGGCACCGTAGGGGTACAGATGATGGTTGTTGTGCCATTCTCCTGCAACATATCCCGGCCAAACTTGGTTTACGGACATGTCTTCGCGATTAAAGTCGATTCCAGTTTGGCGTTTATCTTTTCCACGCCCATGACCATCATAGTTGAACGTCCGGACTCCGAAAGCCCAAATGGCCGCACAACCAAAAATGGCGACTGCGAAACTGATTCCACCAATCAAATAAAAAGTCCCAAACCAAAAAGCCCAATTGGCGAGATAGTGAATCAGCGTACGGACTGGGTGTGAGAGGGTTCCGTATTTTTTGTATTGAGCATAGGTATTTAGCTTCACGCCCGTGTGATTCATGAGTCTAGTGAGCTGGCCATATTGCTTTTCGTCCATATTGCGATTGATCAGCTGGTGATTCACATCCGCTAAAAAGCAGTACAGAAAGCCTCCATTTACATTGTAGGGGTCGCCCGGTTTTTCTGAAAACACATGGTGAACGTGATGGGAGATGACATAGATTTCTTCCGGAATAATTTTGATCGTCAGATTCCGCACGATGAACCGGGCAAAGGGATTACTAAATTTAAAAGCCCGGTGAGTAGCATAGCGATGCAGATAAATGGTGCCATGGGTGCCGAGGACTACCATGCTGTAAACCATTCCGATCAGGAAGAACTTCCAGCTAAAATGATGAAGTAAGAAAACAAAGAAAACAGCACCGAGCGCGAATGCCGCAATCCAGCCTAATACCGGGAGCCAGTTCTTGATGTTTTTGAAAAGATTCAGTCTTGAAAAGAACTCACTGAAAATCTCACCAGGAGTAGGTTTGTAAAATTTCCCATCTTTTTCCATCGGGTAATGCGAGGGCTGTTCCAAAACGTGAGCAAGTGGGTGTTGGCTATTCTTCAAATCCATTAAAGGATCATAACATCCGAGCCTCAATAAGATAGCTAATTTCCTAGTCCTTACCGTATACTTACATACGCAAAATATTCGTTGAATAATATCAATCATTTGTACTGCTAATGATCTTTCCAAACCTGCCAAAATGTTATAGTTTTGCGAGAGTATGCGAACAATATCAATTCAGAATGAAGATGGAAATCAGATCGCCATTCAGGCTTTTCCTATTGATGAGGTAGGGGCGAATGAGCGTGCAGATTTCTTCACCAAGCGAAGCGTTAAAAAAGACTCAAAATTATCAGCGCTTTATCTTGCATTAAGTATGTGTGACCTCACTACCCTTGAAGGTTCTGACACTCCAGGCAGAGTTCAACAAATGTGTGCAAAGGCTCGCTTCCCCGTACCTCCGGATTTGATTGAGCCCTATTTAATCAAACGAAAAGCTGGCCCCATTCCCTCCGTTGCTGCAGTGTGTGTTTATCCCTCCATGGTGCCCATCGCCGTGGCGTCATTGAAGGGCTCTGGAATTGGAATCGCTTCCGTTTCGACGGCCTTCCCTTCGGGACAGGCACCTTTGAATGTAAAATTAGATGATACCCGATTTGCCGTAGAAAATGGTGCTACGGAAATTGATATGGTTATTAATCGCAGCGCATTCCTGTCAGGTGACTACCAACAAGTGTTTAACGAAATCGTCGCGATTAAAAAAGCGTGTGGTGATACTCATCTCAAGGTGATTTTAGAAACCGGAGAACTGGGTTCCTACGATCGAGTGCGCCTTGCCTCGGAAATTGCGATGGAAGCAGGTGGGGATTTTATTAAAACCTCCACGGGTAAGATTAATCCAGCGGCAACTCTTCCTGTTACTTTGGTGATGCTCCAAGCCATCGGGGATTATTATCAGCGGACTGGTAAAAAAATTGGAATGAAGCCTGCGGGTGGAATTCGTACTTCGAAACAAGCGATTCAATACCTTTGTATGGTGAATGAGACACTCGGGCCCGAGTGGTTGACCCCGCATCTTTTTCGTTTCGGCGCGAGCGCCCTCGTGAATGACCTTTTGAAACAAATTTTTAAAGAACTTACTGGCCAATATTATTACGATAAAGTTTTTTCGATCGATTGAAGAAAAAGACTGAGAAAGAAGAGAGACCCTCATGTTGGATACTGAAAGTAAAATTGTGAATTTTGAATACGCACCATCAATTGAAGCCATCGATATTGTTCGAATTGAACCTAAAAACAAACTTTTCATTGGTGGAAAATTCGTAGAACCCACCAGTAAAAAGTATTTTGCGTCCATCAATCCGGCAACGGGCGAGCCTTTGGCGCAAATTGCAGACGCGAATGCGAAGGATGTTGATCTTGCGGTGAAGGCTGCACGAAAAGCATACAATACTGTTTGGTCAAAAATGTCGGGGAAAGAACGAGGTCGTTACTTATTCCGAATTGCGCGCATGATTCAAGAGCGCGCACGCGAACTCGCGGTGCTCGAGACCCTCGATAACGGCAAACCGATTAAAGAGTCCCGTGACATTGATATTCCGCTCGTGGCGGCTCATTTTTTCTATTATGCAGGGTGGGCGGATAAATTAGAATATGCGGTTCCAGGGCGTGCGATTCAGCCACTCGGTGTAGTGGGACAAATCATTCCTTGGAATTTCCCACTTCTCATGGCTGCATGGAAAATCGCGCCCGCACTGGCCTGCGGTAATACGGTAGTGATTAAGCCTGCAGAAACAACATCGCTTTCTTGCTTATTACTCGCTCAAATTTTACAAGAAGCTGGTTTGCCAGACGGTGTGGTAAACGTGGTGACCGGTGCTGGTGAAACTGGTGCCGCCATTGTTTCTCATCCTGATATTAATAAAATTGCATTTACGGGTTCTACCGATGTAGGTCGCTTGATTCAAAAATCGATTGCCCATACCGATAAAAGACTCACACTAGAACTTGGCGGAAAATCTGCACATATTGTTTATGAAGATGCCGCAATTGAGCAAGCGGTGGAAGGCGTGATTAACGGAATTTATTTTAATCAAGGGCATGTCTGCTGTGCGGGTTCCCGTTTGTTATTGGAGGAATCGATTTCGGATCTATTTGTGGGAAAATTAAAAAGCCGGATGGAGAAACTTCGGGTGGGGAATCCGCTCGATAAGAATACCGATATCGGCGCGATCAATTCTGCCACTGAATTTGGGAAAATTAAAAAATTAATTGATTCGGGCATTGAAGAGGGTGGAGAGTTTTTCGAGCCCTCCATTGAGCTGCCGAAAAAGGGATTCTTCCAAAAGCCTTGTTTCTTTAATAAGGTTTCTTCTGCTTTTTCGCTCAGTCGTGTAGAAGTCTTTGGCCCTGTACTCACCATTTCTACTTTTAGAACTACGCAAGAAGCCATCATGAAAGCAAACGACACTCAGTATGGACTTGCGGCTGGGGTATGGTCTGAGAAAGGTTCAAAAATTCACAAGACTGCAGCGGCTCTCAAGGCTGGAGTGGTTTGGGCGAATACCTATAACAAATTTGATCCGAGCTCACCGTTCGGTGGCTTTAATGAAAGTGGATTTGGTCGCGAAGGCGGAAGGCATGGCCTTTTCCCTTATCTTTCTATCAAATAATATAATTAACCATTACGGGGTTTACTATGACTGACTTAATTAAAATTTCGAAAACGATCAAACTCTTCATTGGCGGAGAATTTCCACGAACTGAATCGGGAAGAAGTTTGCCTGTCTACGTAGCAAAAACAAAGAAGCTATATGCATATCTGTGTAAGGCTTCGAGAAAAGATTTACGGAATTCGGTGACGGCGGCACAAAGTGCGCAAGCTGGCTGGGCGGCAAGGTCGGCATATAATCGTACCCAAATTTTGTATCGCATGGCGGAGATGGCGGAAGGGAAACGCGAGGAGTTCATTGAAACGCTGATGAGTACTTTGGGTTACACCAAAATTGCTGCAAATAAGGCGGTCAATGAAGCGATCGACGCATTTGTCTATTTCGCTGGCTTCGCTGATAAATATCAGCAAATGATTGGCGCTGTGAATCCGGTCAGTGGACCTCATCATAATTTTACGTCGTCTGAACCAGTGGGTGTGGTTGCCCTCATTTGTAATTCGAAATTTAATTTAGGCGAGGTTGTCGCTCAGATTTCGGCAGTGATCGCTTCCGGAAACGCAGTGGTGGTGCTCATGGCTGAGGCAGGTGCAGCGACGCTTGCACCGCTTTCTGAAGTATTGGCGACCTCAGATTTGCCCAAAGGTGTGGTAAATTTACTTACGGGTGATTTGAATGAACTTTATCAGCATTTGGGTACGCACATGGAAATTCAATCGTTAAGCTATCAAGGTTCTAATAAAAAAATCTTGGGCGAATTGAAAGAGATGGCAGCCGGAAATATGAAACGAGTGATTCCACCCATCAACGATATGCTCTCCCTTGATCATCTCGTCAGTTATGTTGAGTATAAAACGGTTTGGCATCCGATCGGCAATTGAGCGTGGTCACAGCTCAATCCAGTTTTCCTATTGGTATCATGTGTGCTCTTCCGGAAGAGTCTCGCGAACTCATAAACGAGCTAATTAATCCTCAGCCAGTGTTCAGTGGTCAGCAAACATTTACTTATGGCCAAATGGAGGGGTATCCGGTTTTCTTCAGTTTGTCTGGAATGGGTAAAGTGAATGCAGCAATTACTGCGCAGAAGTTGATTTCAGAATTTAAAGTGAAAGCCATTATTTTTTGTGGAGTTGCAGGCGGAATCAATTCTGCTTTTGAAATCGGCGATATTTTAATTGCGAATCGAACTTTTCAGCACGATATCGGTTTTCTTGGAAGTGAGTTTGTTTTGCATCCACCCGGAGTCATGCCTGAAGTTGGAATTGGCAAAGTGGACGATTCCGTTTTTATTGAGTTGGACCATTACAATGGTGTCCATTTTTCAGCCTGGGTAAGGAAATTAGCAGATCACGTTTCTCACTTAAAGCCGGTAAGTGTGAATGGATTGAATCGTCAACCTCGAATTAAGGTGGGCGTGATCGCCACGGGCGACCAATTTATCGCGAATGCAGACAAGAAGCTGGCGTTATTGACTTTGGGCGCAGATGCGGTGGAGATGGAAGGTGGAAGTGTGGCGCAAGTTTGCAAGCACAGTGGAATTCCGCTCATGATCATCAGGACCATTTCCGATAAAGCAGGCGAATTATCCCAGTTGATTTCAGCAGTTTCTTGCCCATTTTGGCAGCAAACCATTCTGTCTTGGTCTCTCACGCTATCCGGAATTTTTAACCTAAATTTCGTAGCGAAGACCCGAATACCAGAAGTAAGCGGTAGAGTTAAGGAACATTTCTTGTTTCAGGCGAGTGTCGGCACCTGAGTGGTATCCCAGTAAGAAATGCATGCGGTGATACTCGTATCCAATTTCAGAGGTAGTGCTGAGTCCAATATTCAAGTTTTCAGCGTAGTAAATATTAGTCCCGATATAGGGCCCATCGGTGGGTGTTTTCGCGCTTCTCGTATCGGTGTAGAAATGATATTCAGCAAAAATGCCACCAAAGACATATCGACTCACTGGATCGGATCTCCCGGTTTCAACTGCAAGGTGCAGGCCTGCTCGAATTCCATTTTCGTGGTGGTAAACCAAACGCAAGGGTACTGAGTCGATTCCCATGTTAAGGGGTTCAAGCTGTTTTTCTAGTGCATCGTCAACTAAATGACCCGACATATGTTCCAGTCCGACTGAGGTGAGCCAATGAGAATTAAAGGGGTGAACCCAATTCATTCCCACTCGTAGATCAAGGGTTTCCGAATAGAAGGTCATTCCTTCCGTGCGTAGACTGCATTCTACCCCAGTATTCAAAAAGAGTTGATCATTGCCATCACCCCAAGAGAGGAGTGGGATGCTGATTGCAACATTACCAATCGTGCGATTTGAGTTCTTAAAGAGGAATCCTGTATAAGGATCTTCAAATATTAGGGTAGTGATACTGGGATCATGGTAAGCATTGATTGGAAAAACTTGAATGTCTGCGAGCGCGGAATTCAAGCCTAGGGTCAAGGCAAAGCAAAGAATGAAGAGTTTCATTCCCTTAGCGTACTATAAGGTATCTTTTTCGGGTTACGAAAAAATGACTAATTTAGGTCTTTTTGCCATATTTGGTGTCAATACCCCTGATGTGAGAGGTAAGCCACACTGACAAGAAACTGAAAAAACTGTCGGTAAGTGCACCCGTCTTTTTAAATGTCTCAATGTGCTCGGTGACTTGTTTTAGTAATTGTTGGTGAATGATTTTATGGGTACCCAGCCCCTCAAACCCAATTTTTTCCATGTATGCTTCTTCATCACTAAAGTGCTTTACCGTATAGTTTGCTAAATCAGTAACTAAACGCTCCAGTTCTGAAGCGGGTTTTTTGAGTGAATAGGCTTCATGAAGCGCATTCATTTTATTAATTAAAACGATGTGCTCCTCATCCATTGAATTCACACTCACGCTCAAAGTACTTGGATCCCATTTGAAATATTCAGCCATGATTTTCTCCCTTTCTTAAAGAATAATAGAGAACCTTTAAAGAGTCTAGAATCTATAAACATCATTTATAATAATTACATTTGCGCTGTGTAATGATGAACGGTGAGACATAATATCCCACGGGACAAAATGTACATACTGAGAAAGCACAAAAAAATTATTGCACCATGATCCAGATCATCACGATTCTTAGCCAGGAATCCGATGAGATGAGTGGAGAAAAAATCAATGTTAAATAGACTGTCGCTGAGACAACAAATTCTTTTCGTATTAGTTCCTCTGCTGGTGGGTGGGGTAACTGCCTATCTAATTCTCATGGCGCAGAGTTACCGTGTTTGGAAGCAAGCCTGGGGTTTAAAAAGCAGTGCGGATTATTTCATGGCAGTTTCCTCGACGATACATCAAATTCAAAATGAGCGAGGAATTACTCTTCTCTATACTCATCATGTTGCCCCTAAAGAAGACTTAGAAGAACAACGAAAAGCGGTGGATGAGAAAGTTCATACTGTGACTGCAGTCTTTCCCGAGTTGGGTAGCAAAACGATCGAAGACACCGAAAGCGTTTTTAAGGATTTAAGTGAAACCCGAAAATTTGTAGACAGTGGAGGAAATGAAGCAGAGTGCGTTCAACGGTACGCAAGGTTGGTAGATCGTTTGATTATGTTCGAAGTCAGTCGTTCCCGCGAATTTCCACTCAATGGAATAGAAAACAAATTGATCAGTCAAAGTGTTTTTGAAGGGTCGAAAGAAAATATTGCGAAACTTAGGGCCATGGTTACTGATATTCTGGCTCAGAAAAAACCCATTAATTTGGAGACCCAAGCGGAGGTAATGGCACTGAAAAGCGGGATAGCAACAAATCTCTCCTCATATGGATTAATCATTTCAGCAGAAACGCGAGAACACGTCGATGGATTTATGACATCGCAGACGTGGCAATTTGTATTGGATACTGTTCGTGACGTGATTGAAAACGCTCAAA
>CAIMWN010000280.1 GCA_903845155.1 Oligoflexia bacterium
CAGTTCCTCTTGGATTTGATTATATGTACGCCCTTGCTTCCTGAGTTCGATGATCTCTTGGTAATCAGCAGAGAGAGGACGTCCCAATATTTTCCCCATTTCTCTGGCGTAATCAAGTCCAAGCAGCGTCCTTTCACGAATCAAATTTTTTTCAAATTCAGCCAAGCTTCCTAAAATTTGTACAAACATTTTTCCAGCGGGTGTCGAGTAATCGACATTATCGTGTACCGCTACGAACGTAACTTTAAGTGACACAAGTAAATCAAGAGTGGAAACCAGATGTGACAAACTCCGAAACAGACGATCAAGCTTTACCACCAGTATACCGTCTATCTCTCGACTTTTAGCCAGACTAATCAATCGCCTTAACCCTGGCCGATCATCGGTACCACCAGAAAACCCTTGATCTTCGATAACCTCTGTAATTTCCCATCCTCGTGCGGTACAAAATCGTTTCATGATCTCGGTCTGAACTTCAATTTTTTGATCTCGTGTCGTTGAACACCGAGCGTAGAGCGCCATTCGTTTAAGTTCCATAATAATTCCTTTGATTGGGTGTGGTGATCAATTGGACGATTAGCCTTTTAGCGTTTTCTCCCTGAAAAGATCGCCAGTAGAACTGCCGAAAATAGTGATTTATCACTTCATCTGACTTGACGGTGAAAAGAAAAGTGCTCTGAAGGCTTAATAGTATTTGATTCTGATTTATTTGAATTTTGCATTCATGGATCAAGGAGTAAAACTTCTCTCCGTTTAGTGACCAAAGGAGATCTGTTTTTTCAGCGGATAACTGCAATTTTTTCACAAATTAAAACTCAGACATGAAGGAACGATGATTTAAATCAATTATGCCTTTCATTTTTATACTCGGCAAGTTCAAAAATTATTTTGAATTTTTGCGATGCCATTTAACCTTGAAAACACGAACCACACAAAGGGTGTGAATGAATATTTTGTCCCGCCTTTTGCCATGAAGAACTAAATAAAATGTTCATATATATAGACACTGTTTCGGGATTTTTTTTCGCACAAAAAAGCATTGTCTTTGTGACAATTAATAGACTCTTTCTGGAAGAAAGCGCTTCTCAAAACAAGTGAATTCAAAAGAGTTTTTTGGACATTAAACTACAATGGTTTTGAGTTTTTACTTTTTTAAAAGTAAGGAAAGTCTTAAAATATAAATCAAATGCTGTATATAGCATTTGATATTAAACCTTAATTATTTAAATAAATTTCAATATAATCATAAAAAGATATTGACACATCACGCTACAATGGTTAAAGTATCCATGTAATAACCTTAGGAGTAAAAATGGAAGCAAGAAAAAAACTAGAAACCGTTCCAACAGCAGATGAAATCTCACTCGGTCTTCGATCACAATACAATAACAATGCCTTGTTTAAAGATGTGATGGATAACGTAGAAAATAGTGAGTGCTTCAAATCGGAGGGGGGGAAATATTGTACAGAAGCAGAAGCACTAACTAAACTTTTGGAAAGCCTGAAACATATCGATACAAAGTATCATGTAATACTCTTGTTCAAAGCTCTCTCAAAGATTGGGTTAGGTACTTATTTGGTTGGAAGGCATAATAAAAAAACTCGTTTTATCTGGGATACATCTCCTTTGATTGTATCTCAAGTCGCACAAGGCAAGGTTTCTGATTTAGAAACAAATAAAAACAGTGGATTCAATCAAAAAAAAGAAATCACTGATATCACTCGAAACATCCCTTATCAACTTACATTAAGAGCTAACTATATTCTTACATTTCAATTACCTGAAGATCTGACTCGAGAAGAAGCAGAAAAAATCTCAAACTTTTGTAAAAACTGTCTAATAACCCGCTAATAGCAAGGAGGTATATATGCAATTAGCACAAGCACTCACAAATAAACTAGAAGGAACAGGAACTCTTGGAAGAATCCAAGTACAAAAAGCATTGAATACAATTACACAAAGAAATGTGTATCTTCACTCTGAGCATGAGACGAGAACCCGTCGACATGAACACAAAAAATATTGCGAGAATGAAATCTTTGCAAATGATGTGGCCCGCATAGCTTTAGATATGATTTTAAGACTAAACGATCCTAAGATATTAAAAACTTTTGAAGGACGCTGCATTCTAGAACATTGGACACACACAAATGATAACTGAGGTGGTTATGATTTATTGCACTGGACTGTTTCAACTTGAACCTAATGAAATGCCTCAAGTTGCTTACCATTCGACTGAAGAGGGATTTAAAAAATTTGGCAAGAAATTAAAGAGAATCTCAAATCAGGTCGTGGCGGTATTATGAAACTCACCCCACACAAGTCGTACCAAATAGAACAAACAGCAATGGGAGACGTCATGTACTGCGATAATGGCTTCATTTATTTCGGGCACAATTTTAGATACGGATTTGCCCCTAGTTTTAGAACATTCCTTTACGATAATAATGAAATGTGGCCACTCTCTCCAGCGCTGGCTCTTTCCCACGAAGTGGTTTTTGAGCATATGACCCAAGGAGTGAAATCAGGAGTTTGCCAGGATCATGTTCTACGTAAGCTTTCTGAAAAAATATCAATCTTTGGAGGCATTGAAGATGAAAACGATGAAGCAGAAGAATAAAAAAGGAATGAGACTTCGTGACTACTTTAAGAAGTCGGGGGGTTCAATGCACCCCGCATGGGGATCATTCTTCAAGTCCAGTGCAGGAGCAGGCGCCAGAGTTTCCTTTGATTTGAATTGGGTTCCAACTTTAACCAATCCAAAAGGTGAAGAAAAAGAAAAGAAGTAAAAAGTTGAAGGTGAGATGTCCTGAGTGATTGATCAAACGACATCTTGCTTTTCAAAATAACATTCGGTTTTGTTAAAAACCAGTAGGAGGAATACAACTAATCTTTAATGATGATAAAATGCTACAATACTAGTCCACCTTCAAAAAGCACTGATAAATAAAAAATTCATCAGTGCTTTTTTTTTTTTGTCCCAAATAATTTAACAACCTCAAAATAAATTATCCACCACTCCCTATAATCCACCCCAAGTTCACCCACAGCACTTTTGTATTCTGCAGCTGTCATGGAAGTAACAGCCAAACAACAAACATCTGCACTCAACCAACCCAACAGCTCTATTGGGCGCAATTGTTCTGGTGTCTGCAAAAAATTCAAGCCGTGGTCTGACTTCGATAAAAAATCAAATGGCCTCAACGGTCACGACAGTAGATGCAAAGTATGTATTTCTAAAGCAAAAAAATCCTACAAATCAAAAATCAAGAAGCATTATCGAGATGCACAAACTATTGAATCAAAAATAATTGGTGTAGCATCACAAGAGAAAGTGGAACAACTTGCGAAAATAATCGCTACAAGTATAATTGATCTCTGTGACAAGGGTTTAATAAAATGAGTAGCAAAAGAAAAATAGACATTAATAAAATCGTAGCCGAATGCAGGAGAGTTGCTGACGATCACATCCGTAAATGGAAGCCGGAAAATCCTGATCTGCCAACCATTGACGGTGCCGCCTACCTAAGACTTTCAACAGATGAGCAAGTGGCTGTTGAAAAGGGATCTCTAGAACAGCAAGTTTATCTCGCAATTTCTGAGGCAGAAATCCGCTCTAAGCAAAACAGAGTAAATTACCGAATTATTGATTTCTATATTGAACCTGGGATTTCGGGACAAAAAGATAACCGCAAGGAGTTCTCTGCTCTAAAGCGTAATATTAGTCGTGGCATTTACCAGTTTGTCGTGTTCAAAGAAATTGCAAGGATTGCTCGTGATGGCTTGATTTGGAAACAGTTTTTCAACCTCTGTCATGAAAAGAAATGTGAGATTGTGGTTCGTGGATTACCCATCAACCCTAATGATCCGGCATCTGTTCTTCAACTTGATATCCTCTCTGCCTTTTCAGAGTATGAAGCAAAGAACACCTCTAAAAGAATTAAAGACAGCGTTTCTTCGGCCATGATTAATAACGGGAAATTCAACGCAACCCACCAAGTTCTAGGACTAGACCCTATTGAAATTGGCGGTTCAAAGAAAGTTGGCTTTTACAAACCCAATGCTGATGAGTTAAAAACCGTTACTTGGATCATGAGTACCTTTCTAAAGTATGGTGCTCACAACAAGACTCTGGAAGAATGCACAAAGAAAGGCATCCTCAATAAAAATGGACACCCCTTCAGAAGACATTCACTCATTACACTCTTAAGCAGTCCTAAATATGTCGGCAAATGGTATCGTAATAAAGATTCTAAATCAAAGCCCCAAGACAGACTAACTCCTCATGAGCAGTACCATGAAATTGATCTCCCTCACGGGGCCGTTATTGATTTAGACCTTTGGAATCAAGTCCAAAATAAACTAGCAGAGCTTGCGAAATCGTCTGGAAAGCACAAGAATGGAAACAACAGAGTTTATCCTCTTTCTGGAGGACTACTAAGATATGAAGATGGTAGCCACTTCAAAGGTTACTGCGGTAATGGACTCACTCAGACCTCTTTTTATTACCGTAATGTTCAAAATAAAATCAATATCAAGGCACCGACAATAGAACAGGATGCAGTCAAAACAATAGCCTCAATTGTCGCCAAGGGAAAAGAGTACCAAGACGCAATTAAGAAATTTGGTGCAGACGTTGCTGATCACCTACAATTTCTTGAATCTCAGTTGCTAAAACTAGAAGCCCAACTTGTTCAAACCCAAATGGAGAAAAGAGATTACCTGGAGAATCTACGCACACTCCTCAAGAGTTGCGGTGGTACCGAGGAAGTCACAGCCATCAAGGACGGGTTCAAAGATCATCTTGAACAAGTCAGCGGCAAACAACAAGAGCTTGAACAGCAAATCGATAAGCTAAAGAAAGATCTGACTCAAGCTAGAACTACGAATTTCTCATGGTCTAAAATTGGTGAGCAGGCTGAGAAAATAATGGGAATTATTGCTGAGCATGACCCTCTGGCTTTGAAGTCTGCTTATCATGCGCTCTTTGATTCAGTTGTTGTGGGTAGTGAGAATGAAAACGGTGTGAGATCGGTGAGTTATATCTTAGACCATGAAGATTGGATTCCTCATGGTCTAAGATCAGAAGTGGTGGAGCCGGTGGGAATTGAACCCACGTCCGAAAAAGATCCGCCGCCCCAGTCTACATGTTTAGTCACAGCTTTTGATTGATCTGGCTACGCCCCGTGACCGGCTGAACCAAACCCCTGTTGACTAAATCTCATCTTGCATCGGCCAACAACCAGTGCAAAACCAGCCCACTAAATGACGATTCGGTAAGCCCGCAGGCGCAGCTTACAAAATCGTGCTACTTAATTAAATTAAGCGGCAAGTGCGTAATCGCTAGTGTTAGCAGTTACTATTTTGCTATCTATTTAACGAGGCCGGATAGCAACCTCGACATGCATGAAGGACTTCAGCTTTCCCGTCGAAACCTGGACGGCCCCCAAGGTTTCATTATAGCATAAGCCTGGATTTGGCACAACCACACACCATCACACACCACTTTGGTGCGTTAACGGCATGAAATGGATTGTCATTTTGCGAGCTTCTCCATAAGACCAGTCCAAGGAGAAACCACATGAAAACCATATTAACCCTCGTCCTCGCCCTGAACCCATTCTTAACCCATCCGGTACACGCTCAAGAATATCAAGACACTTCTGTGCGCGAAATCGTCACCGGCGCTAAAGCCGAGCGCTATTTCAAACGCTCTACAGAACACTCGACTAAACCCTCTGCCTCTAAAGCGTGCGCGAACACGCTGGTCACCTCTGCTTTTGTTACTGCGATTGGTATTCGGGACTTAGCTAAAAACTACCGTTATGCACCCTACACGGGATCGCGCAGTGGCCCTGATGAGAAAATGATGGGCATCGACACCGAATGTACTCAAACAGGTGAAGACTTTACTTGCATCCTCGGCTTTGGTATTTATCCCGATCCAAAAGAAGGAGCTGCACTTGCTGCCGCTTTTGAACAACAACCAGACGTGTTGGCAGTAAGAAAATGCTTAGCGCGCTAATTCGGCCTCGCCTACTTTTGATGCTGTTCCTTGGGCTATTTTTGCTCTTGGACAGCATCACTCTTTTTCAACTCGTCCTCACCTATCTTCACCCGAACCTAAACGTCGGATTTTTAGCTCAGCACTTGAACGACTACCTTGGCCAAATTCACTGGCGAGGTTCTTTTTTCATTCATGCGTTCTTTGGGCCCTTGATCCTGTTCACGGGGCTCATTTCGATAGGGACGATGTTTCTCCCCAAGAGGATCTCAAGCATTTCTATATTGAGAAAAATTCACAAAACTTGCGGCAAAATCTATGTAGCTTCAGTGCTCTTCGTCGCTGCCCCCACGGGCTTGGTACTCAGTTTTTATGCTCATGGTGGAATCATTGCAAAACTTGCTTTTATTACGTTGAGTTTCCTTTGGTTGAGAGTCACCTACCAAGGCTACCGTCTCATTCGCAGCGGCCGAATCAGCGAACACTCCTCCGTGATGATTTGGAGTTTTGGCCTCGCCTGCGCTGCAATCGTTCAGCGGAGGATTGCATTTATCCTTTCGTTTTGGTTTACCTACCAAGGTGCCACTGAGCCTAATCTCGTCTATTGCATTTCAGCCTGGGGAGGTTTTACCCTGACGACAGCGCTCTCTTTCCTTATGATTTGGCTCCAAGACCGGCGTAGCCCACACACCATGGTGTTGTGTGTACTAGCCAAATGCCCAAAGTTGTGACATAGTCCCCCCCGTGATGTCTTACCAAAAAATACTCAATGAAGAATTTGAAATGCGCCTCAATCGCAATTCGGCTTATTCCTTACGCGCCTTTGCCCGTGACTTAGGAATCTCTCACTCATCGCTCTCTAGGGTGCTCACCGGCGAACAAGGTTTATCCGCCGAAAAGACCGCATTAATTGCCAAGAAATTAAATTTCTCTCAACAAGAAAGCACCCGTTTTAAATCACTCGTCCTTGCCGCATGCGCTCGCTCCCCTCAGGCCCGTGAATGGGCTCGTCTCAAACTAAAAGAAACCGATACGAGTGAAGCCCAAGTTTCACTCGAATATTTTAGGGCTATTTCTGATTGGTGGCACTTCGCCATTATTGAACTGACCCAAGTAAAAGATTTTCAATCTGACCCAAAATGGATCAGCGAGCGCCTTCAAATCCCCCTTGCAGATACAAAGGAGGCCATCGCTAGACTGCTCAAACTCGAGCTGATGGAAATCAGTCCAACGGGCAAACTCCTAAAAAATGTAGAGTTTAGGGCCACGCCGTCAGGCACTCCAGATCGTTCGATTAAAATGAATCATCAACAAATTTTAAAAAAAGCGGAAGCAGCACTTTTTGAGCAGTCGGCTGAAGAACGTGATTTCTCGAATATTACTTTTGCGATGAATACAGAAACCTTGGCGTGGGCACAGAAAGAACTTAAAAAATTCAGGCGCGCGCTTACGCGAAGACTCGCTGCCGATCAAAATAAAGACCGTCTCTACTCGCTCGCCATACAACTCTTCGCACTAGATAAAAAATGGGATAAAAAAAATGAAAGCTAAAATGAAAAATTCTATTTTGCACTCTCGTCTCTTTTACTTAACATCCTTACTCACGCTCACGCTGAGCATTACCCCTCACGCCTTCGCCCAACACGAAACTGGTAATGGTGGTGATTTAGTGCGGATGGGCTTTATCAAGGAAGGTAAAGAGATCATCAAGCGCTTGAACGCCACCCCAGATGCGCTCGCCCTCCTCTCAGAAAAGCAAATCACCAGCGAAAAACTCGCAGTGATCCTAGATATTCATACGATTGCAGTTACCATGGACGAGCTGATTGACAATACAGGATCAGACGTCGATGCCGTTTTTAAAGATGGTAAAATTTGGCTTGAAAAAACAAGTTGGCAAGAAAACATGCGCCAGAATGCTGATATTGACCAACTCATCCTGCACGAACTTCTACGCTCGGTCCTCTTTAATGACGACAATTACATTCTCTCTTCTGTTCTCATTCCGCTACTTCCACCTCAAACTGCGGAAAGTGATCGTATTTTTCAAGAGGCTATTCAAGACCGCGAACAGAGCCAAAGCGATACCCCGCCCGACCACGCTAGCTTTTTTTCATACCGTGCAGCTGCAAATGCATATTTTAAATCGCTTCAAGTCACACTCGACGATTTGCGAGGATCTTGGCATCCGCTCGGCTTTGTGCAGTTGCCAGAGCTTTTCGATCACAGTACTGCGAATAGTTATGACGAGGCCGGAATTAAGCTCACTAGCCCAAGTGGCGTTTCTTACGTTCCTCATGCACTTCAATTTAGAAATCAAACCGTTTTTGATGGTTCAAAAGCAGATGCCGTGACCATGTTGAACTTGGGCCCCACATTTGAACAACAGGGGCCGAATGCAGTTACTATTACTGCTCTGGGCGGCTGCTTTTCACAATGGTCGTATGCGCGAAGATTTACTCAAGAGCAAGCGAGCGATACCCTGACAAAGACTATTTATTTTCACTATGCATGCCGTCTTTTAAGCACTCGCGCCACTCGTGACCAAATCATCTGTGCAATTCAATTCAAGAGTGCAATTGCCACTGATCTAGACTCAGAAGAAAAAGCAATCTTAGGCCGAACTGCATATTATTTACTTTATCAAAAGGACGCGCGTTAATTCCCTCGCGCTTAAAGTATTAAACTGTAACTGAGACTTGCGTTTTCTTCGGGCACTGCAGCACCTGGAAGCTCACTTGCACCCACCAGGAAAACTAGATGATGCACAATTTCGCGACTGAGCTGAGTCGTAATCGAGTGATCATTCAACCCGTACCGGATTTCCGCCCTTGAATCAATCAGTGGAAGAGTACGATTGACTCCAAAATTAAAACCACTTCCAGAAATATATCTCATTTGTCCGTTGGCAATCGGAGAAGCCAGATCGAGCGCACTCAATCGGTTTCTTCCTTCCACTCTCGAAACTAATTTAAATTGGTCACTGCTACTGATGGTGTAACTTTGCCCTATCCAAATCGCAGCGCCCACTCCCACAATTTTGGCTGGCTTTTGAACATAGGGATTGTTCTTCAGGCGATCGGCGTAGGGAGCGAACTCCTTTGTTTTTGCTTTGAGCTCGGAATCTTCCATGAGCTTCATCACCACTTTTGCCCGCTCGTTGCCCCGGGCATAATCATTCATCCGCACCGAGGTGCTAGTGGCGCCACTCTCTTCATTTCGTTCCTCAACGTCGAGCAAGCGGTAAGTATTTGCACCCTCTACCGTATTCTGCGAAATCGCCCTACTGGCCTCAAGGAGCGCCTGCGCCGGCGTACTCAAAGCAAGGATAGCCACGCATATTAAAACCGCAAACCTGGCATCAATATAATTGTTCCCCATTATGACCCCCTAAGTCATGGTGAACTGGTACCATAGATCGAGAGCATGTCCAAGGAAATCAGAGCTAAGCTTAGGTACCTAATTTCAGGGGCATTTCTCCTCATTAAGTATGACCAATTTTGTCACGATGCTTGTGTTCAATATCATGTCGGGTCATTGCATAATAAATCACCAGGACGGCAACAGCACCTACGGTCGCGAGAATAAAGCCAGCACCCTCATCGGGTTCATAAAATCCAAAGATGTATCCAACCCAGCCCCCAAACAATCCACCAGCCATTCCTAGCACCGAAGTCTTGCCCATGCTCATACTTTGGTCACCAGGCTTGATCGCGCTCGCAATGAGGCCAATGATAAACCCCGTAATAATAAAACTTAAAAAAAGTGACATAAAAATACCCCCCTGTAGTTTGCATCCACTGTAGGATTCGCTCCCCCCTTCATTTAAGCAAATGGCGCGCCACTGAATCAATCTCTGCCAGTTTTAAGATTTACGCGTAATGCGGAGTATGATTTCATTTAAGGAATTATGCCTATCTACAATTCCATACTTGATACCATCGGAAACACGCCACTCATCAGAATGCAAAAACTGACGAAGGGGCTGCATGCTGAAATATTATTTAAACTCGAATTTTTTAATCCGCTCAATTCTGTGAAAGATAGAATTGCATTCAGTATGATTAACGAAGCCGAGAAAAAGGGAACACTGAAACCCGGCATGCACATTATTGAACCCACCTCAGGAAATACTGGAATCGGCCTTGCCTTCATCTGCGCCTCCAAAGGTTACCCCCTCACGCTCGTCATGCCTGAAACCATGTCGCAAGAAAGAAGAACACTGCTTTTAATGTTAGGTGCAAGCATCATTCTCACGCCAGGACCGCTTGGAATGAAGGGCGCCATCGCAAAAGCGAACGATCTTTTTGCAAATGAAAAGAACGCGTTTATGGCACGCCAATTTGAAAACAGCGACAATCCACTGATTCATTATCAAACGACTGGGCCTGAAATTTGGAACGATACTGCGGGGGCAGTCGATTACGTAGTTTCAGGAATCGGCACCGGTGGAACGTTTACGGGTATCGGAAAATTTCTGAAAGAAAAGAAACCTTCTGTAAAAATGATTGCGGTAGAGCCCACCGAATCACCCGTCATCGCCGGAGGAAAACCAGGCCCTCATAAAATTCAAGGTATAGGTGCGGGCTTTATTCCTAAAAACTTTGACCGTAGCTTTCTGGATGGAATTGAAGCCGTCAGCAGTGACGAAGCACTCAGCATGGCTAAAAAAGTAATTCAACAAGAAGGGGTGCCAGTAGGCATTAGTTCAGGTGCTGCAATTACAGCGGCCCTACGTCTGGCCACTCAGCCAGAAACAAAAGGAAAAACAATTGTCGTGATTCTGGCGAGCTCAACAGAACGTTATTTGTCTACTCTCCTCGGCGAAGAAGCGAGAGCGAAGGCGCTTAGTCTTCCTACTGAAGGCGTCACGGATGCGATGCTGTCCACTCTTTAGAAAATCTTAAGACTCAGCTAATCAATCTTGCAACTTTATTCAATTTTGACATTACCGCCAATTCAACTACACTAGATATAGATCAATGGCGAAACCTAATCTTAGACTCACCAAAAGCCTTAAAGAAGTTCACAATGTTTTAAGAGGCTTGCCACTTACCACTGAAGTAGTTCTTTGGGTAAACGTCGACGAGCAGCGTATCCATTTTAAGGGAAAACTTCTTAAGGTCGATTTCGCCGCCAATCGCATCATGCTTCAACTTGGCACTGACAAACCTTCTCTCGAAACGCACAATTACGTATTCATCAAATGGCTTAATTCTGAAGGCGTTTCCAAATGTAGAATCAATACCATTAAAGACAATACCCTCCTGGTCGAAGTTCCAGAAGAAATTGTAATGAGCGAAAACAGAAGAAATTGGCGCGCACACTTTAGCGAGGCCGATGCAAAAAAAGCAATCATCCACGATGGAACTTCAGAACATGAGCTACTCGTTTTAAATATTTCCCTGAACGGCCTCGGACTCAAGATTGATCAAAAAATTGCAAAACTTTTAGAGAGCGGAGATAAAAACTTAAAAATCATTAAGGTTGGTGG
>CAIMWN010000281.1 GCA_903845155.1 Oligoflexia bacterium
AGTTCAGAGACATCGACGGAGACGTTGATCATAAGGGGCTCGTTTCTTTCTTTTTTTGTTTAAGCACTAAAAAAGTATCAGAAAACGGCCCTTTTTGTTTTTTACTACCTGCGCAAACTACACAATTTTTTTTACATCACCGCGCACGCGCTTCCGCTTGTGGTTTCATTTCGTTCAATTTATTTTTAAATGTTTCAAATGAAGCTACTAAAAGTTTTCCATTGTCGCGAGTACTTGCCCCAAGTGAAAGTAATAGGAGATCTGCTTTTTCCAGCAACTCTTCGCGCTTGATTTCCTTATGGCTGAGCACTGGCGCATTCGCTGCGGGAGTAGTGGCGAGCACCTGGAGGGTTTCGCGATCTTCATTAAGATCGCCGACCGCGTCCATGTCTTCAGCAGTAACCGCGGAAACCTTTCCCTGGTCGAGGTCCTCGATTATCTTTTGAACTTCGTCACCGCTCTTATTAAATATTCGATTCCGACCTTTGATATCCCTTTTGAAAAAACGATAAGCAAGATGATAAATTCCATTCTCACTCATTCCACTTAAATGCGTGCCTAGCTTTTCTTTGGCTTGCTCGAGCATGGCTTGGGCTTCAGGACTTTGCCCGGTAATCGCGTCGGTAGCAAACGCAGTTTGAACCTGCACATTTAAAAACTGACTAGCCAGTACTAACGAAAAGACCTTGAAAAAACGCGAGTATTGCATCATAAGCACCTTCTTAGAGCGCATTATTACATGAAATTAGTTTAAAATCAATAGCTATTCGTCACCGAGGATTACATACCCGCGTAGGTCAATGAAAGCGATACAGCAGGCGCAAAGGGCTGATTCACGATATAGGAATAGAACGGAAATTGAGTTTCGTATCCAAGCCCCCATCTCCAAATGGTGTCGGGCGTATAACTTACACCCAGACTGGACGAGAAGATCCGTCCAGCGGTTCCATCACTGACCACGCCGTTTGCTACCGTAGACTGAAGCCACATTTGACTGAGCCCACCACTCACATTCCAGTGCTGATTGAGCAAATACGCAAGTCCTTCGTGAAGCTGAAATCTCATCCCGGGGCGAACGCTCACGTTTGGATTAGCCACTACTCCATCACCACCACGATTTTCTGGCACGGAGGCAAATGCGTAAGTAGTGCTCGCATCACCTGAAAGCCTGAATCGTCCGAGATGTTGTACTGAACCAATCCCAAAACTCGTGGAAACACCTGCAGGCGGAGTATCGGTGGCCGAATCACCTGAAATGGATGCGGCGGGAGTCCCCTCAGTTTTTGAAGCACTCCATTTCCATGGAAAGTTCACACCCGCATTCAATGACAGATTCGCAGGTCCACCTATGCGGTGATGGGCGGAAATTTGAGGAAAACCAACTGAGTCGCTGCTTTTGCTACCGCTAGGCAAATCCGTTTCCGTTTTACGGATCGGAATCGTCATAGACATGTCCCAGTCTTTTGAAAAATGATAAGCGCCTTTTAGATTTTCACTTACCGACCATGAAGAACTGCCATTGGGATAGGGAACATAATACCCGTAAGGATCAAAACTACCTTGAGTAGCGCGAAAGGAAGTAGAGATACCTAGATCAATTCGGTGCGAGGGTGCCGCAATGGTATCTGATTCGGCTGATACCGTTCCGGTTGGAGCGGTCGCCACGGAACTTTCTGCTCCATAAGATAATGGTGTAGAAAAAAGGGTCAACCCGATTGCAGCAGAGGAGATATATTTATAGGTCGAGGTAATAAGTGTACTCATCTTTTAAATCTCCGCTTTCAAGGTAAAAGTGCAACTCCCAGTTTCCACGCTTTTTAAAAGTCAAAACGATGTTCATGCTACCATCTGCTTGAACCTTTGCTTCGGCAGAGTATTTCCTTTGTACAGTAGAATGTTGTTTAAAATACTCTACCTTCAGTTTGGCATTGGTGGGCGGTGTGCCACCTTTATGAGTAAAGTGAATGCTATAACGATTTAATGCGCCATTAAGATTGTCCCCAATCTCTGGTTTAAACGCACTCCCCGCTAGCGGTTCAATATCAATTACAAATTTCTTATTGTCTGAAAGCGCCACCGGGGGCAAAGACGCTGTATCGGCGGCAGCGCCAGCACCTAATCCAGAGTTTTTATTATCTGCAGGCTTGGTATTCATTGGCCCACAGGCACCCATCAACAATAGAAAAACGAGACTCAGACTTAAACCATGCTTCATATCATTACTCCTCCCCATTCCATTTACGTCCCCACAAGCAAAGATCTACCCGTTCGAAAATTATTCGACTACTGGAGTATCCTTAGGAGCGTCTGCATCGGCTCCCGCCTCACGACAGGCTTCAAATAGGCTCGGTTTCTTTTTGCCAGCATCCACAACTGAGCAACCTTTAATTTTAGCAAACTGATCACTCATCATTGCCCGATTCAGGGTTACCCGAAGCAAATTCAAATCAGTAGCAGATTGCGCTTTCGCGACCGATGCCTGCACCATTAGAATTCGCGCAAGAAGTACCGCCGTTAATGTGTTTTGACCAAATTGATATTGCGTATATACAGCACGATAAACATCGTACAAATCTTTTTCCGCTTTAACAGCCAAACCATACTGCTTGTTTGCTTCTTTAATACTATTGATTGATGACTCAAGCACCTGTGTCGTTTGTTGACGCATTACTTTATCTTGAAAGTTAACTTCCTCAATATTACGATTCGATAGTTTAACAGTTGGAAAAATAGAAGCACCAATTGAAACACTTCCCGATGGATTCATATTTCCAAACGAAGCACTGGTGCCGGTACTTGCTGATCCTTGTGAACCAAGGGACCCTGCTCCCAAAAAGCTAAACACTGTACTCCACTTTGCATTCGTTGCGGCTTTTGTTAAAAATTGAATTTGCTCTAATTCAGGCGCAACTCGTTCGGCTTCAGCCACAGCTAAAGCGATATCTTTGCCTTCAAATGACGAAGCGGGCATCATGCTATTCTCAAAACTAATTTGAGTTTCAAGGGGGAGATTCAACGCGGTTCTCATCGCAGCAATTTCTTGATCATTCAATTCAGCCAACTTAGAAGCCTGAAGATCAGCCATTTCAGCCTGTGAGCGCGCTTGTTTGATTTGTTCTGGTGGAACATTGTGCAGGATTGCATCTTGAGTCTCTAGGTTGCTTTGAATTTTTTTGTAATCCGCAGCTTCCTGTAAATACACTTTTGCAATGCCACTATCACTCATTACGGTGTAATAAAGCGAAAGTGCCGATCCATAAGTATTCAACTCCAGAACTCTAAATGAGATTTTCTCGGCCTCCAAAAGATTTTTCTCTTGCTTAAGATTGAACCAATTAGAGGGGAACAAAAATGGAAGCAAAAAGGAAACCGACGAAAGGATAAATTTAGGCCCCATGGAAACATTCAACATCGCTCCTAAGTTAATAGAAGGAAGAAGGTTGGTGCGCGCCAAATTCACTTTGTCTTTTGCATCTTGAACTGATTTAAAAGTTAACTCTAGGGAAAGATTGTTTTCCAAAAGCTGACGTCTGATCGAATCAGGATTCGCTTTAAATGCATCCGTAGTTTGCCCGTAAGCCACTCCGAATTGCGTCGTCATCACGAGAACAGTAACCAAAGAGATATTTTTTATTAAACTATTTTTCATAACATTACCCTTACTCCGCCCACTACACCGTAGGCGCCCATATCAGACGATTGAATTCTTCCAAAAGTACGAAGTACACTCACATCAATATCTACATTTTGCACTTGCACACCCAGAGTGGATACGGGAGTCCGTGCACCTATTGCAAATTCAATGGGTAATCCAGAATAACTTGATCCATCTTCATAAACAGACATCCCTGTTAGAATTGTGGTTGGCAATAAAGCGCCACTAAAATAGGTTTCAACTACTTTCGACTTCAGAGCATCAGGAGAATATTCAATACCCACCCGACCAGAAAACAAATTAGCATCCTGAACAACAGTGTTGTTTGCACCTCCCACACCTATAGATGTAGAGCGACTCAGTGTCAGCCAATTTAATCCCAGTACTACATTCAACGTTCGACTATCATTGACTTGAAAAGAGTAATCAAACTTCACGCCCGGAATATTGCCCCTAGAAAAGGGAATGTTGCTGCCAATTTTTGCCTGGGTTACAATATTACTGGGTAACCATGACGAAAATCCGAAATCTACCCATGCATTTTTTTCATCTTGTACAACATCGTTCTGAGTAACTAACTTATCTCTTGCCACTTCAATTGCCGAATCATTGCCACTTGCGTTCGCAAATTGCGTAGTCAAAAGAAGGCTCGTGATCAGCGTTGATATCAATAATGAGTTTTTCATAGAGGTTTAGTTCTTTCCTGCAGGGAGAAATGGTGGAAGATCAGAAATAGTTCCGCCATTAGCTGCAGTCATGTTGCAGTTAATCGCTGAGATTTTTCCGGAATTATCAATGGTCCTTGAACAATTAAGGGTCGAGCTAGGTGTACCCACCGCTGCTTCCGTCAAACCGGTAATGTAGTTCATATTGTTGTCATCATCGATGCTTGAGTTTGGAAATTTAAAGGTAGTACTGACCGAATAAGTACCTGTCGTTGGATCCATGTCCTCAACGTCCATGCGCACTGTCAACGTGTGAACCGGAGTAAAGATACCCATGAATCTCAAGCTAGAAGAGGTATCGTCTGTAAAATGAAGTACGAGAGGACGAATCTCGCCCGTGCTCGGGTCCTTCCATTGACTAATAAAACCTTTTTGAGTCGTAACGATCTCGGCAGCTCTTGCGCTACGAAGATTCGGCAAACTATTACGGACCGCTGCGTTTTGATTGAGAGTAAACTGAGCACCATAATTATCGTAAGTATCGACCATCAAATTACCAATGAACTGGCCATTAATGACGTTACCTTTTAAATTAATAAGGTGATGTACTGTGGCCGCATCGACTTGGTCTACATTCACTTGAAACTCGTTATTGCTTGGATTGTAGTAACCGGTGTTAAAACTAATATTGGCAGTAAGCACTCCTGAATAAACAAGGGATCCACGAATGATTACTTTTTGCTCGGTAGTCAGTCCATCCGCTGAAGGTGCTACCACTGTATCGGGATTCAAAGTCAGAGTTAAATTACCAATCGAGGCTCCGTCTTTTGCGGAAACCATTGCGCCGGTATAAGTTCCCTTAATCGGCATCGTGTCTGTGAGATCCTTATTTGCCTGATCTTTACGATAATCCTGTTGATTTTTGTCAGCAACACAGCCTGATAGTATAATTGATAATGCGAAAAAACTGCCTAACCCTAACCATTGTTTCGTTTTCATAATGTAACTTCCCTCTATTCTCTTGACGCGATGAGTAGCACCTCTATTTTGATTTGTCAAATTAGTTGCTAATGCTAACGATTAAGGTAAAATTTGGCCATGAAGCAGATGAAAAATTGCATAATGTCGACTCTATTAATCGGGATTCTCTTAGTAGGCCTACCTTCCGTAAGTGCTGAAAACGATGGGGGTTCCAGCACCCTGACTCTCTCCATTAAAGATGCAATTATGCGCGCGTTAGACCGCAATCCAGACGAACTCAATTATAAAGAAAGAATTAGAGAAGACGAAGCAAATAAGGCGTACGCGATTTCTCAACTCTTTCCCAATATCAGCGCTCTCGGTCAGGCTCTTGTTCAAAAAGATGCAGTAGGAACAAACACTGCCCAGTTTGGCGGAGACTCTTACAATAAATACATCGCCCAACTTCACCTCACCCAACCCCTTTATGTAGGTGGTGCACTTACAGGTGGTTTGAATTACGCGGATAAAGACATTGAAATCAGAAAATTGGATTTAACGGTGATTGAGCGAGAC
>CAIMWN010000282.1 GCA_903845155.1 Oligoflexia bacterium
CAAGTCCTTGATCGATGAATCCGCTTGTAGTTGATCCACATTCACTTCTTCCATCGACTTTTGAAGTGACTCGAGGAATCCCCCACCCTTCACTTCACCCGCTTCACTTTTACCCGCACCCACTTGGGGTTGGCGAAGGGAAAACTGATCAGATTGAATCATTCCAAGATCAGGGTCAGTGAAACGCGTTTGTGATTGAATAGAGTTCATCGTTTAGCTCCTATCGCCCTAACTCTAGCGCTTTTTGCGCCATTTGAGTTGCGGCAGTAATTGCATTTACATTCGCCTCATAGGAGCGCTGAACGCTGATCATGTCGGCCATCTCTTTCACAGGATTAATATTGGGCATCTCTACATTTCCATTTTCATCAGCTTGGGGATGTGAAGGATTATAAACCATTCTTTGTGGTTTATCGTCGTCACGAACACCCGTCACTACCACACCCTGAACACTTTCATCGAGTTTGTCCTTTAAGATTTCACCAAAACTCTCTCGATCAGGTGTTGCAGTAAACTCTGTATCTTTCCGTTTATATCCAACTGTTTCCGCATTCGCGATATTGGATGAAACCGTATTCATCCGTTTCATCTGGGCATCTAGTCCGCTCGCACTTACTCTCATTGAAGAAAAGAAGTCAGCCATTATTTATTCCCTCCGCCTTCTGTAATGCCATATTCAAGCATTCCAATTTTTTTCCTTAATGATTCAACCGAAGCATTATAAAGGATTTGGTTTTCTTTCATTTTGGACATTTCAGCGGCGCGGTCCACGGTGTTTCCATCCAAACTCTCAACACCATTTGGATCATCATAAATGTCGGCCTTTACACCTTCAGGGCCGTTAGAACCAATATGCGCTTCATTGTCTCCATCGAGCTTAATGTTCTCACCTGTATCCATTGCATCTCTCATGGCTTGCTCAAAACTAACTGCTTTTGACTTGTAGCCAGGGGTATCCGCATTTGCGATATTCGACGCGATCACATTTTGATTCTCTAATCTGAGATTCAAATTCTGACTGAGCGCTCGAATGGTAGGATCAAACATTCCCTTCATGCGTGAATCCCCATTACTCTGTATTCAGCCAATTTATTTCTGAGCGTACGAATGGAGATTCCGAGCGCCTTCGCTGTGTGAGTACGATTTCCATCATGATGTTTCAAAGCTTCTAAAATCACATTTCGTTCAATTTGATCGAGTGTACTTCCTGGTTTCCACGCAAGAGCCATGTTTGCATGTGGGCCTGCTTGCGCACCCGCAACTGAATTTAACTGAATATCTCTTCCACGAATTTCACTTTGGTTTGAAATCAATACAGCGCGCTCAATGGTGGTTTCCAGTTCGCGAACATTGCCGGGCCAAGAATACCCATTCAACACTTGAATCGCATCACTCGAAAACGACATATTGGCTTTACCATGTACATTCGCCCATTTTTTCACGAATTCACGAGCGAGGTACTCTACATCGCCTAAGCGGTCGGCAAGACGCGGGATCTTTAAATTCACCACGCTTAAGCGATAAAACAAGTCTTCACGAAACTCGCCTTGTTTTACAAGTTCTGAAATATTTTTTGAGGTAGTCGCAATAAAACGAATGTCCGATCCTTCACTCATGATCTGAAAAAGTTTACTTTGAATCAGTGACGACATTTGCGAAACTTCAATAATTAAACAAGTTCCGCCTTTGGCTTCAGTTAGAATTCTTTGAAATTCCAGTTCTTGATTCCCCAAGGCAATTTGCGCCGCTTGGAAGGTAAAAATGCCTTGATGTGCACGTTGGCTGTTTTGGTAAATGAACTGAGCGAGTGATCGCTTGCCACATCCGGAGCCACCTTGAATCAATACTGCAGCTTTACTCTTCGCAACGGTTTCTGATAGCGATAACAACTCTAGAAGTTGGTGATCGTGCGTGTAAAACTGTTCATGGTTTTCTTTTCTCATTGACTTCGCCCTCCTTGGCAATTTCATCGAGCGTTTTTAGCGCTAGGTTTTTCCAAACATCATCATCCTGACTCTGCTTGATTTTTTCGAGAGACCGACTGGCGGTGACTTTTGATCCCCGTCCGCCCTCCTTTAAAATCGCTTTCGCATGTGCGTAAAGTATGCGATTTCCCCCTACTTTATTTTCTATTGCTTCTGCATAAAGTGCAACCGCTTCCTTCCATTTTTGATCATGTTCAAGCATTTCACCTTGAGAAGCGTAGAGCGAGGAAATTGACGGACAAGAGACTAAACGTCGAAAAGCCAACTCAGGAAGGTCCTTTTCTGACGCTTTTTTCTTGTCTTCGCGAGCGAGCTTGAAAAACCTCGCCGCCTGTGTAAAATCTTCATTGTTTTTAGCTATTTCGGCGGCAAAATTGTAAACCTGAGCCCGCTCCACTTCATTCATTTTCGCCATATGCCCCATGGCTTTACCCAGCACTTCTGATGCCTTCTGATAATCTTTTTTCTCCTCAAAGAAGAGCGCCTTCAACAGGTCGCGTTCAAAAGCAACTGCCGACTGATCCCGAATCAGAGTAAGTTTTGCCAAGAACTGATCTGAGGTTTCAGAATCAGTGACCTTAAAAGAGTCGCCATTCCAAGCTGTTTTAAGCTCTAAAATAAGACGTTCTTCTTGTCCCTGAGAACTTTCGAGCACTAAACTTTTTTCAACAGCTTTGAATAATTCTTTTTGCTCTACTTCATTTACATGACGGTAAGCTTCGATAATCTCGAGGGCCAAATTTTTGAAATTCTTTTCTGCGGCAAATTGCGCAAGCTTAATTCTCAGATCATCCGCTTCTGGATCATGCGACGGAAGCGGTAAGTAATCACCATACTTTTCATAAGTGGCAATTGCTTTATATCCATTTCCGGTCGCGAATTGACTGGCTAATAATCTCTTGATTCCGGCAATCATCACACGCTCAATGAGTTGCCGTACCTCAACCGAAGGATTTTCCCTCAGGTGCGTAATCGCACTTTCAATAGATTTTTCGTCGTCAGCAAAAGAGAAGTAGGTTCGTACTTCGGTCAACGATACTAACTCCTTGTAATTAGTGCTGTACATAGACTCACTTGCATCAAAGTTTTGTACTTCGGGTGAATTCATGAATCGCTGTACGCCTGCTAAATCAAAACCACCGTGATTACCGCAGGGAAGTAAGCGTAAGCGCGCAATCACAGCTCCTGGGCTCATTGGGTAATGATTCACTGTTTCGGTAAATGCTTTTTCAGTAATCTCAGATTGACGTTGATTGAGAATTCCCAATTCTGCAATTCGTAGGCTCGCCCTCCATGCATTGGGATGATTTTTCCCATACACCATAAACTTTGCGTAGGTTTCACCCGCTCTTTTGAACTCTTCTAATTGAAAATAACTTTCAGCGAGATTCATCAGTACATTTGGATATTGAGCTAGGCTTGATTCATACTTTTTAACTGCAGCCGCATAGGATTGGATCGCGAGTGCATACTGATTGCGATCCACATACACATCACCTACTTTAAATGCTGCTTCTGCCTTAATTTGAGCCTTGGGAGCATTGTTCGCAACCCAGGCGTATTCCTCCCGAGCTTGATCGGCTTGCTTGATTTGGTAAAGGCACTCAGCACTTCCTAAACGAAAGAGCCAGGTCAAGGGATGGGACGGCATGTCGCGTCTGATGCTCGAAAAAGAATTGAGGGCAAATAGCCATTCCTGTCGATTGTAAGCTTGTACCGCTAAAAACGCTGCTGACTGCAAGCCCACTTCACTGCCACGCGCTTGCTTGGCGACATCTGATAAAAGTTCCTTCCCTTTATCATCCATCCCCAAGCGATAGAAGGAATTCGCTTTCAAAAAATACATTTCTTTTAAGTATCTTGATTTTGGATATTCCTTCTCTAGGAACTCTATGGTCTTCACCACTAAGGCATGATTATTTTCTTTGCTGAGCTTCAGAGCCAGGCGAACCATCTGAGCTTCCTCAGTATCCCCTTTGGGAGAGGTGTATTCAAAGCGATGATCTGGAATTTTTTCAGGAAAGTACGCCGAAAAATTGAAAAGTGGATGATCGGGTTTAAAACGTAAAAACACGCTATTTTTCTTATCAAACGGCTGATCACAAAAAGCGGCTTCGGCTCGAGCATCCTGAATTCTTCTCTCCCGAGTCTGCGTTCTCTCCACGTCCTTCTTAATCATTGCATCTTTTTGATAGTTTTGGTCCTTGATCGCATCTTTTCGCTTCAATAGCGCCGCTTCCACTACTGTAGGACCTTTTTTATACCAGAAGTCGAGGACAAATTTTCCTTGCTCTCTTTGACGAAATTCAAACTTCTCCATTTCAGGATGTGCAAAGCTTTGGGCACCGGTAGGAAATTTGTATTTCCCCTTAATGATCAGCATGGATTCTTTTTCAAGGACTTGTAAATCAATGAGTTTGGAATCGCGAACACTTTGTACGTAACTCCTAAATTCAGCTTCGGTTCCAAATGCGACACCAATATCCATCAAAGTGGCGTTTGGAATATCGATTTCAAAACCATTTTTTTCATCTTTGAGTGTGGGCTTGAATGAATCATCAAGCGCAAGAATGAGACGGGAAAAAGAAGACTGACTCTGAATTTGAAGAGTGCTTTTAAAAATAGGGTCTGCGCCGGCGAATGCAGCGACAGAAAACATCAAGGGTAGTGATGAAAAGAGGAAAGCGATCAACTGCATCCTTGCAAATTCGGTCTGCGCCTTCTTCACTGGCATCCTCACTTCCTTCCTGGTCGTGACTATTAAGTGGAACGGTTAAAGGTTAGGGCAACTTCTGCCGAACCTCTTTTTACATTGTGGCAGATTTTGCCTGCGACCTGCAACTGATTTAGGAATTATTTTCCCTTTTTACCTTCTTTTTTTTTACTATCTCCCCTAATATGTAAATAACTTAATGAAATCAATTTACTTACCTCGATTTATCCCCCCTTTTATTGCCAGTGTTTTGACTTTGATCAACTTGAATGCTTGTAGCATTCTCGTGGGGCAAGTAAAGCCGGTGGAGGAGAAATCTCAGGACAGCAAATTGATCGATATCAGCCTTATTGATTCTAACTGGATCAAAATCAAACAAGAACTCTCAGCCGCCAATGCCGAAGATATCCCCGATGCCGCTTGGCAATCTAAGAAAACGGCTGCAGTGATTTCAATCAACTCCGCTTGCCGTCAAAATAACAGCGAGGCCGGAAACGAGGAAAGCGATCCCCGATTTATCACTGAAAGCTTACTCAGTCAGTGGCGGAACCTAAAAGTGAAACAGGAAAGGGAAATCGTCGTTTCAGGTTTTAATGGAATTGAAACTACTGCGATTGGTTTTTACATGAATCAAACCCGTAAGTTTCAAACCGTCGCAGTCAAAACACCGTCATGCGTTTATGACCTTATTTTTTTAAGCCCGGTAGAGTCATTTGAGCAAGAAGTCTCTGTGTTTCAGAAGTTTCGTGATAGCCTCAAGTTAAAGTGAGTGAATCAACTTTTTCTAATCGTATTGGAATTAAGCTGTTAAGTGCAACCCGTTTTGCGGGTGGCTTCGGTCACCTTGCAGGGAAAACTGTGCGGGAGTTATTCATTCCTCCCTTTCCTTTTAAACTCATCTTGGATCAAGTTCACGCCATTGGAGTGGAGTCCTTTATTCTCGTTCTGATCACCGGAGTGGCAACGGGCTCCGTGATGGCGCTCCAATTTGGTTACGGTCTCGCTCGCTTCGGGGGAACCCTTTATGTACCTAAACTGACTTCACTTTCCATCCTGCGAGAGATGGGCCCAGTATTCACTAGTCTTCTCGTAGCTGGACGAATCGGTTCTGGGATGGCTTCAGAGATCGCATCGATGAAAGTGACTCAACAGATTGATGCGATTAGAGCCCTCGGCACCTCTCCTATTCAGCGAATCGTCATTCCAAGACTCATCGCCTGCATGGTCGCACTTCCCGTACTCACTCTGATGGCAGACTATGTGGCCATCATTGGTGCAATGCTCGTTTCAAAAGTAGAACTGAATATTAGTTTTAGTTTCTTTATCGCAAAAACAAAAGAAACCCTCACGATTGCTGATCTATTCACGGGCATGGCAAAAACAGTGGTTTTTGCTATCTTTATTGCGATCACCGCATGCTGGAAAGGGCTCAATACTGAAGGTGGGACATTGGGCGTCGGCAAAACCACTACCTGGGTTGTAGTCACAAGTTCGATCTTCATTATGCTTGCCGATTTCTTTTTAACCAAATTTTTTATCATTACCGTGTTTCCAAAATTTTAGGGACCAAGCAAAACTCATGAACGGAAAAATAGCACTCAGCCTTAAAAATATTCATAAAAGTTTTGGTGATAAAAAGGTTCATCAAGGAGTTAGTTTCGATTTGTACGAGGGTGAGATCCTGGGGCTATTTGGTGGATCAGGGACCGGAAAAAGTGTGATCTTACGATCGATCATTGGCCTTGAAACTCCAGATCTTGGGGAAATTATTTTTGAAGATCAAAACCTGGTCAATCTGACTGAGCGCCAGCTTTTCAAAGTTCGCACTCAAATCAGTTATGTTTTTCAAAACGGCGCACTCTTTGATTCGCTGACTTTAGAAGAGAATCTAGCATACCCTTTAAGAGCTCACACCCAACTCAACGAAGTGCAAATCCATTCAAAAGTAAATGAGATGCTTGAGCTGATTGACATGAAAGGCTCAAACGAGCTTCTTCCCAGCGAACTTTCGGGTGGGATGCAAAAACGTGCAGGATTTGCGAGAGCCATCATGCTTCAACCTCAAATCATACTTTTTGATGAGCCCACCGCAGGGCTTGATCCAGTCAATACCGCTCGCCTTCTTAATAATATTCTCGCTTTCAAAAAACGCGGCATGACCGGTATATTTGTAACTCATGATATTCCTGCCGCTTTTGAAATTTGTGACCGAATTGCTATTTTAGACCAAGGCAAAATCAGCCTGGTGATGAGTACTGATGAAATGAAAAAATCAAATGACCCGCTTGTAAAATCTTTTACTACAGGAGCACATATCCAATGAAAATTAATGAGACCAAACTCGAAATGAAGGTAGGACTTTTTGTTATGTTCGGCCTTGGACTCACCATGGCAGCAATTTTGGTTTTAGGCGGCAAGCAAAGCGTCTTCACCCCTGTGAATCACTATATTTCTCATTTTAATAAGGTGGACGGGCTGGTGGTAGGCGCAAAAGTAACCCTGGGCGGCCTCCAAATTGGTGCCGTAACTGATGTCGACATTGACCAAAAAACACGGGATATTCTGGTAAAATACTCTATTGAAAAACAATACAGCGAATGGATCCGCAAAGACTCCACCATCGAGATGGTCACGCAAGGAGTTCTCGGAGATAAATATCTTTCCGTGATTGCAGGAGATCTAACTCAACCGTTGATTGCAAATGAGGGTGAGATTACACAGGGATCGAGCAAGGACCTCTCGCAACTGTTTACGTCCAGTGAGCAACTCATGCTGAAGCTTTCGTCTTCAGCAGAGAACCTAGATCGGCTGCTGACTTCATTCAACAAGAACAATCGTGCAGAACTTTTTTTCCAAGGTCTCGCCGGTACTGCTAAGAACTTGGGCGAGATTACCGGTAAGTTGAATGACGAACTCAATCAAATTAAGATTAAGAGTGCGATCAATCATCTGAATTCTATCTTAGAAAAAGTGGACCATGGCCAAGGATCAGTTGGAGCATTTATTAACGATCCGGCCCTTTATGATGACGCCAAGGCCCTCGTCGGCCAAGTGAATCGCAATCGAATCATGCGTAACCTCATCCGTCAGACCATTAAAGACAATAAAGAGAAAGGGGCAGAGTAAGCTCAGCGCTAAAGGCCTTAGCTATATGTCCTTTTCTATTTCCGCTCTCAGTTCCTTAAAGGTCCTGACCAATCGATCAGAATAGTGGCTGTAGACCTCGAAATGAATATCTGAGGCTGGATTGTAGTCCAAATAAGAATTGATAAGACTCAAAATCTCAGCGAGTGGCTGCAATTGGAAGCCTCCCACCTTTGCGGGGAATCCGCTACGATCAAATCGCTCATGATGCTGTCTGATAATTTGGCGGGTAACTTCAGGGATACTCTCCACATCGAGCAAAAGATTCGCACTGAGGGTTGGATGGCTATCATAAAAGGCTTTCGCCTCTGGAGACAGCTCGGAAGGATGAAAGTCTGAAATATTACCGTAAGGTGAATTATATAAAGAAATATCCTGAAGAAAGCTCGCCAATCCCAAGTTATCCACAATTGAATTGGTTTTCATCTTCATCTTATTGCAAACCAACACTGAAAACACAGTGCACGCTACCGCGCGATCCGACTGGCGCGCCTGTTCGATAAACTGATTGAGATACGGGTCTTTTGAAAGCTGGTTCACTAGTACCGAGATATCCTCAACGATCGCATGCGATTTTTCCAAGAGAGGAGCCGAAATGCCTCCCTTCTTAATTTCTTCTATCAGGGACTTGGTACGGTACAGGGCCTCAGCACTTCTCCAAGCAGGAGACAGATAGTCTGGATCCAAATAGCACTTCTCTACGTCGTGGAAAGACTCCTTACGGCTCTGAAGGGTGCTTTCCGCAATATATACCCAAGCGGTTCGTTCGCTTAAAAAGGTAAGGTAATCGAGGTCCACTTCACTCCCCTCGAGGGCGAAGAACTTCAGGCTCCCGAAATCGTCTTCCACAAAAACATTACAAAGGTATTTTTTAGAATGAAGAAAATCAATCACCGGAACCGCAACAAACCCCGGATGACGGCTTTGGAGAGGCGCCCGTGAGGTAACCGCACGCAGGGCATCTGGGATTTCCATCATGAGGGGCTTCACGAGTTCGTAAAATGATCTACGGCCAATGAACACACCTTGGATTTTGAATTTATCAGATAAGAATGAAAAGTTTTGCAGTGAAAGACCTGCTTCTTCATCAAGCAAGAACACCGGTGTTGCAGGCCTCTGCACTGAAGAGATTGCTAAAAATTTAAGTGCGCTATAGCTCGCATCATTTGGATTCAGGTAGATTGCCGAGATCGGAAGATCAGGATCGCTAATCATCCGCAGTCCCTGAACATAGGATGGAGTGACCAGTGCCAGCCCTCCCGCTTCCTCGCCGATTCTGTTTACGAACTCATTATTAAAATTTACAAATAAAGGTTGTATCATACTCACTCAAGCATAACGTGCAATCTCACGGCGGTAAACCTGAAATCCGCTAGGCAAATTCTGCAGTTTAACCCTATTTTTTAGGCATTTTTTTGACCATTTTCATGAGCAAAACCCCACCCAGTCCATCGGATCAAACTGCGTCATGGTTCTCTTTTCCCCTATGGCTTTAATGCCGCCAATATTTCAGCACTTCGATTTATATTCAGTGCTAGAACCCCATATCAGCGTTGCTATGATCTTAAATTGCTGGAATTCGTTTACACTGTACAATTACTTTATTTCCGGTAAGTGACACGCTGAATGAATCTGCAATGCTTTGGCCAGGATTGTTCTGATCAATTACTCGAGGACTTGAGTCTGCACGCCATTGGATTTCTTCAAAAAAGAATGTATCCTTGGCGGTTGGTTTGAGTTTTGTATGTTGGTAAAACCCGTGACTTCCGCCAGCACATGAAGCCATTACTTCTTGTATTAAGTCGTAAATGTAGTTTATTCCGTCTACCGTTGGAATGGGCGATACGTATGTCGTGCTGAGCGCTACTTCGTACGTTTCACCTCGAGGCGATAAAACACTATCTGAATGGGTCGATATCGAAAGATTCATTACATCAAACCCACTGAGTCGTAGTTGATCTCCTTCCTTGGTGAGCGTCTTCGTAAGCCCGTTACAATTATAACGTCCAGGCATCAATAGTTCCTCTGGAATTGCGAATGCGGATTCACCTACAAAATGGGTAACGAGAACGAGTAGACTAATTTTCAAAAAATTACGGTACGGGTGCATAAGGGAGACCTTTCTTTGTTTATTGCTAACTGATACGCATCGCAATATGCACGGCAAATTCAACAAAGAATAGTAGATTTCGCTTAAGAATTAGAAAGTGCTTTCTCGCAGAAAGCAGTGAGTACTCCCAGCACTAAAGTACGGGTGCGCAGTCAAGATATCCAATGGCACCGGCCTGGTCGCCAAAGAGAGCACTGGGAACAAAAAAGGGATCGGCAATGGATGGCCGAACGTACACCTCACCTAACAAATGCTTCTTTGAATCCATCCTAAAACTTACGGCAAACCCTTGGCCGTTACCCAGTGAAAAAGCAACATCATGAACCAGATGATCGCCGCTCTGTGAAACATGAAGCAGTGTGGGTTGATTTTTAAGAAGCGCGGATGGTGAGTATGACCAATCGTACACTCCTGGCAAATCAGCGTTCGCTTCGACCCTACTCTGCACTCCCTGCCAGGTTTCACGGATAGATTGGTTCATTAAAACATTTGCGGGATTCACAACATCAGCTTGCTCAGCAGAGTAACTACAAACGAACTCATGTTTGAGGGTAGAGAATGCCTCTGGGCTCCAAATTGAAGTCGAAAACCGCCTCCTTGCCTCTTTGAATGGCTTCAGAACTTGCACTGTTTTTATTTGAAGTAGGTCTTTATACAGGTCAAAACTATCCAAGGCATTTTCAATAGACAGGAAAATCAAATGATCATTTTCAGGAAGATTAAAATGCCTTGCATGTTCATGAAGCGCTAATGCCACCAGTTCATGTCTAATGAGTTCAAAAGTGACATGCCCCAATCCACGAAGAATCTCGCGAGGCGAAAAACAAATGGCGGTGCCCTTTGCCCCGACCAACGCTGAAGCTGCTCGCTCCATTTGAGTCGAGTCTGTGCATCGATTACGAACAACATATTGAGACGTCTCAATATCGCTTAAAAGGCCGTTTTCGAGCATCTCCCTAAACTCTTGATCTGCTTTACCACTCGCCTCTAAATAGGCTGGGATGCGCTTATCGGCAATCTGTTTCGACAGCACCGACTTCAGCTCCCTTTTAATATAATGCCCAACGTAAATTCTCCAACTCAAAACCCCCTTGGGTAGACCTAGTCTATTGAGTTGAACGCTAGAGCTTTCAAACGTCACGGCACTTGCATGGTTAACGAGATATCGAAGAGGTACGGTTTCATCGTCAGCATAGGATAAGGCTGAAGTAAAAAACAGAAGCAAGATGGCTGTTAATTTTGAGGCGTACAAAAGTAAATACCTCGATTGCTCTTGGCAATGATTTTTCCGGTGAGACTCACTCTTGAGCAATTCACACTCGATTGAATCTCCGTACCCTGAGCAAGTACGACTGTTCCATTTTGCCGATAAAGCGAACACTTTAAAGTAGACCAAAGAGGCGCTGTGGGTGAATCCAACGCTAAAATGTATTGCTTTTTTTGGATAGACTCCATTGAGTTTGTTTTAAAATCGGGGTCGACTTCTGGAAGAGCTTTAATCCAGGCGAGCAGCTGCTGATCAGAAATGCCCGTCACTTCATCATTCCTCGCTCTGGTTAAAATCATCGCAGAAAAGAGTCGAGTCAATTCCGTTAAATTCGAAAAGCTAGCACTGGTTATGCAAGTGTTTTTCGAGTCTCGCGCCAGCACCAGTGCATGCTCATTTCCGTCATCTCCCAGGCAGCGATCGAGCACCCTTAGTTTTTCAGAGGCAACAATGCTAAGCACGTCGGCCTTGAGTAATGCAAGAATCGACGCAGACAGGGGAGCTCGATTCATTTCAATCAGAGTGATGACTTGATTGAGTGCCTCGTCTTCTATTTCTCGATATCGTTCCAGATTCTTCAAGGACTCCCGCGCGATAATAGGAGAACCACCGCCCCTGCCCCCAGTAGAACCACCTTCATCCAGGCGACTCTCGGCAAGTGGATTGACGGTATTCATCGTTGAAGATGAAATGAGAGCTGCGGTCTCCATTTTATCACCAAAAGCAAAATTCGAAAATCCGACCGTTAACGTGATTAAAAAAAGTTTTAATTTCACCGAACACACTCTTCTTTCTTGGGAATGAGAACTTCGATTAACTGTACTCCGGAATGATAGACAGTCGTTGGTTCTACACATTTCGCCGACAGAGCGGCGAGATCATCTAAACAGCGGTCAATCAGAAGTTTAGCTTCCGGCAAATACTCTTTACTAAATCCAAAGGTTTCAAATCCAAGATACCTGTCCTGCGTGGTCTCAGGCGTAATTCGTTGTATCGTCATCTGAAGCAATTTCTTGTTCAACTCGAGCAACGTTTGACTCTTACCCCGAGGGTTCTCACTCAATAATTGTAAAAATGGAGCAGTTTTATTGTACTTTCCGTCGGCCGCTAAAATGAGAACCTTCTTCTTCAATAAGAGTTTCAGGGTTTTTTCGATTTCGACGAGCGGAATTTCTAAGCGGGAAGCAATTAACTTAAGGTCCTGATTTAAGCTTGGGATTGTTAAAGATTCAATCAGTGCTGGCACATACCACCGAAACAACAGGACATCAGATTCATTTACTCTAATGATTTCTTTTGCACGCGAAGATGATCGGCCGCTCAGGGCTTTCTTGGTTTCGAGCGAAACAACGTCGCTATGATCTTCACGCGCGCATAAAAGCAAGAGCTGGGAGAGTTCATCGATTTCTAATTTGAGCCGGTTCCCAATTTTGATGAGAACGGTGGGAGACATGGATCGTTTGCGTGAAAACACATTATTGAGAGTTGATGGAGAAAGGCCTACACTCTTTGAAAAAGCGCGAATACTGTAAGTTTTCGATTTTGACTTTTTATACTCCAAAGTCGCCATCAAATATTCACGATAGCTTTCAAAATTCCAAATCGAAGGCGCTTCTTTCAATTGTGCTTTCATTAAACAGTTCTCCAGGGCGACTATATCAATACCACAACGCCACGAGTTCTTACATATCTATTGTTCAATAAAAGAATATTATAAGGCACTCCCCCACATTTTCCGTATTTTTAACAATTATTACTTGTGGAGTTCAACTCATTCCATAGAATTTCGTCTGAACGATGGTGTCAGCAACGCGATCTCAAAAAAGCCCCGAATTGATCAATCTCTTCATCAGAGTATTCGATACTGAGGCGCCCTCTTTGCGTTACACTCCTTTCCTTTTATGTGTTGAACGAGCTGGAAAGGAAATGTATTTGCGACTTAAAGAGTCCCCAGGAGCAAATGCATTTCTTTTCCAGCTCGCTCACCCCCTTAAAACACGGGTGCTTGTAACGCAAAAACCCCCGCCTCAGTGAAGAAGCGGGGGTCTCTAGATAGAATGACTAAAGTAAATCAAAGCGACACGGCTGACGAATTACTCGTTTCCTGAACCAGTAGAACGAACATCTTGAGAAGCTTTCAGTGGAGTAATCATTCCACGCTTACGAAGCTTTTCAACAAGAGTAGTACGATTCAATCCAAGAAGCATGCTTGCACGGTTTTTGTTACCGTTAGTGCGAGCAAGAGCTTGATCCACTAAATGATTTTCGAATGCAGCAACGATATTTTTCAAATCGACGCCTTTTTCAGAAAGGATCATGCGTGGGAACTCTAGGTCTGCAGTTGCACCCGCACCCCATTGAGCGCTTTGAGTTGCTTGGTAAACTTTTGCAGGAAGATCAGAAGCTTCAATAGTGCCTTGACCTTTCATGATAATGATTCTTTCAACTACATGTTCAAGTTCACGAACGTTTCCTGGCCAAGTATAGCTAGTGAATGCATCTAAAGCTTCAGCACTTGGAGTGCTTGCTACGTTAGAGCCAGTAAGTTTGTTATATTTTTCAATGTAAGCACGAACGAGCATTGGGATTTGCTCTACACGATCACGAAGTGCAGGAATATTCATGGATACGAAGCTAATTTTTGAAAATAAGTCAGAGCGGAAAAGTTTTTCTGCAACTGAGTTTTGAAGATTAATGCTGGTAGAAGCGATCACTCTGATTGAAGAGCTACCTTGAACCAATTTTGCTTGAAGATGCAGCGGAAGTTCGTTGATTTCTTCGAAAAACAAAGTTCCGTTTTGAGCAGCATCCATTTTATTTTGAAATTCATTTTCAAGAACTTCACCTGCGAGTGCACAGTTCATCACAACGAATGCAGCATTTGCACGAGAAGAACGATTGTGAATAATGCGAGCGATGAGTTCTTTTCCGGTACCAGTTTCACCGGTGATCAAAACACCTTGTTCGGTTTGTGCAGCCTTTTCAATAAGACTAGAATCTGCCGATAATACCGATTGAATTGGGAATTGGGTCTCTAACATAATAACTCCTTCCGTGAGTTTTCTTTTCTAATGTTCAATGTTCCAGGAGTCAGTCCATCCTTTGACTCCAGAGCGTGTCGCCTTTAATAGGGTAAGGCAGAAATTGTCGCACTGTCAAAAACTTTTCTTAGAAAAAGTTGTTTTTTGACTGAGTCAATTTTAGGTTGCAAAATAACCGTTTAATTACAAATGGTTATGATTTAATTAAATTTATGAAGTGTAAAAATATTTTCGCATGCGCCACCCGATTGTTGGGCGCTTAACCGTTTCGAAGCCACGCTTCCGCAACATAGAACCAATGATCTGCGTTTTTATCCCCGCGAAAATAGATCCAAACGACGGTTGCAGCGAAGAAAATAGCCCCCATCATTACGGTTCCGATCCACGCTTTGTTTCCCTTTCTTCTAAAAGAAAGGCTTAAATCGAAGCAAAGTACCCCCATGGATATTCCAAAAAAGGGGTAAAGCTTGATAAAAGCAAAAACAATACTCATGTGTTAGATTTAAGGGCGTCGGTCTTATCCGCTTTTTCCCAAGTAAACTCGGGTTCTGCACGACCAAAATGTCCGTACGCTGCAGTTTTCAAGTAAATGGGGCGAAGAAGATTGAGTGACTCAATGATTCCGCCAGGAGTGAGCTTAAAGGTCTTTTTCACAGCATTTTCAATTTTGCTCAGAGAAATTTTCTCAGTCCCATATGCGTTCACATGCACACTGACCGGCTCTGCCACACCAATTGCATATGCCAATTGAACTAAACAGCGATCTGCGAGACCAGCCGCGACGATATTCTTCGCAACGTAACGAGCCATATAACAGGCAGAACGATCTACTTTTGATGGATCTTTTCCTGAAAATGCGCCACCACCGTGAGCACCATGTCCGCCGTAAGTGTCGACGATAATTTTTCTACCAGTGAGGCCGCAATCGCCCATCGGTCCACCAATAACAAAACGACCGGTTGGATTAATAAAATATTTTGTTTTTGAATCGAGCAAGTGAGCAGGAATGGTCTTTTTGATCACTTCTTCCATGATTGATTCAACAATTTGAGAGTGAGAAACTGATTCAGCATGCTGAGTGCTCACCACTACTGCATCGATACGAGTGGGCTTGCCATCCACATATTGAGCGGTAACTTGAGTTTTTCCATCTGGACGAAGCCAAGAGAGCTTGCCGTTTTTTCTTACTTCAGAAAGTTTTTTTGCCAGTTGGTTTGACATGCCAATCGTAAGTGGCATGAGTTCTGGAGTTTCATTCACTGCGTACCCGAACATAATGCCCTGGTCGCCTGCACCTTGTTCACTTTGATTGTGCATGCCTTGGCCAGTAGTTACCCCTTGAGCAATATCTGGGCTCTGACGATCTAAAGTCACCATCACGCCACAAGTATGAGAATCGAAACCTTTATCAGAATGATCGTAACCAATATTACGAATCGTTTCCCTTGCAACGTGCGCGTAGTCCACGCGTGCGTTCGTAGTCACCTCACCTGCAATCACTACTAAACCAGTAGTGACTAGGGTTTCACAGGCAACTCGACCCTTTGGGTCTTGCGCAAGAATAGCGTCGAGTACCGAGTCTGATACTTGATCTGCTATTTTATCCGGATGTCCTTCCGTAACTGATTCTGATGTAAAAAGTGTTTCGTGTGCCATGCGACGTGACCCCTCTATTTTAAATCTTTATTTTTTGTGAATCGGAAACTTAGGCGTGGTTCCTTTGTTTTGTTCTTTGCGCTTACGAGCTTTACCTTTGCGCGCTTGTTTCACTTTACGAGCCATACGAGTTTTACCAGTACGTGATGCCATACATTTCTCCTTGAAATATTAAAAAAAACACGAGTTTCCTTGAGTAGCCCGCCCGACCGAATAAGTCAATATTGATTTGAGTTTGGAGCATAAACTTAAAAAAAAGGCCATGAGAAAACGAAGCGCTATGCTGTGCAGCAATTCACCGCTCCTTCGTGTGCCTCACTCCAAACTAAAGCCAGGATTAAGGTCAACACCGACCTCTTGTCACTCGCCGCGCGCTCTACCCGAGCAGCCTCACTCACGCATTTACAGGCACATCAGGACAGTCCCGCCACGAAAAGGGCAGAAAATTACAACTTTGCTGAAGCAAGCATTGCCGTGTCGCCACAGAGTACCTATCTCGTTGCGGCGATTGTACCCATTGCAAAACCAGCAGGTTGGAACCCCAGCGGGAATCTGCGGCGAACACGAGCGCACATGGATTTTATTATTTAGGAAACTTAAAGTTAAGTTACTGGTACTCGCTAAACTAAACTAGCGTCTCACTGGTACCGAATTCACCAGGTCGCGGGTCATCGACTGATCCATTTGGCCCGCCAGCTTATCGTCGAGACAGAAAATTTCCGTCTCATGATTAGTTTGCGCCGAGTGCGTATCTAAATTGAAACTGCCGACTGCTACCAGTTTTCGATCGAAAACCATTTGCTTCGCATGAATGAAGCTCGTGTACGTCCAGGCGCGAATGCTCACAGCTGAGTCCTGAAAGCGTTTTAAGCCCTTTAAATCAGATTTAGATGAACCGATGTCTGAAATACTGTAGACAGCCTTCAGCAAGGGCACACTCCAAATCATGGCATTCGATTTCGCCTGTTGAATCATCTTTTGAAGCGAAACGCCCAAAGCGCCGTCGATACCATCTATTCCGTTTGCAATCACATCAATAGCGACACCCTCACTTGCCTTTTTCGTCAGCGCATTCAATAAATCATTAATCACAGAGCCGCCCTTTTTATCATGATAAGCGACGGTGGGAGTGGTTGCTGAAATCCGCATCGTCGCTACTTCAACATATTTCTGAAGGACAGGGCCAATGCGATCTTCTTTACCGTATTTTTGCACCACAGATCTGCACACACCCTTCATACGAATAGAGGGATCGGCAAACCAAGTTTCGTAATTTTTCTCGCCGCGCACGCCTTGAGTACGCTCTTGATCTTTCTTATTGCTTGCACTCGTAAGATACGGAACGATTCGTTCTGCTTGGGCTGTCTTAGCATAGCGGTGCCATAGGTTGGCATACTGCCACTCGAGAGTCGTGACTTCTGGGCCTGAATGAATCCAAACATCGGCGTCGTGCATTCGAGCATTGAAACCATCCGACTGAGTTTCAGCATCCACCATATTCTGTCCGCCAATGATTGCTTCTTCTTCATCTCTGATCCAAAACTTATTGTGCATCACTCCGAATGCAAAATGATTGCTAATCATATCTGATACGAGCAGCACATCAATTCCTGCTTTTCTCATCCGATGCAAACAAGCGGCATTGGTGAGCACGGTCCATACTTTTTCGTGCATCATCTTTACATCTACACCGCGCTGCTTTGCTTTGATGAGCTCATCTACCATGCGCGTTCCGTTTTCATCGCAAGAAAGTACCATCACAATTCCTAGAAAAGATTTCTTGGCACGGCGAATGAGATCAAGTTTGTGTTCAAACGAGTCATTATTCAAAAGTAAATCAAGATCATTGCCTTGGGTCAATTCACTTTCTGAGATTGCATCGATGCTACGATTAAGAGTTGCATCAAAATATGGCGACGGATCATTTGCGCGCTGCCCATCTTTAAATGGGACCATCGTTTCATCGTAAGTGGTGAGTGGAAGGGTGAGCGTTTTAATTTGAGGATGCGCAAGACTCCTCCACGATTCTAGATAAGCATAAGGGCGGTCATAGCGTTGCTTTTTACTATTAAAATTTAGGCGTGAATAAAAATTCTGTTTCGCGGCTAGAAAATCAGATGCATCATTACTGGCATTGAATTTGTCTACATCTACGCTGAAATAATCTTGCGGATCGATACTTGAAGGGTTTTCATCAGTAAAAAAAGTAGTTTTCTTTTTATCGAAGGTGCTTTCCTTCGCGGTGTCTGGCAAATCGCTTTTCGCTTGTATAATCCCATCACTCAGAGTGGCGAGTTCTGATTCGAGTTCACTAAAACTATAAGTCACTGTGCTCGCCTGCACCCCACTTCCGACTAAAAACAAAAATGGTACGATCGCGATCCCTACAACGGACACTCTAGACAAATTAAACATATACACTAGAATAACAACCACTCTAAAAAAGTCACTGGGTATATTGTGAGAATTTTGTGAGCGCGTGAATGGTCAAAAGTTTGTCGGAATTAAAGCGCTCGATTCCCACTCCCTGATGCAGAGTTATTTTTTTGATCACCTTGTGGAATATACAACGTGTTTTTAGCACAAGATTCGATCACGGAACTTCTTAAATCACTCCAGTTCGATTCTTCGGCGTCAGTGAGCTCCTGTTTTGCTTTAGTTCCATCAATAAATGTCTTGAAATCATTAGCAATGAGAGACCCAAAACCATCCGAATCTGCATAGAGCGAAGTCAATACACTTCTTTCTCCAAATGTCGTTTTATGTTTATGCTCACTGACCCCAAACCACTTTTTACAGGCCTCATAATCATAATCGAGAAACTTTCCATTACTTGTTTTTGTAACTTCCTTTATGGGATGGCACGATGGGTTGCGATCGAGAGTGGTTACTGTCGTCCGCCCTCCTCGCGTCACGGTGAATGTAGCAATTTTCCCTGAGGCATCTCTAGTAAAAGCAATAGAATGAGTTGCATCTACCGAATAAGTTTCGGGAGTACTCTTAATCGTTGCGACATGGCTATCCACGATAACATTTTCTTTACTATCAAAACTCATCTTTAAAGAATCAAAATCCTGATTGGTCCCGGGCGGATCACCAATCACACTATCACTCGTTGCAATGAAATCCGTACAGGCGCTTTGCTTACCTTCCAGCTGGGCCTTTACTCCTAATAGATATTTTTCAAGTCCCGGCTCACTATTGCAAAACCCCTGAAAATAAGCTGAATTGAATGGCACTCGGGTGGTTTGGTCCTTGCCTGCTGCATCCTTATATTTAATAAGAGCACTATCCATACAATAATTTCCAGTGGCACAGGTCCCACTATTGGCATACAAAATGGTTCCATTCGATTTCTTGTAGATAGAGTTACCGAACGCTAAGCGGATATAACTATCTGGGTCCGTCCAAGTGTCGAACGCCCCTTTTGCTGCGCTGGTTGGTTTAGATACGAAGCCCTTTTCACAGCCCCTGAACTTATATAAATTCTGCGCATATTCATTTAAGATAGCGGTCGGAGAAATTCTTCCATCCTTGACCAAGGAATTTTTGCAATCTTGATTGCCTTTATTTAGATCATAATCTGAAAGCGTTTTATCAATCACGGCCTGATCGATCACATCTGCTGGTATTCGTGTTGAATATTTATTCCCCCATTCGTCAGCGGTTTCGCTCCTTTCACGTAGACTTACGTTAAAATTGCTTTTCATATCAACACCATAATCGGTGTCTGACCAGTTTTTGCACGGGGTAGCTTGAGCGCGCGTTGCGATGCTCGCGAATAGAAGCATCAATGCAAAGCTTAGGACGTGACGTGAAATATTAAAAAAAATATTATTCAAAAGAACCTCCGTGTTCAAAATTTTGGATGGCCACTCACCCTGGCCAAGTCACAGTATGACATCTCAAAGTATCTGCTTGAAGTGAAATATATTTGACTCGGGATCCACATCCAATGCGTTTAATTCTTGGCACTAACTTTGCTCTCTAACGAAACATGAAACGACTCATTCTATTTACCATTCTTATCGGCCTCAGCACTGAAACTTACGCAAAATCGAGGGAGACTGCATCCGGAACGAGCGAGCCTCAAACGGCGCAGGGTGCTCCCCTCTATCTTGAGATAGGTGAGCAACGATTGATGAACTTCCCGGAGTTATACAAGTACTCACTCAGTGGTGATTCCGTTCACTATGTACGAATTCCGAACCAAAACCAAATCCTCATCAAGGCGACGAAACCTGGAATTTCAAACCTTACGGTATTCAAAACAAAATCTGAAATTGAGACTCGAATCATCAGGGTCGAACTCCGTAAAAATTTAGGGCATCCCACACACCTTCTACAATCGCTGAACAACTTAAATGAAACCGAAGTAATCGAAGCAGGTGAGCACTTTATTTTAAGAGGAACGATCCATTCACTCAAGGAGGCAAACGGCATTGCCTATATTCGTGAGCATTTTCCTAAATATATTATCGATGAAACTGAAATCGACCATACTTGGTTTGAACGAAGTAAGAGTGAAATCACGGAACTATTGAGAAACTATCCCTCGCTCGAACTCACTTCAGACGAAGGCATGTTTTTTATCCACGGCGCACTCCCCTCGTCCAACGAAGTTCAAAACTTCACCAAGCGTCTGAAAAACATTCAGCCCCTTGCACATTTGGAACTTCAAACCATTAAAGACTCAAACCCCACCATTTACTTTAAAGTGTTCTTGCTTGAAGTGAAAAAAGAACAACTAGGTTCCCTCGGTGTAGAATGGCCCGAAAAAACGGGTGCTACCTTTCAAGTTTCTCCTCTACAACTTCTCTTTGACCAAAAAATAGACTTCACCATTCATACCCTCTCGCAAAAGGGGGCACTTAAAATTCTCTCATCACCGGAACTCGTAGTGCGTGCTCCCGGCCAAGCAGAATTATTTGCTGGTGGTGAACTCCCCATTCGTCAACGAAGTAAATTTGAAGAAAGCGTCATTTGGAAAAAGGTTGGACTTTCACTCAAGCTCGACGTGAAAGAATTTGGTGGCGAGAAAGTTCGCCTCAATATTGAGACTGAAATCAGCCAATTTGACAAGGCCGTCACGAATGACAACATCCCCGTAGTTCAAAGTAATCGTATCAAAACGCAAGTGGATGGCATGATAGGAAAACCATTACTCCTTTCTGGGCTCCTCCAAGAAGGAGTCCGATCTAGCATCAAGGGCCTACCCTGGCTTTCTGATTTACCCGTGCTCGGCAAACTCTTTTCGAGCGAAGACTATCAAAACGATCGTTCGGAACTCGTTGCAGTCCTCCTGCCCAGACGCGAACCTCCCGCGAATCCCATGCAAAGAATCAGCCGTTCAAATCCGCGCGGGTATATGCCAGCGCCCCGCAGGGAGCTCAGTGCAGACGAGATCAGTGACTTGAAGAAAAGCAAGCATTTCCCGTGGAACGCCTTATGAATCATCGCATTCCCGAGGCACTCATCGCACTTCTCTCTCATTCGCGCATTACTGACATTTGCATGAATAGTCATGATGAAATTTATATCGATCAGGGCAAAGGCCTTGAGCCATTCATTCCATCTACCCCGCTCTTTCAAAATGAAATTGAATATCGAAATTTTATCTTAGAGCAAATTTCATTGAGCGGCAAAACTTGGGATGCAAAACTTCCCTTCTTAGATACTATTTTCTTTACCACCCACCGTGCCCACATTGCATTTCCGCCACTGGCGCAATTTGGAATTTATCTTTCATTAAGAAAGCTACCGCTAAAGCAGCAAGACCTGGGGCATGCAAAAGTCGAGGCCGCTAGTCGCTGGAGTCACCACGAAGAACGTTTTAAGTTGCTCGTCGGCGCAATTGAATCGCACGAAACTATTCTAATTGCTGGGGGCACCGGCTCAGGAAAAACGACGCTTTTGAATGACCTGCTTTCATTTTCAGAACCGCATGAACGCATTATTGCCTTAGAAGACACAGCCGAGATATCCCCTGCTCATCCCCACTACTTAAGTTTACTTTCCCGTACCGCAAACGCAGATGGATTCGGAACGGTTGGGCTACGTGATCTACTTCGCCAAACCCTCCGCATGCGCCCAGATAGAATTTTAATCGGAGAATGCCGTGGGGATGAAGTCCTTGATTTACTGCAGGCCTTGAATACCGGTCACAAAGGCACCTTATGCACCATTCATGCAAACTCAGCACGTGATGCCCTAAAAAGGATGGAACTACTCGCGTTGATCGGAGCCAAAGGCACACTCCCCTCGCCACTCATCAAAGAGCTCATCGTCGCCGGTATTCAAAAGCTCGTCTTCCTCGAACGCGTCAATGGTCAACGCCTCATTCAAAGTATTTTACAAATCGAAGGCAAAGAAAAAGATGTAATCATCACGCGTCCGCTCGCGGAATCGCATGCATCAAGATCAAACCTAGCTTGAGTCCGATTTCATTCCTTTCTCCTCAGACCAAATACGAAGTCTACTCGTTAAGGATATTTTAACTTTTAATGATGTCGACATTTCGAGCGAGCTTAGCTTCCACAGAGCGTTCAAAAAGGTAAAGATGCGAAGTGGAAAAGATTTAATTGAACGAGGCGTACTCAAAGTACGTCGAGAGATATTAATTCTTTTTCTCGCAGCAGATTTGCCTTTTTCAACGCTCTGTAAGCGCAGCGGTAAGTCCGTAGGGGAAAACCCACACCTTCCCTCCTAAAATCAACGCATATAACAGCCAAGAGAAAATAAAGAGACACACGTGCTTCATAAGAGCTGACTCTGAAAACTGAGACTAATACTGACCAGCAACAAGATGAATACAGCTGGCAAAATACAAACAAAAAGCGGCTTTAGACAACGATTCGGAAGAAGATTCAGCTCACGTTCAATTTTCATTCTCAACTCTACAATAAAGGTTCTGTGGATAGACTCAATTCGTTCCAAGCACCCCCGCCCCTCGATGAGGCTAGTCTGTATACTTCGCTTCACCTCATTTCCTAAATTAATCACTAGTATCTCACATTCATTGCCCGTCTGAAAACCGGTCGATAAGTCCCCATCCCAGATCTGCGATTTCCATTCCAATGCAAGTGCCCGATCTTGAATGGCGAGCTCTTCGTACATTTTTTTCCATGCTAAATCGGGCGGTAAGCCGGTAGAAATCAACGCCATCAAGCGCTCCAAAGAGGCGTTCACACTTACTAACCAAAAGCGCTTCTCCCGCTTCAGGTTCCCGAAGCGGGCTTGATCAATCATCGAAAGCATCCACACGAATGAAAGACTGCCTAAGAAAAGAGAGAAAATGAAAGTCATCATGAATTCCTTTTGGTTTTCTTCCATCCCAGGCAAAAGGAAATAGAGAACAGCTGCAAAAAGTGGAATCATGATCATTCCGGCCACTGCCTGCCCGAGTGCTTGCGCACTTTTGGCCTTAGATTCTTGGATCAATTCAATTTGTTCCTCGAGGGTACGCCTCATGCGCGACAAGGTGGGCAATACGGCTGCCCCTTGATTCCTTAATTCCATTACACTTTGATAAATCAGTAGTCCCCAAGGCGCTGGAAAGGTCTTCAACTCAGCCCATGCATGCGTTTCGGGGACGAGTCCGGATTCAAGCTGTTCTTGCAAAAAATGTAAGTGATGGATGGCTCGTTTTAGTTTTAAGATAGCCTGCGATTGCAAAAGGAAATTCTTGAACTGGAAAAAAAGCGGTTTCAGTTCCGAAAATCCAAAAATAAGAAAAATAAAAGTGAGTGTCCAGAGCGTCATAGTAATGACTGTGCAATTTCTTAGCCATATCACCCTTAGAATTTGTAGAGTTTAAAAATAATTCATGAAATAAATCACGGCTTTAAAACTGTCACAAAATCAGAAATATCTTGAAGGAGTGACTTCACTTCTGACACTTGTCCGGGTGCCATGATCAACTCAACGTCGCGATTCAAATCGCCCGCCTTAAACGGAAGTGTCGAATACGCCGTCAAGCCCTCATGAGCCTCGAGCAATTGATACAAATATGCCGAATTTTCTCTCGAGGTTCGAATAATCATTTTATATGCGGGGACAAGATCAGTTTTTGCTTTAAGCATCGAGAACTCCTGTTAAACTATGTCTATGAGTTTAAAACAGAATCGCGTTTTATGTTGTGATATTATTGTCGCTTCACTTTTTATTTTCCCCTTACTCACAGGCGGGTGCGCAACGGCTCCGACGAGCAGCACCACCAGTACTGCGAAACCTGCGGGCGAAACCAAAGGGACAGTAATTTCTACTGAAGTACTCTCCCCTCAAGAACAGATCTCAAAACTTCAAGATAAAGTTCAGGAATTAGAAACAAGATTGAGCGCACTCAACGAAAAAATAAACCTGCAATATGGCGCCTCTACTCCTGCCACACCAGCAACGGCAAGCACCATCAACGAGATTAATGGTTTACCGGCAAACCCGACCTCAGCCAATGCGGCAAAAGACATTCCTACACAAATGGTGCAAAGTCACCCCACGGACGTGAATCCTACTCGTCCAAAGAAAGTAGCCATCAAAGCGGCGGCAAAAAAATATGCGAACACTGCACCCTCAAGCGAAGCGGTCGACCGATTTCGTGAAGCGAAAATTCTTTACGATTCAAAACGCTACGCCGATTCAATGCTCGAGTTTTCTGATTTCGTAAAAAGTGAGCCGGCTCACGCTCTTGCTCCTGCAGCACAATACTTTGTGGGAATGAGTTATTATAAGCAAAAGGAATATAAACTCGCCGAAGAGGAGTTGAGTCGTGGACTCATTGCCTACCCACACTCCGATTACACTCCGGATTACTTGGTGGGATTAGCTGAAGTATCTGAATCGCTCGATAAACCAGAACGCGTACTTTATTTCAAACAGAAATTACTTTCTAACTTCCCCAATTCCCCTCAGGCAAAAGGCATAAGCTTAGAGAAGAAATCGGTGAGCAGCAAACCACCAATAGAGCCAGTTGAAAAAATTAGAATGCCTGAAGAACCAACACCTCCCAGCACACCTACTGAACCCTCGGTGGTGATGGATGGTAAAAATGAATAACCCAAGGAGAGCACTTCCAGCTTTGCCCCTTGCTTTATTTCTCGCTCAAATCTCTCTTTCCAATTCAACATTAGCAATTCCCACCAATGGAGTTTACGAAGTGATGAGGGGTGATACCCTTTCGCAAATTGCAGAAAGCAAATATGGAAATTGGATTAAATATAAAGACCTTTGGCGAAGAAACGAAGATCTCGTTTCTAACCCGGATTTAATTTTACCTGGTCAGAAGCTTCGCCTCCTGAGCGACGAGGAAGTGAAGTTTTTTGAAACCAGAGAAAATCTTTATGCATCCTCCAACGGGAACCCTAGTGCCAATAACTACCATTATCGAAAAAGGCGCTCGGACGAATGGCAGTTCTTGCCTAAACAAGAGTGGGAACATTTTATTTTTAGAAAGGCTCCAGAAATGGAGTTCAAAGGATTCGATCGAAATAGCCGTTTAGGTAAGCGAATTAATGATCAAACCATCGCTCCAGCCATCATCGCTTCTGACCGACTCCCCATCCAAGGTGAGATCGAAAACGCGCGAAGCGAATTCAGTCAAATTTTCCTAGGTGAACAAGTTTTTGTTCGGGCCGATGAACAACTTCAAGTGGGAACCACCTACTCCGTCACCTCGGGCCCACAAAAAGTAACTTCGCGATTAGATGGCAGAGTTGGATTTGCATATGAACTCACTGGGAAAATAAGAATCGTCGGCGTTCGAGATGGCGTCTTTATTGGGACCGTAATTGAACTGAGAAGCGTAATTCAACGTCATCAATTACTCCTTCCAGACGTGAAACCACTGGTATTTCCGGAAGCGGTTGCGAGCGCGAGCGCCATGGTGGGCACTGTTTCGCTCACTGGTATGGGGGCAAGCGCCATGGTGAGTGAACAACAAATGGTATTTATTGACCGCGGAAGCTCTGATGGCTTAAAACCTGGGATGATCTTTCGGCATTACCTGCACGAAGATCCACTTACCCATCAAGATATCGCCAGCCATGATTTTCTAATCGAGACTGAACTGATGGTACTCGATGTACAAGATCGCTTTTCAACGGCAATCGTCGTTACCGGAAGAAGCTTTATTAAAGAAGGCGATGAAGTCGTTGCCCTTACTGACCTCACTGACTTTAACCGTAATTTCGGAATGCAAACAGTGATTCAAGATGCCGGCTCGAAGCCAAGTCCTGATGAATTAGATCAGCTCGATCAATCGGACGGCTTAGGCGAGAAAGAAGACCGCGAACTTCATCAACTTGAGGGCTGGAATAAAATGGAGAGTTCCACTCCGCCTCAGTCGGCATCCGAGGGAACCAACCCTGCAGTGAACGACGAAATTCAAAGAGCAAATATTCACTCCGGGCAAAAAGCACTCCATGAAATTGGAGAAGAAGCTGCACCGAATGATGGATCAAGTAAAAACACAGCTCCACCACCGACTCCTGAGGCTGCACCTACTCAAGACGTTCCATCACCAGCGATTGAACCGACACCGACCACTGATGTGCCTCCACCGCCAGTTGATCCATAGGATGACTATTTTTTAAGCAACAACTCTTGTTTGCCCACGATGCGGCCACCGTGTTTTACGTAGAACGTCATCGGGATTCCCGCCTGGAGCGCATCTTCGCTGAGTACTGTATATGACAGTCCTTTTACTTTTTCACGCTTCCCTGACACAAATTCATTCACTTCAACTACTGACTGATTCAAGCGAAGAACATTGTCAGAGGCCGTCGTGGTTAAACCAACACTCACTCGTTCAGATGGATCAAGATCGCCAATATTCTGAATCGTTACCTTCACTGCTTGTGCTCTACCGATACGAGGAGAACTATCGTAATCAACACTTTGAATTTCAACTTGAATGTTCGGTTGAACTTGCACGCTCAGAAAATTTTCGGTCACAGTTCCTTGTTCGTCAGTATAACGAACTAAAAGTTGTTCATTAGAGCCTGCTGTTGCTGTTTCCAGTACTCGAGCGGTGAGTACATTACTCACTACCGCATTGGTGTTAGCGGGAATGACAGCGAGTTGGTTCATTTTTTGATTCACCACTAAACCAGAGGTCAGTGCCATCATTTCTACTTTAATGGGTTGAGCGCCTGAATCTACGGAACCATAGTTAGCGACCGTGATTTCAAGTTTCAGCAAATCACTCGCGCCAATCGCACCGTCATGACTTCCATCAATACCCACGCGATTCAATTTAAACCCCTTTGGTAAAGTGACCGAGTGGTTCAAGAAATATTGAGTTTGATCATCCACACCTTTTGAATAGGCGGCGTCAGCAACTGCCTGCCGGATGGCCTGGTAAGCAGACGAGCGGGCTTCGCTTACACCCTTTTGGTAAGCAGCATCCGTTCCGATGGCTAGACCACGTTGAAATGCATCACCATAAATTGAATCGTAACCTTCTTGATAGCGATCCATTTTATGTAAATCATAAGCAATTGCTTTTGCAGCATCAAATGCGCCTTGATACGTAATCGCTACGCCTGCGTTGTAAGCCGCGACATAAGCGACATCGTAGGCATTTTTATATGCGGCAACACATGCTGCCTTAAAATCATCAAAAGATTGAGTGCATACGTCGTCAACAGAAGCCACGTTAAAGACATCTAACTTATTCAAAAAGCTAAGTGAATTCAGTCGCGGTAAACTAGAAGTACGAGCAAGTGGACGACCTGCTTCTTGATCAATGGCAATACTTTGAGAGGGAAGGTTCGCCGTAAGATTTGCAAATTGATCTTTTTTGCCTTTAGGATAATTGATGCGATTAGCTTCGGCTTTCGCATCTTGTTCACCTAAGACTTTACCGTCTTGAAGTCCGCGAGAATAATCTGCGGTTGAAGCTGCTCCCTTAGCTCTACCATCAGTAAGACCTGCTTGTTCGCCCGCGGTTTTACCATTTTTTAAGCTATCTGCAATTGCGCTATTGGTACCAGTGCGGGTTCCGTCTTCTGTACCTTGAGTGATTCCAGAAGCTTGGCCTCGAACTCCACCATCCGCTTGACCGACCGATGTCCCACCAGCATTACCAGTATTAGCTGCATCTGCGATCAGGAAGTCATAACGCTTTTTGCGAACATCATAATCACTGAAACGGGCTTGCGTTACCGCTTCTGCCAATAATGCAATTTGATTCATTTGATTGAAAATATCTTGAGCGCCGTTCACTCTCACTGCAGCATCGGGTTGTGCCTGGGCAAGGGTACCGTTTTGATATTGCATAGAAGCAATGTCACGACTGATGAACATCATGCGTTTCTGATTTGTTTGAAGCGCATCTTGATTCCGTTGCGTTTGTGCGCTCAAATCGGCGTTATTTGCTTGAAGAGTGGCAATTTGATTATTCACTTCATTGATGGCAATTTCTTTGCCGCGTCTTTCGTCTTTCATTCTATCCAAGGATTGCTTCACTTCATCTACGCGTACTTGAATTTTAGCAAGTTCCGCGCGGGCAACCTGAACATTCCTTTGAGCATCATTCTTAGCAGCCTCCGCTTTTGCACTTGCCGCATCTAAAATTGGCGCATTTTGATCACTGCGAGCGATGCTGACAGTGAGATCGTCAATACGTTTGGAGGTGGCCGCCAAATCAGCTTTCACCTGATCAAGTGCAGTTTTTTTCTGAGCAATAGAAGTTTGAGATTGATCAAGCGTTTTTTGAGCCGAAAGCAACTGAGCTTTTAAGGACTGATAAATCGCTTGAGTCTCATTCACTTTTCCCGTTGCCGCATCCAGAGCTGTTTTTGCAGTTTTCACTTGAGCAGTCGCCGCAGTCTTTTCGTTTGCAAGGGCCAATGCTCGCTGATCAAGAACTGATTTTTGTTGATTGAATGAAGTCAATTTTGTTTGATTCGCTGTAATCTGAGCTTCAATTGCCTCAAGAGCTGCAGGGCCCTTTGCAATCACGTCTTGAAGCCTAACGATCTCGGCGTTCGCTTTCGCCAGATCGGCAGTGATTTGAGCGACTTGAGCTTTCGATGCGGTAATTGCGACATTGCTTGCTGCTATTTTTTGGTCAAGATCAGCAATGGCTGTTTTCACATCTGCAATTTGCTTCTTCAGTGCTGTTGCAGCTGGGCCATTTGCCTGAGCACGTGGAATTTGATTCAATTTAGTGGTTAGATCGGCCAAATTCTTTGCGTATTTCGCTTTTTCAGCAACTTGGGTGTCCAGGTCGGCCTTTTGACCATCCAGTTTCTTTTGAGCCTCTTTTTGCTGATTGCCTAAATCCGTAGCTTTGTCGCTTTCCGTTTTAAGATTGGCTCCAGCATGGTCCAAATCCGCCTTTGCAGCAGCCAAAGTTGTTTTTTGTTGATCATTGGCTTTGTTGAGATTGTCAATTTGTGCAGATAGCTTACTGAGTGAGGCATTGATTTCCTCACCGCGAGTTTGAATGTCGGTTAAAGTTTTTTGACTGGCTTGCAAATCACCTTGCGCTTGCTTCGCTTTAGTATTGGCTGCAACCAACTCATCTGATTTCTGTTGTACTTTTGGAGTCAGTTCTTGCACTTGTTTGCGTGCAGGCTCGGCCGAAGCTTGAATGGTCACTAGCGATTGCTCAATAGCACTCTTCTGGTCGCTCAGTTTCGCGAGGGACTTTTGTTCCGCATCTTTTTTGGCACGATCATTCTTCGCAGCACTTTGGTTATCTTGAATTGCTCTCTTTGCGGCATCGAGGTCAGCGCTGGTCTGGCGCGCACGAACTTCTACCGGTTCATTTTCTTTTTGTTTTGCTGTAAATTCAGCTTCGATACGTTCTTTATTCTTACGTTCGCGGCCGATTCTTTCATCAACCCTACCTAGCTGCCCTTGAAGATCTTGAATATTGTAGGAATTTAGGTCGATTGCCTTTTGATTTTGTTTGATATTGTAATCATTCGTTGCATTTTGACTGATGAGTGACTGATTATTTAAGTATAGCTGATCAGACTCGGCTTGCTCTTGCCTGATGGTGTTGGCATTGTTTGCCAGTTGATCGACAATATCTTGAAGTTGCCTTTGAGCCGCACTTAAACCCGCCTGGGCTTGATTCGCATCCGCTCGCTTTTGATCAGATACCGCCTTGGCGTTCAGATAGGGCTGATAGAAGGGCTGAAAATTGAATTCATCCGGAATATTCTGCTGGGCCCGGGCTCCAGGAATGAGGGTGATCGAGGCCAAAACAAGGGTCATTACATAGCTTCTATTTAACATGCGTGCGCAGCTTAGCAGATATTAAACTAAATGTATATACAAATAAACGATTGCAGTTGCGCCGATTAAATCGATTACTCAGATAGCAATCTGAAGCGACTCCGAATCCGCTCCATCTGTGAATAGCACACGATTGTGTCCCTCTTTAACTCGCACGCGA
>CAIMWN010000283.1 GCA_903845155.1 Oligoflexia bacterium
AGTGAAGGAGATGTCTTTTTGATGCGACGCATATGGTTTCGTTCTGTGACTCAGAAGATCAACCGTCTTTGCCGATTGCTTCTACAGGGCAGGCTTCAAGGGCAGCTTGGCAGCGAATTTCTTCTTCAGGAGTGGTAGGTTGCTTATAAACATATGAGTACCCGTGCTCGTCATTACGAGTAAAGTTATCGGGTGCTTCTGAACGGCATGCATCGCAATCAATGCATTGATCATCTACGTAAAACTTCCCAGCTTTGTTATCGGGCCACTTTTTTGACTTGTCAGACATGTGCTGTACTGTACCCGAAGTAGCGGTTTGAAGTCAACGCTGGAATGCCCCGGGATTTAGTATTAAACTAAATTCATCAAGTGAGTGAAAAATTCAAAGTCATTATTAGCGATTGCCACCTCTCAGCGGGAAGATACTTCGAAGGTAAGTATAATCCACATGAGGATTTTTTCTTCGATCAGGAAATGATCGATTTTTTTGAGTATTTTTCGACCGGGCTCTACGGTGAGGGGTCAACAGGGCCTGTTGACGTCGAACTCATTATTAATGGAGATTACCTCGATTTTTTGAATGTTCCTTATTTGGGAGAGTTTGAGGAGGGAATTACCGAAGAAATCGCCCTGACTAAGCTTGAGGCAATTTTTGCTGGGCATAGTCGGGTCATGACTGCTTTAAAAAAGTTTGCGTCTAAGCCCAACAAAAAAATTATTTATCTGGTTGGGAATCATGATGCCGAGCTGTTCTTTGAAAAGGTGAGGGAGCGCATCACTCGAGAGTGGGATCCCGAAGGGCAGTATCCGAGTGAAAAAGTGAAAGTCATCGCCGACCAAGATCGAATTCGCTATGAAGAGGGAGTGGAGATTAGGCATGGCAATCAGTTTGAAGTGTCTAATCAGCTTGATTTTCAAGAGCCCTTCATTGAATTAGGGAATGGCACCAAGGTGCTGAATATTCCTTGGGGAAGTATTTATGTACTCAAGATCATCAATCGCCTCAAATGGCATCGTTCTAATTTGGACAAAATTCGTCCTATCAAAGTGTTCGCTTTTTTTGGATTAATTTTTGATCCTGTTTTTACCATTCAATTTATTTCGCTCTCCATTTTTTATTTCTTAAGAACCCGGATCATGGGCCAGGCTCAAAAGAAGAAATCGGGGTTTAGCCATACGATGAAAATGCTTTCGCAAGAAAAGACACTTTTCCTTGATCTCGATCAGGAAGCGCGCGAAACCTTGGATGCTGACCCAAGCTTGAATACGATTATCATGGGGCATACTCATTTACCCATGCACCGGATGTATTCGAACGGGAAACAGTATTTGAACTCGGGAACCTGGACTCGGATGATCTATCTCGATTGGCGATTTATTGGTGAGCCGTTTCGGAAGACCTTTGTACTCGTGTCATTAAAAAACGGAGAAGTGAAGGCGGAGCTCAATCAGTGGGCAGGAAATAAGATGCCTTATCAGGTTTATATTGGGTAATGGTTCTGCTTTCTCGCGATTTACATAAATCGGGTCTCTGGGCGCAAAAAGTAATATTATTTTTAATCATTTTTGAAACTTCAAGATCATCCCATTTCAAGGGAACCACGTTACCCAATTGTCTTCCTTGATAAGAAACCGTTCCATCCGCTTTCATGATGGCGACTTCATCTGCATAAATTGGAGCTTTCATGTTGATATCCCAAACCCGCATCACATAACTCCCATCGGCATTCATCTCTTCAATTCCATTTACTTGCAGAACGTGAATCCAATGGTCAGGGGTGAAGAGTTTTTCGGACTCTTGAATCAGAAACACAGTCGGGTTGTAGCCTAAATCGAGTCTTTCTTTTAGGTGTTGGTGAAGTTTCGCTGCCCCGGTTGCCGTAAAGTTTTTTTGCCGAGTTCCGAGAATGGCCTGAATACCGCCCTGGTAAACGTTAATGTTGGTCGCTTGCCATTCACTCACAATTTTAGTTCGAAGGTAGTGTGCTATTTTAGGGTTGGTCGAAAATTGTCGCAAATTTTTGAATCCAGGAATGATCGTCATTTTTAAATTCATAATATCGTCAATTTTAGACTTCATGAAATCAAGCCACGCTTCGGGTTCTTGTTTGCTGCTCGGTACTAGTTGATTCTCAATGTTCTTCGGATCGTAAAAGGCGAGCATGTTCATTTTTCTTAGAGTGACGGTGAAGCCTGCGCATAGGCCTTGTTCCACCTTCACCACTTTTTTAAATCCGCTGTGATCACTCGCACCAAAATTAAAAGACCATTCCTTGCTGGGGATACGTCGCTCTTGTGCGAAGTTAAACATCGTAAAGGCTGAGTTACCTTGTTCGGCCTCATGTTTCAATAATTCAAAATCACCCATCCCCGCAAAATTGACCAAATGGTCATAAGCATGTTTCGGGAGGGATTTGAAATAAGCCGCCACTCCTTGCTTTGCAACTTGAGTTTGGGTAGGAACGGAAGGGGGAGGGGGGCCGTGCAAAATGTTGGTACAGAGCATCGCCACTGATAAAAGGTGAGATCGTTTAGGTTTTTGCTTTGGTTCAATCATTTTCATTGTCCTTAAGCCGCGAGAGTAAATGAGTTTAATTAATTAAACAACTCTAATGTAAAAACGAAGTGCGAATCAATGAATTCCGTTGAGGAAGTGGAATCGCAGCAAGGAGAGCGTAGGACGCTTGTTTTGGCCAAATAGGTGTCGTGGCGCGTTATTTTTATATTCAGAATATGTAATAATAACAAATGGCTGTGTGGTCCGATTTGTTAGAAAATATATTTTAGAGTGAAGCTATATTCGTCGATAGGAAAAGATGGAGTGGGACTTCGCTTGAGAGAAAAAATTGGCATCATTTTACTATTCGGTCTCACCGCGTGCGGCGTCGTGGATCAAGCTAACCAAGCGGTTAATCCGCTATCTACGCCTGTGCCCGCCGCAAAACTGGTAACAGGAGCATGGATGCCAGACCAAACTGCCATCGGCTCCGGCAGTAGCAACTCCAAGGGCACTACCGCACTTACTACTTTTACGTTATCAGCTAGCAACGCACCCTTGGTGCGATTCAATGATCCTTGGTCGGGCAATACTACGTTAGTAGACCTGGGGAATTTTACCGCTTCCAGTGATTTTGGTATGAATGGCTCGATTACGCTCGTCGCGGAAACGGTGAATTATCCTTTGTCGGGTGGGGCATATCCTGTGCTCGCTTCGTTTTATGTCGATACGGGTTCCGGCACCATTGAATTTGTGAATACCTCGGATGCGTGTTCGAGTGCAGGGATGTGGACTTGCAATGGCGGAAATTGTACTGCGAATGCAGCCTGTACTGTGCAAACCGGAACTAGTTTTGGTGGACGTGAAGATTGGGATCAACATCAAGTGCCGCCTTTTGGTTACAGCACCACGAATGCGTTTCCTCGTTGTGATTCAAGTGTGGGGAGCTGGACTGGCTGTCCCGCAAATTTAAGTTCCCTCCCGAGCGGCCATTATTACGCAAAATATGTAATGATGTCTGATAGCGGCAGTTCAGTTGCGTCGACAACTACGGGGCTAAAAGTAACGGTTTCGATTAAAAAAGACACTGCTTCCCGAAATACGGGGAGCACCAATGGTTCGGTAGATGTTAACCTTATTTTAGTGGGTGACCAAAATGTAAATGATTCTCATTCCGCTGCGGGTGCGCGGAATTTGGACATGCTTTTCAAAGAAGTGAATTCAATTTTGACGACGAACGTGGGTATTGGAATTGGTGCCTTTACTGTTTACGATTGGTCTGATGCAAACGGCGGCAATCAATACTCCAATGTAGATTACTCTGATTTAGGCATACTCTTTTCTGCGGGTTCACAAGCGGTGACCGCAGCGAGTGCGGGCAAGGCGCTGAACATTTTTATTGTAAGTGACATTGCCTACTCGGGTGCGAGTTTTACTATTTTAGGTTTATCGGGTGGAATTCTTGGGCCCACGGTGAATGGTACGCAATCTAGCGGGCTTGCCTTTTCGAGTAACGATGACCTTGCAGTGTTTAATGCTACTTGCAGCGACAATACTTGCTCACGAAACAATCAGGACGCTTCCTTCCTCGAAATGGCAGCGACGATTGCTCACGAAATGGGTCATTTTTTAGGGCTTAATCATCCATCAGAATCTAAAGTTGGAACGAGCCCTCAGCAAAATGATCAACTGAATGATACTCCCACTTGTCTTGCGCGCCTTACCTCTGGAAGTAGTTATACGCTTGATCAACGTGCGTGCTACCAGGATTCAACCATCCAATCGTCCAGCGCTACTTGTCAGTCGGCTTGCGATGCCGCAATAGGCGTGGGTGGACAGGGCTATTTCAATTCAGGAAACAACACGTCCACACCCGATAATTTTTGTAAGACAGTGACTCAATGTCAGTTCAATCATCTCATGTGGTACACCACCAAAAACCGCTTGAAGATGAGTGGCGTTTGGCATGAAGATGGTAACCTCATTTCACCCGAGTCCTCGGTACTGATGCAATGGGATGCATTTGTGAGATGATGAAAAAATGAAACTCTCTCTGGTGTTTTTATTTGGAGTTGCCCTCACCGTCGGAACCGATAGCTTGGCATTGACGGCGCTTGAGATCAAAGATGAAATTCGCTCGCATATAGCTGAGCGACATCCAGATCCGAATGCCGGTGCATTTTGGAGTACCCTTGGACCCGATGCCCTCCCTGTCATTAAGCAAATGCTCAGCGAAACAACGAGCTCTTATGAAAAATCCTGGTTGATTGATGGTTTGTCTCATTTTGATGATCCAACGGTGGGAGCACTTTTGCAGTCACAAATTGAAAGTAGCAACAACGAAGTTTTAAAGAGAAAAATGTTGAACGCACTTGTGGAGTCGCAGGGTGAAAAGGCATATGATTTTGCTGAAAAATATTTGAGTGACGACGATGCGAATGTCCGATTGGCCGTGGCAAAGGCCCTCAAAAACTACGCGTTCGAGCGATCCAAAAAGCGCTTAAGTGAATTTGAATCTGCAGAAAAACTGGCTTGGGTAAAGCTGCAATATCAAAAAGAAGAGAGTGGTAATGGAGAGCGAATGAAGCGCTCGGGTAGTGTATTTCAGCACTATGAAATTGCCCCATCACCCACACCTCTGCCTGAAAAATTATGGGCCGGTGATTGGAATGGGAACTATATTACACCTGATCAGGCTAGCAGTGCCGTGATGACGCTTACGCTAAAAGACGAAAAGGCTCCTGTGACCTCCTCGAGCGATCAAAAATGGAAAGTTGAACTGAAGTTGCCTAAATTGACCAAGTTTGTGTTAAAAGAAAAAGACTTGGTGGTCGTGTATTATCAGACTGCAAAAAGACATTGGATCGAAGTACGTAATAAAAAAGATGATTCGGTATTTATGGGGAGCAGAAAATGAAAGAGTACGATGAAGGCCGGATTTGGTATAAGCAAAAAGGGAAAACAGTGACCGTGGGCTTGACTGAAAAGGGGCTCCTTGAAATTGGAAAAATTCAGGGGTTATCATTGCCAGTAGAAGGTGATGAGTGTTTTCAGGATGATGTGGTAGGCGAGATTGAAGGCGAAAAAACGGCTTTTGAAATCATAGCGCCGTTAGATGGTGTGATCTCCATGACTAATGAATCGATTACTGATGATATGGACACGCTCGAGTCGGATCCACTCGATGAGGGTTGGCTTTATAAAATTAAGGCAACCGAAAACGACGAAGAAAATGAAGACGACGGCGATAGTGACAGCGAAGACGAATGATTAGGGCTTAATCAAGGCGTCTGGGTGAAAACCGTGCGGCAATAATTCTTGGTGGGTATAACTTTCCACCTCACCTTTAAGATTCACCAAATGAACTTCGCAGGTTTGCGATGCAAATTCATTGATGACTTGTCTGCAAAGTCCGCATGGTGACCAAGGAGGGGAGGCGTCGGTTGCAACAACGATGCTTTCAATTTGGATGCTCGGGCCTTCATCGCTGATTGCCTTCCAAATGGCGACTCGCTCTGCGCAAACGGTCGCGCCGAAGGAAGAGTTTTCTACATTACAACCTGAAAATTCTTTTCCGTTACTGAGTCTCAGCGCCGCTCCGACTTGTTTTGTGCTGTACGGTGAATACGAGTGACTCATCGCTTTGATCGCTTTTTGTTTTAAGTTTTCGGTGATCATGGTGTCGCCCTTTTTGTGTCAGTTATTTAACATTTGCTTCAATAATTAATTTTGGAGCTGTTTTTTTCGCAGTTCCAATTTTAATGAATTGACGAATTTTTTCTTCGACTTCCGTGAAGTTCGTATTGTTTTTTCCGAATACAGTGACAAGGGTATCGTCAGATTTGACCATCGAGCCTAGTTTCTTATGAAAAAAGAATCCGACCGAGTGATCAATTGGTTCGCCCACTTTGTTTCGTCCACCACCCAAGTGAATGAGAAGTCGTCCCAAAGACTCAGATTGGATTTCGTTGACGTAACCTTTTTTCTTACATTTAATTTCTATCACCTTTTCGGATTTCATGTAGCGCCAAGGCTCATCCAGAGATTCGACATCGCCACCTTGAGCTTTGACCATCTCTTTAAACTTATTCCAAGCACTGCCATCTTGAAGTTTTTGAATCGCCAGTTTTCGGCCTTCGGCTAAATTCTTTACTATTTTACCGATTTCAAGCATTTGTGCGCACAGATGCAGAGTCAGTTCTTTCAGGTCAACAGAACTCAATGAGTAAGGATTGATGTGTTCGTTTTTTAAGATTTCAATACACTCATAAAGTTCAAGCGCGTTCCCAGCAGCATACCCTAAAGGTTGGTCCATGTTGCTCAAGGTTGCACGGAGTTCAATGCCTGCTTTCTTTGCAACTGCGCGAAGCGTTTTTGCAAGGATCATCGCATCCGTTTTCCTTTTCATGAATGCGCCATTGCCCACTTTAATATCCATGACCAGGCCTTCTGCTCCTTCTGCAATTTTTTTAGACAGAATAGATGAAGTGATGAGGGGAATACATTCGATGGTGGCGGTGACATCTCTGAGCGCATAGTATTTGCGATCTGCAGGAGCGATGGTTGCACTTTGAGAAATGATGGCGCAGCCCACGTCGTTTAAAATTTTTACAAACTCTTCCTTCTCAAGAACTGCGCGATAACCTGGAATCGCTTCCATCTTATCGATGGTGCCCCCTGTGTGACCGAGTCCGCGTCCAGCCATCATGGGTACTTTAAGACCGCAGGCCGCAGCTAAAGGCCCTAAGATGATGGAGACTTTATCGCCAATGCCGCCAGTGGAGTGCTTATCAATTTTTACACCTTTTACTTTAGAAAGGTCATAGCGCTCACCGGAATCAACCATCGCGCGGGTCAGGTTAGCGGTTTCATCTAAAGTCATTCCGGTAAAGTAGGTGGCCATGAGGAATGCAGCAACCTGATAGTCGGGAGCTTCTCCGGAAAGAGATGCAGCTACGAAAGTTTTAATTTCTTCTGCGCTTAAAGGGATACCGTCGCGTTTTTTTTGAATGAATTCTGGAATAGATAATTTCATAGGAGTGGTAAAAAGCTCTTTTCTGTTTTGTTTTGAGTAAGATGTGTTTTTTGAGTCAGGGCTTCGTATACGGTTGCACCCATGTCTGCAAATGTTCCGCGGGCTCCCAGGTTCACATTGTGTTTTCCATTGGGAGAGTAGGTGAGGATGGGGACGAACTCGCGTGTATGATCAGTTCCGCGGTAAGTGGGATCATTTCCGTGGTCGGCAGTGAGCATGAGGAGATCGTCTTTTCTTAGGGTCGCTAGAATTTTTCCTAAACCGATATCGAAGCTTTCCATTGCGGTGGCAAAACCGTCGATGTCTCGACGATGGCCATAAAGCATATCAAAATCAATGAGATTGCAATAAATGAGACCGGTTTCTCTTTTTTTGATTTGTTCGAGCGTTACTGCAATACCATCTTCATTTCCTTTGGTGTCGATGTTCTCTGGAACGCCGACGCCCGCGAAGATATTTGAAATTTTACCAATACCTAACACGGGGATTTTCAAGGTTTCAAGTTCAGTTAATATTGTTTTTCCAAAGGGAATTTGGGCAAGGTCTTTTCTGTTGTAGGTGCGGCTAAATGGAATGCCTTTGCGAGGATCTCCCACAAAGGGGCGTGCGATGACCCGGCTGATATTGAGTTCATCACAAATTTTTCGTGCTGACTTGCTGATGGAGTACAGGCGGTCGAGACCAAAGCTTTCTTCGTGAGCTGCAATTTGCCACACGCTATCTGCTGAAGTATAGAGAATGGGTTTTCCACTTTCCATATGTTCCAAACCGAGTTCATCGATGATTTCTGTACCGCTTGCTGCTTTATTACCAAGAATACCTGGAAGATTGTTTTCGCTGACCCAGCGATCTATTATTTTTTTGTCAAAGCCATGTGGATAAGTTTGAAAAGGTCGATCGACTACGAGTCCCGTCATTTCCCAGTGGCCTGAGGTGGTGTCCTTGCCGGTCGAGAGTTCAGCAGCTTTTCCGTAGCCACCGATAATGGACGATGGAGTCGTGGCGCCTGCGATGTCGGTAATTTGGTTCAGGCCTAAGCTCATGAGGTGAGGTATGCGCAAGGGCGTGCCACGTTTATTAAAAGTTTCGCGCGCGAGATTGCCGATGGTGTTGGATCCTAAGTCCCCAAAACTAATCGCGTCCGGTGCTTCACCAGCGCCAACACCGTCTAATACTAACCAAATTACTCGTTTCATCGTTGCTCAGACCATCCTCATTTTTTGGCCAATCATCAGGGCCATTCAAAATAGCCATCCCGCTAGTCATTCTTATTTTATAAGCGGGTCTTCAACATTGTCTTAAAAGTTGAATCTTCGCAAGAGCTGGCGATCTTTTGACTTCTTGTGTTATGGTCGTATTTTTTTAGGTTGCTGTTCAGAAGAACCTACTATAATCTGTTCATAGGGTTGTGTGATGTAACGAAAAGTTAACGCAATCCTAAAAGTTAAGTTTTATAAAAAAATTAGAAATTTAGTTTAGAAATTAGTTTAAAAATTTGTGTGGAGAGCTTAGCTCTCCGTTGGAATTAAAAACAGCATAGCGAAGACAAGCTGAACGCTAAAAGGGAAAAATCAGTAACTAGGATTTGTTATTAAAACAAATCGTTACTGAAAGTAAGTAAAGTAGAAGATTAAGAAAATTAATAAGTTAATCAACGATTAAAAATCATGAAAAGATTAGTGCAAATCAACATCACGACTCAGTTCGATACAGAGATAAACCTAAGAAGGTTAATTCGCATCGAACTATCTTTTCCGCTGATTCATTGCGATCGAAGTTAACCACTGTTTAAAACAGTGTCATTAATTTACCCCCTCTCTCTCTTGCCTACCTCACACTTCAGTCTGAATTTTAAAGTGCTAAACCCAGGTTGGAAGACCTGATCGAGGTAGAAATGGCAAAAGAACTCATAATTAACGCATCACTTCCGGAAGTGCGTATCGCCCTGATGGACGACGGTAGGATTCAAGAACTTCTCATTGAGAGACAAAGCGACAAAGGTATTGTAGGAAATATTTATAAGGGTCGCGTAACCCGTGTTCTTCCCGGAATGCAAGCGGCTTTCGTAGACATCGGTTTAGATAAAGCCGCCTTCCTCTATGTAGACGATATTTATGTTCATCCAAAAGTGATGGGCGAGGACACGGATTTTCACGAGCAGGAAGATCATGAAGATGATCAGCAAGAGGATAGAAGTCGCGAAACCAGCCCTGCGATTAAATCCGGTCCAAGACCGATTATTCAACCCAAAAAAGTGGTTGAACCTACACCAGAAGAAGGCGCTGAAGTAAAGGCCGAGGGTGCGACAGAAGGTAACGTTGAAGCATCAGTTGCGGGCGCTATTGTCGATGGAGGATCCAGGAATGATGCAGGGGTTCAGGTTTCTGCTCCCAGCGAAGATTCAAATAATTTAGATACTTCAAATTTTGAAAGCCATGCAGCGGAACATGCTGAGCATGATCTTGCGGATGATCACGTAGAGGATACTTTTGATGATGAAGAGCGTGATGATGAGTTGAATGCAGAGGACAGCTATCAGCGCAGTGAAGAAGAAGATAGTGAAGAAGGTGAAGAAGGTGAAGAAGAAGACGAAGAGGGTGAAGACGGTGACGAGGGCGAAGATTTCACTGAAAGTGAAAATAGCGCAGAAGCTGTCGAAGGCGAAGTATCCGCTCAAGCAAGTGGTGACGTGACTTCTGAATCAGATGCATCTGCTGAAAAAACCTCAGGTGTTGAACCTTCATTACAAGGTTTAATCCAAACCGGTGGCCAAGGTCGTGGTGATGGCCGTCGTGGGCGCAGTCGTAATCAACGCAATCGCAAACGCGGTCGTGGTGGTAAAGATCAACCGCGCCATCAATTTGCAGCATCGTCCGAGTCGGGTGTAGATCCCGCTCTGATGCCTGCGATGTTGAATGAAAGTTTAGATGATCGTGGTAACGTGGAGAGCGATCGTGCTCAAATGGAAAACGAAGGGAGAGTCATTACTCAAACCCGTGCTCCTAAAACGCGTAGTGAGTTTAAAGAGCCACGCGCTCGTGATCGTCGAATTAAATCAAAGCATTCACGTCCTCGTGCACAAGCCAATATTGCTGACCTTTTAAAAGAAGGCCAAGAAGTAATTGTGCAAGTGGCAAAAGATCCAATCGCAACCAAAGGAGCCCGACTGACTTGTCATGTGAGCTTGCCGGGGCGTCACTTAGTTTGTATGCCGACCATCGATCACGTCGGAGTGAGCAGAAGAATTGAGCGCGATGATGAGCGTCGTCGCTTGCGTGATTTTGTAGAACGTAATCGTCCCCGCAAAGTGGGTTTCATTGTTCGTACTGCGAGCGGCGGTAAAGATCCTGAATCATGGATCAAACAAGATATCGATTATTTGTCCAAACTTTGGTTTAAAATTAAAGCACGGGCGGATGATGTTTCTGCACCTGCAATTGCGTACGAGGATCTGAACTCAGTGCTTCGTGCCATTCGTGACTGGGTAAATGAAGATATTGATAAGATTATTGTCGATACTCGTTACCATTATAATGAACTCATGGAGTTTGCGGATCGATTCATGCCAGCTCTCATGGAGAAAATTGAACTGTATCAAGGCGATATTCCCATTTTTGATGCCTACGGCCTTTCAAGCGAACTTCACCGTTCTCTTGAGCGCAGAGTATGGTTGAAGAGTGGTGGATATATTGTAATCGATCAAGCAGAGGCGCTCGTTGCGATCGACGTGAACACCGGACGATTTGTCGGTAAGAAAAACCTTGAAGACACTATTTTAAAAACGAATATGGAAGCGGCCGATGAGATCGCGTATCAACTTCGTTTGAGAAACTGCGGTGGGATCGTCATTGTCGATTTCATCGATATGGAACGTGAAGAAAATAAACTTCGCGTGTATCGTGCTCTCGATGAAGCGCTCAAAAAAGATCGTGCCCGTCCTACCATCCAAAAGATTTCTGATTTAGGTCTCGTAGAAATGACGCGAAAGAGAACTCGCGACACTATTATTCGTACACTTTGCGAACCTTGCGTTCAATGCGAAGGTAAGGGTTTTAGTAAAAGTGTCATGACGGTGGCTTATGAGATTTTGCGCGAAATTGAACGCTTGAGTGTAGATCGGGATTCTAAGAAAATTCTCGTGTCTGCTCATGAGCAAGTGATCGATATTCTTGCCATCGAACTCCGCGAGACTCTCGATCAATTAGAGCGTAAGTTCAATAAACAAGTTTCATTACAGGCAATTTTGGATTACCACAGCGAGCAATTTGAAGTGCTTACTGACAAGATGCCGGGTAAGAAACAAAATACCGACATCGCAAGACAGCTTCGCATGGAGCGCGATCGTGCTGAACGTAAAGAAAAACAAAAACAAAGACAAAAGGAAGATGACTTAGAATCAGCAGAGCAATCGGGTCCAGTGGATCACCGATCTGATCAAGCGGATGAAAGTGAACCACAAGTTCGTGTTCAAACCCCAAAAGCTCCTCGCGTCAGTATTCAAGCTGCAAAACCCGCGGGAATCATTGCTCCACGCGCGGCTCATCTTCCTGCTCCTCCTCCTCATGTGCATAAGAGTGCCCAAGTGAAGGTCGAAATTGGCAACGGTTCAGTTGGAACTCCAAGTGAAGAAGAATCAATTCCTCCAGGGGAGGACTTTGATGATGCACAACCTATCCTTCCAGAGCCACGTGCTCAACGGATGAGTGGAATGGATGACGAAGACCAATTGGCTTACTTAAGAGCACAAGCGGCTCAAGATGCGGCACTTTCAAGTTTTGGCAAAGGATCAGGAGCTGCGTCTGGTCCTCAAGCACAACAAAATCGCAATCCTCGCCAACAAAATCAAAACAACCGAAACCGCAATCAACGCGGGGGAAGTGGTGGGGCAAATAATCAAGGTGGCGGACGTGAACAAGGAGCTGGACGTGATCGCAATCAACGTTTCAGACACCAACGTCCTCAAGCTAACTTCGCTCAAGGTAATAACGGAAACAGCGGTGGAATTATTCCTATCGCTGCTACGGCGGCGGGAGTAGCGCCACCGTCACCGCCGAGTGAAGTGACTGTGCCTGATTATGAAGTATTAGTAAAACCCGAGAACAGTGGAGACGGTTCAAACTCTTAAGAGAGTTTGCGCTTTCAAACTTAATTCTATGACTTATGCATTGATATTTAGCTTACCTGCACGTGTGCCTCTTGCTTCGGTGAAGGATCACGAAACGGTCACTCACTCAAGAGAAGATGCTCTTGCACGATTGACTCAGTTTTCAAGTGATCTCAATACGGGACCAGAGCCAGAGTTTTTTGGAATTTCAGAAGGGATGCTTCTTGCAGAAGAGGCGCATGAACGGGGTTACGAAACTGAATCTTGGGTGCTGGACGCGGGCCTTGCGCCGCATGAACGAGATTGGCTCTCACACGAAAAAACGCTCAATGTAACCGCATATTATAAAACCGATAAATCGGCAAACGCTGCCCGTACTTGGTTAAAGCGCGAGTATGCCTTGAAACCCGATCCTCAAGTTCTCATTGAGGAAGAACAAGATTGGAATGCGAAGTGGAAAGCCGCTTTTACCGGTATTGATGTCGATGAACATTTACGCGTACTTCCTCCTTGGCATGAAGAGTGGCTAGCAGGAAAACGCGAAGGAATCATTGCGATTAATCCGGGCGCTGGATTCGGCACTGGTACGCATGAGACTACTCAGCTCTGTTTGCGAATTTTGCGTAGCTTAGGAAGTTTGGAAGGCAAGACGGTCCTCGATTTTGGAAGTGGTTCAGGTATTTTAGGAGTGGCAGCGGCACTTCAGGGGGCTACTGTTTACTGTGTTGAAATTGATACACTAGCTAACGACAACGCACGCGAAAATGCGGCACTCAATCAAGTGGAACATAAAATTAAAATTAGTGAATCCATTCCCGCCGAAATTCGCGGAGGAAAAGTGGATGTGTTGATCGCCAATATTCTCCGCCCGATTTTACTTCAATTTGCGCCAGAAATAAAAGATTGCCTGAAACCTAATGGCGAACTCGTACTTTCTGGTTTGATTGAATCGGATTTAGATCAAGTGATCAAAGCTTACCAAGCCGGAGGTCAGCCCTTCGAAGTGACGAGAAGTGAAAAAAATGAATGGCGAGCGCTTTGGTTGCGAAGACTTTTGTCATGAGCGCCCTGTTTAAACTTTATGTGATTGATCCGCCTAAGCCACTTTGTTGGAATACTCCTCGATCACTTTTAATGACTGCATTTCGAAATAGTCTCTTTTTTGATTACGCCCCCATTGGTCATGTCTTTGTGGAACTCATTGCGAACACCCCAAACCCCTATGGCGTTTCACACTTCGTTACGGGGATGTCGCGGGTGAGTAAAAAGGATTCTAAAAAAGTAGTGATTAAAAATCAACTCGGTTTTGGCTCGTTTTTTCATGATTTTGCTGGGACCCTTGATCCATCCGATGAAGCGCGTGTTGAAATCGAGAAAGCGCGAAAGAAAAATAGGCTCAAGGTTTTAACGGCACAGATCAACGACGAGCGTGCACAAGCACTCATGAAATTTATCGAGCAATGGATTTCATCAGGGGCTTTTCGCCATTATGGCGGCGGCCATAATCCCAAAAAAGGGGATGGCGCGGGCTGTGCCGAGTTCGCCATGATTTGTTTAGCAATAGCTCAGGGCTGCCCGAGTACTCATGAGTCTTGGGTAAGAGAAGTTCACGTAGCTAGAGAATTTGTGGGCGTGATTGAAGAAAGAAGAGTTTCCTTTACCAAAATATTACTTCATGGCGCGCAGTGGGCAGAGCCAGGACAGGAGAGTTATTTTTATCGAACCACTGATCCTGAACTTATTTCGAAATGGGCGAGTGCCCAATTTCCGAATCAGACAGAAATTGAACTGCAAAGGCCGGATGTAAATACCGCAGGGGCACTCGACGTGGCAATTCAGTTCGAAGCCAAATATCCTATCGAAACCGCAGAGACTGTCCAGGCGGTTTGGAATAAAATTGAGGTTTGATTATTGGTGAAAGTAGGCAGTGAGTAAGAAGCTCGGCGCCCTTATTCGGGCGTTGCGCCTGCTCAGCGCGATTTTGGAATGGGAAGCATTTGAGGCAAAAGTCGATGTCTGCGAAATCTCACAGTAGCAATATCCGCGTCCAATCGAGGAATATTCGCACTCACCGCAATTCATCACTTTTTTTCAATATAACGTTCCCGGCAACGTAATAATGTTTTTTATAAATATTATTTTGTATTCGGCATTTCTGTAAATATTATTTGTAACACATTTTCAGTTGACAGATTTTAGAACCGAAACTTAGAGAGTCACTACGGCGCACCACAAATCGCCGCGTATTGCAGCTAGCGCGTGTGAGGAGCGCGGTTTTCATTGAGTGACTCTTTTTTGACACGCGAGCCGCGTTTCTGCAGTTCCATGGCATCTGTGGACTACGAAAAACATCGTGATAGGGTCTCTTAGAGAAGGAGATAGAAATGAATAATCCAGTTCGATCTAAACTTTCCGATGAGAACCTATTAAAAGAAACGTTTGATGCTTCAAAAAAAGAAAAACAGGCCACGTTTGAGCTATTAAAATACTTGGTACAAGTCGATGAAAGGCGCGCCTATGCGACACTCGACTGTTCATCGTTATTTGAATATGTGGTGAAAGTTCTTGGTTTCTCTGAAACCCAAGCTTCTGAGAGAGTAAATTCGGTAAGACTGATGCGAGCAGTGCCCGAAGCGGAAGATAAGATTAAAAATGGAAGTCTCTCGATGACGACGGCATCCCAGATTCATCGATTTTCTAAGCAGGAGAAGAAGGCCGGGAACGTGGTCACGAAATCCGAGACTTTGGAAATCATCGAAACCTGCTCAAGCCAATCTAAGCGCGAAGTAGAAAAGATTTTATTCTCCAAAGCCAGTGCCGAAGCAAAGGAAGCACAAGAGAAAATTCGGGAAGTGAGCGAGGATTTAACGGAACTCAGGTTTTATATTCCGGAAGCTACTTTTAAAAAATTGAATGAAGTAAGAAACCTGCTTGGAAATGAATCCTTGAAAGACATCTTTGCTCAGGCTCTTGATTCGCTCATTCAGGAAAAGCGAAGGAAAAAAGGAATGGTGCTGGAGGACGGAAATAATGTAAAGCCATGCGATCAAACGGCAAGTACAGCAATTGCATCGAGTACGGCAGAGTCAAATTCTACAAGTAAACTACATCCTTCGACATTGCCGGCAAAGGAAAAATTCCAGAAAAAAATACAAAGCCGTTTCATTTCTATCCACACTAAACGCATCGTGAGTCAACGCTCTGGTAATCGGTGCGAATATATAAATCCAAAAACAAAAATGCGGTGTTCCTCCCAATATAAACTGGAGCTGGATCATGAGTTTCCCTTTGCTCTTGGAGGTAATAATGAAGCGTCAAATCTTACCCATAAATGCCGCCAGCATAATTTGAAAGCTGCGGAAGAATGGGGGCTTTGTAAAAGTTGAGTAAGATCTGTGAATTCTTAACCTAAATGAAGATTATGGACTAGTGGCCGAAGCTGTAAACATCGCCTGTTCGTCACCAATATTTGTTTTAGAGGAAAGTAATGAAGGCATCGAGTGGTGCTGAATCGTTTTTGTTTACAACTATTTTTTTCCGCCTATGACAGCAGGGCACGCAAATTTTGAGGCAATTTCAGAAGAAATGATGTTACTTTCTATTTCTCCTGCTTTCACTTTATTTATAAAATCAGCAATAATAGGAAATCCAGTAAAATCATAATGACTGACTTCTCCAGTTGATTTGCTTTTAAAGGTTAGCCAGGCAAGGCATTCTTTACCATCTGGGCCAATTAAATTCTTATGCTGTATTCCAAAAAAGTCAGATGCGCCTTTATAATTTTTTGCGAATTCTGAAAAATGGGGGCCAGGGTAAGCTAACGTATGATCAGGAATGGAAACGCCGTCGTAGTTGATGGTGATTTCCTTCTTCTGAATGGCTACGTCACTTGTATTTTGATTTTCCTGAGGCTGATTTGCATTATTTTCTAAATACCCACTTTCTCCTCCGCCGACCATCATGATTTGGCGCCCTGAGAAAAAATGGTCGGAGCCACGATAGTTTTTTGCAAAGTCAGCTGAGTTGAGCCCAGGGTAGGTGAGTGATTCATCAGGAATGGAAACACCATCATAAGAGACGATTATTTCTTTTTTTGCAGGAGGCGTTGCGTGAAAAGGATGAGTTTCGATACTTCCGTCCGGCATGGTCATGATGATATTCTCTCCATCGAAGTTGAAATCAACCGAGAGCAAAAGTGATTGACTCGCTTTCTCGTCAAGGTTTCTTGGTTGGGAGAGATGGCCTGGATCTGACTGCCCATATGCAGTGTGAATAGTTAGAATAGACAGTAATAGGTATTGAATTGAATTCATTGATCTCGCCAGCGGTTATTTTGAGATAAACTGCAAACACTATGCCGCGCAGTAGGTTGCTTTTAAATGAGATCAAGTCATCACGCTGTCAAAATTATTTACAGTGAGCGCGGTTATAACCACCATGCTGTCTGAAGTGTGTATGCGAGTGTTGATTTGTGATGGTCTTTGCGCATCTATTCAGCGCGAAATCAAGGTCGAACTCGCCGCCACAATTTAAGAAAATGGGAGAGTGTCTGTTTTTGCCATTCTAAATTGGGTGACACATAGTCGTTCAATTCACCCCACTGCGAATAAGTATAGAATCCTTCTTTTTCAAAAGCAGTGAGAATGCGCCCAGGTTCGCTCGCGCATTCGGGAGATAGCCCTACAATTGGGCTATTCGTATCACTCCCCAGTGCCACCCGTTCTTGGCCTAGGGTATTGATTGCGATTTTTACGGCGTATTTAAAGTTTGCGAGTCCCGACTTGCAAGGGGCATCGACACTTTGCTCGGGAAATATTTTAAGCATGTCATCAGTGGGAAGCAGCCCGATGATTCCATCTTGTTTTTTAATGTAGTCGATTTCGGGTTGTCCTAGGCCCCGTTCTGCAGGATAAACCTCTCTGATTTGAGTATGACTGACCATGAGAGGGAGATTGTTTTTATCAAAGATGGGTACGAGTTCCTGAATCGTAATTTCATTGGCATGAGAAACGTCTATCCAAACATGATGACTGATCAAGCGATCAATCAGTCCATAGCCATCGCGTTTAATTCCAACAGTACTCTTGCAAAAGCTGAGCAGGCACATTCCATGGCTCGCATAGAGGCTTTTGATAAAGTCGAGTGGGGTCATGAGGAGCGCAAAAAAATTGCTCATGAGCGCAATCCCGCCAAATTGATCTTCGGTGAGGTGAAATGGAGTCACCATCGCGACCCCCCGGTCATCGATCCATTTTTTAAAATCTTCGTCAGTTTCGAGAACCCCGTAGGCCCCTTCAATGGAAAAGATGAGCGCGGTTTTATTCTCGGCAATGAGCTTTTCAGCTTCATCGGCGTTTTTGGCAATTCCAAATCGTTTGTCATTCTCGGCGACAAAGGCAACGAGGTGCTCATACTCTTGATCGAGCGCTTCTCGCATACCCTTCACACTGAGATACGGATGTGCATAGAGGCTCACGACGATCAGGGGAGGCGTGTGCAGGAGTTCTAAGCTCTTTTCGGACGCTCTCGAATGAAAGTGTGATTTCCAATAGGTAGCCTGAGGGGGGCTAAGCCAATCACCCTGGAGTAAAAACCCGAGCCCTGGTTTCATGTCGAGATGAGCATGTAAATCAATCTGCGCATGTGCCGAGTTGAAAAATAAAAGCAAACTAATGCAGAGCGTCCAAGCGAGTCTAAGCATAGGTAAATGGTAGCATTGTTTTGACAAGTGAAGCAAAAATCGTTTCAATAGATGGGTATCAAAACTGGGGAATCACGATGAGCGAACAAGACAATATTTTAAGTGAAATTACTGAACCAACTGAACTAAGCGACATTGAAACGCTTCGTCACTCGTGCGCGCACGTGATGGCGCATGCAATTAATCGCCTCTGGCCGGGTTCTCAATTTGGAATTGGGCCGACCGTTGAAAACGGCTTTTACTATGACGTAAACGTTCCGGTAAAACTCACTCCTGAAGATTTGCCAAAAATCGAAAAGGAAATGTACCGGGTCATTAAGTTCAACGCAAAATTTGTACGCACTGAACACACGATCGATGAAGCGATCGAGATGTTCACAAAAATGAATCAGCCTTTCAAGGTGGAGATTGTAAAAACGCTTCGCGATCAATATCAAGCGAAGACGGTGAGTACTTATCAAGAAAATGATTTTATCGATCTTTGCCGTGGCCCGCATATTAAGCAAGCGGGCGACATTAAGGCATTCAAGCTCATGTCACTCGCGGGTGCATATTGGCGCGGAGATGAGAAGAATCCTCAACTTCAACGTATTTACGGCACTGCTTTTTTAACCAAAGAAGCGCTCGATGAACATCTTCATTTAATTGAAGAAGCAAAACGCCGCGATCATCGAAAGCTGGGTAAAGAGCTCGATCTTTTTGCCTTTCATCCTGAAAGTCCGGCGACGCCATTTTTTCATCCTAAAGGCACGATTGTGTACAATCGCTTGGTTCAGTATGTGCGCGACATGTACGCTTATTATGATTACCAAGAAGTCATTACTCCTCAAGTGTTTGACAGCATTTTATGGAAGACCTCAGGTCACTATGAAAACTATAAAGACGATATGTATTTTATCGAAGTGGAAGAGCGTGAATATGCGGTGAAGCCGATGAACTGCCCGGCTTCGACTTTTATTTTCTCTGCACACAAGCGTTCCTACCGTGATCTTCCGCTTCGCTATGCTGATTTTGGAAGATTGCATCGGAACGAGCGTTCTGGTGTGACCGCCGGTTTGACTCGCGTTCGTTCCTTCTGCCAAGACGATGCCCATGTGTATTGCACACTTGAGCAAGTGGAGAGTGAAATTGATAAAGTGATCGACATGATTTTAAAGACCTATGAGGTCTTTGATTTCGATCTTTCTGAAATGAAAGTATTTCTCTCCACCCGGCCTGAAAAACGAATTGGAACGGATGAGATGTGGGATCAAGCGGAAGAGGGCTTGAAGCGTGTACTTGATAAAATGGGCCGCCCCTATGGCATCAATGCAGGTGATGGCGCTTTCTATGGGCCAAAGATCGATATTAAGTTCAAAGATGCACTTAAGCGTGAATGGCAGCTAGCAACAGTGCAACTAGATTTTAATTTACCGGATCGTTTTGACTGTAATTATACCGGTGCTGATAATGCAAATCACCGCCCAGTGGTCATTCATCGTGCGGTGCTCGGTAGTATTGAGCGTTTTATCGGAGTTTTTATTGAACACGTTGCTGGGGCGTTTCCTTTTTGGCTTGCCCCGGTGCAGTGTCGCTTGATTCCGATCACGGATGCACACAACTCATATTGTGATGAATTTGCGAAGAAGTTGCGAAGCTTAGGTATCCGCTACGAAGTAGACAGTCGTAATGAGAAAATGGGCCTAAAAACGCGTGAATCACAAATGCAGAAAATTCCAATCATGCTCGTCGCTGGTGATGTGGAGATGGCGGACGGATCTTTCGCCGTGAGAAAATACGGTGCGAAAGATTCACAAGTCATGAAAGCTGACGAGATATTGGCGGTTCTTGCCGAATGGAACGATCTGCCAAAGAAGCCATTTCGAAAATAAATTGAAATTAAATATTAATTCACTCATCATTTAATTAATGGTGCGTTTATTTATAGTGATGCTCGCGTTGGTACATTTCGTTTCTCCATCCTATGCAATCGGTTCAGCCGATATGCAGTTCGACGAAAATGTCGCGACTGACTTGAAGTCGCAGGTGGTGAATGACTTTTCATTCTTGGAAAGTATTCAAGCAAGCAAAGCTTCACCCATACATCAAACTACTTTCGGAACCGTGAGCGGCGCAAATTATTTACAGTGGTTTAATAAGCGCGTTTTATTTTTTGGGGTCGACACCTGTGGGGGATCGACGGCAGTGGCATGCGTGGACCCGGCTTTTAAGAATAAAATTTGGGTTACTGACAATTATATTCAAATCAGCCATCCTCAAATTGCGAGGCTCATGACCCTCTACCATGAGGCTCGTCATACTGAGGAAGAAAACGACAACTGGCCACATGCCAAGTGTCCGAGTAATTTTAAACCCACCAGCATTTGGACGGGCGCCAAGCTCAACAATGAATACGCCTGCGATGATACTGCCTATGGTTCTTACTCTTCGGCGTCAGTAATGCTCAATAACATTTCAAAGTTCTGCACTAATTGCAGCGCGAAGGTGAAGGCCGATGCCAAGCTCTATTCTGATGATCAGGTGAAGCGGGTGATTGATAACACGGCTATTCAGCAGTTAGCTGTTGATTTTGCGTTTTAGCATTTGATTTCCACTTACGCAGCCCCGCTGCTCACGCCAAGGTCTGCCGGAAATAGGGAAAGTAATTTCTTTAAGATCTCAGGGTTATACAAAATGCGAGAAGGATCATTGATTTGGTCGTCTCTGATTTTCATGACCGCCTGAGCAGGAGTCATGAGTGCTTTTCCCACTTTGAGTTGAGTCATATAATCAAATTGATCTGCGAGTGCCAAAATTTGTGCTTCTTTACTAATGCGGTCTCCGTAAAAGCCTTTAGGATAGCCAGTTCCGTTGTAGAGTTCGTGATGCTGTAGAATTGCCTTCATGACCACTTCATGCACCACAATTTTACGCTCTTTGATCAGCTTCACGCTGATTTCAGGGTGAGTTTTATACAATTCCAATTGATGTTTATTCATTTGGCCGATATCAGTGGTCTGCACGTCGGCAGGGAGATCAGCAATTCCAATATCGTGAAGAAGTCCTGCGAGTGCCAGATCCTCAGGTTTCCCGATTCCAAGACCCATGGAAAAAAGTGCGGCAAGAGTAGAGACGTTGCTCGAGTGTGAATAGTGATCGCCCTTTTCACCTAAAACTTGTTGAATGCGAGTATACCATTCGCTTTCTGCGCCTTGCATAATGTAGCTTTTTACAATTTGACTACAATCTTTCAAAATGGCTTGGCCTGATTCAAAACTGGAAACCGTTTGAGTGAATAATCCGCTCATCAAATCGCGAACCGCGGCAGAAAGCTTTTCCTTGCGCTCCGTTTCGCTCATGCTTGTTTTTTCAAGAGTTCTCAGGCGTTTTGCAGAATAACTATAAAAACTTTGCATCTGATCAGCAGGAACAAAAATGGTATTCATTTTGCTTTTTTTGATTTTTTCAATTTTCTCTGCGTCGAGGGCATCACCTTTGTGACTCAGTTTAACATATTTGTTATTGGTCGGGAGATAGACGCTGGTATCAAAATCAAGAGTGGTTCCCGGCTCAAGATCGATGATTTTCACTGGCCTGTAAACTACGATGGCTCCACTGGAGGCGAGAGCAAGCGATTCATTAATGGTGGTCTTCAGTCGGTGAGCATCCAGAGGAAGCAAGAATGCGTCCGTGAATCCATTTTTAATGAAATCTTTACGCTCAAATCCATCTCGAGCCGTACAAATCAAATAAATCGGAACATCATGGTATTGCATGCGGAGCGTTTGTGCGAGCTCGTTTGGGCTAAAGTCTTTCGTAGGTGGACCAGAAATCACCAACGCGGGACGGGGAGTGACCGTTTCGAGCATGTGATCCATGTTCATTTCCATTTTGGTCACGTTCGTCTTATTGAGCAAGTCGAGAATAAATTGTTCAACTTCTGGTTCAATCCCTATGGTCAAAAGAGGTACTGTGTTCAAGGACATTCTTTTATTATAAATAATAAATTGATATATACTACTCCGATCAAAGGATTTTCAACTTGTTTTTTATTTTTGCGGAGCGGCTGTCAAAAAACAGTCATGTTCATATTGCATCGAGTTTGGCATGATGTAGCTATGAACAATGAAGCTGAACGCAGAAAAAAGATTAGGGTTCCACTCAGTAAGACTATTAAGCATAGTAAATATCAAGTTCTTGGAACCCCTGTTTTCCAGGAGAATTCATCGATTGATTTGTCGAGTGGTGGAATTGCGTTTGAAACAGTTCAGGAATACGCGCATGGGACTTTAGTTTTGCTTGAGGTCGAGATTGATGAGGAACCTCTTAAGTTACTGGTTTGTGTTGCTCGAGTAAGTGAGTTGGAGCGCGACGGGGAGAAGCGTTTTGAAATTGGAGCAGAACTCATTGCGATCGACCCTGAACACAAGAAGAAAATGCAGCTGCACTTGGGAAAGTTGATCCGCGGAATAAAAATTAAAAATCAAACTAAAGCGAAAAAAAAATCTGCTGCAAAAAAAACCTCACGTAAGGCGGCAGTGAAGAAAAAATCCACAAAAAATAAAAAAGTAGTGAAAAAGAAAGTACAGAAGAAGACAGTGCTGAAGAAAAAAGTAGTAGGTAAGAAAAAATCTGCCAAAAAGAAAATTGCTAAAAAGAGAAAATAGATTATTTCTGAGCCTAAATTTTATTGAGGCAGTATTTAAAGTAAGTAAGAGAATCGCAGTGAAAGTCGCGATTCATTCGCATCGAATAGACTAAATTGATAAGATTGCCCGCTCGGGGAGAGAAAGTCGCCCCCTCGGGTGTGAGCCACCATAATGGAAGTATGTTGAGTCGGATGAACGCCAACCTCTTGTTCTACAAGCGTACTATTGGATACGGTACCCGAGTACATCCACGCCGATGAAAACCCAAAACTGGCGTCGGAATACCATTGGTCGTTTAGTCGGTATTCGAAATACATCAGGTGTTCGAGTGAAGTGGTGATGTTTTGTGAGCCATCCAGGCTAGTTTGATATTGATGAAAATTGCGGTTTAGTCCGAGGTCGTAGTAGATCGTCCAGTGGGGACTCACGGCGACGTCTCCGCCAAAGGTAGTTCTAGCGGCAACTCCGAGCGAAGCAATCAATGACGCATTCTGAGCGTCACGGCTGAGGGGAAGCGAGAAGGTGGGTCCCAAGCTGGTTTTAAGGGTAGGGTTGAATTCAACGAGTTGATAAAACGCCCGAAATTCGGGGTCAATCAGATCGAATTTTGAAGCGGGAGTGAGGGCCTCGTTGAAACCTAGGGTTCCCTGAATGGCCCATTTTGGATTAATGATAGCCGCCACCTGCGCTATAGATTGAAGAGTTGATTTTTTGTCTTCACTGTCACTCTGGTGAAGTGAACTCATATATTGACTGGTCCATTTACCCTCAAAGGTTAATTCTGAAAAACAAACGAGAGGGTGAAGTAGCAACGCTAATGAAATAAAAATCCATTTAAAGTGCATAGGTGTTCAAGACTTCAAGGATGAGGCTGTTTTGGGATTCAAGTTCGCTTTGGTTTTGGTTCACTTTTTCAACCGCATCGTAGTAGGGGGCTAAGGAATCTTGGCTAAACGGAAACCGATCACCTGGAATCTTCAGTCTCACATAATCGAGTAAATTTCGTTTTGCAAATTCATCAATAGCGCTTTGACCTTTGGTTTGAGCTTGGGCGAAGTCGGCTACCAAAAGAGGGTAAAGTTTTCTGAGTGAAGCCGCAAAGGGTAGTATGCTTTGAAAATAATCAACTGTACCTTTTCCGAATGTCTTTTGTAATTCAGAAACAGTATTGAGGTATACCAGAAGG